>CABRFZ010000004.1 GCA_902470365.1 uncultured Collinsella sp. | reverse complement strand
AGGCCCTTGCGGCCTAGTCGCTATTTAGGGCGTCCAAGATTTGGGGCGCAGTTCAATTTGATCGGACGGGCTTCTTGGTGGGTATCATGGTTGGACGATCATTAGGAGGTTTCCCTACATGGAATTGTTTGAGCCGATTCTTCATTTCTTTGAGCAACGGTGGGTCCACAACATCATCTGGGCCGTCATCTTGGCGATAGGCACCGCCGTCGCCGCCAAGGTCGTATCCAAGACCCTGAACCATCTGCTTAACCGAGACGATAACCCGCTTCCGGCATCGAGTATCTTCATCAACATCGCGCGCGCCGTCATCTGGATGATTGGCGGCAGCTTTATCCTCGACAACTGCTTTGGCATTAACGCAAACGCGCTCGTCGCCGCTCTTGGCGTCGGCGGCATCGCCATCTCGCTCGGCTTTCAGGACACGCTGTCAAACCTTATCGGCGGCATGCAGGTGACGTTTATGGGCATCATCAAACCCGGCGACAATATCGAGGTCGGCGGCGTATCCGGCGTGGTCCAAGACATCACTTGGCGCCATACAATGATTGAGGATGCCTGTGGACAGACCATCATCGTCCCCAACTCCAACATTTCCAAGAACACACTCGTGCATTTGATGCCCTTTGGGCGCGTGGCCGTGCCCGTTGCCGTAAAGGACACGTCTAAGTGGGCTTCCCTTGACGTGCTGGCAGACGAGCTCACGAGCGCAACCAAAACGGCCGTCTCGCCCATCTCGGGTTTTGACAAGGAGCCGTATGTGCTCTTTAGCGAGATCGGCGACTTTGGCATCAAGGGCAAGATTATCTTTATCGTCAGCGACGACAGCACTACTTTCACGGCAGCCGACGCCTGTATCCGCGCCATCGCCCCCATCATCGCCTAACCCGCCAAAAAGGGACAGGCACCTTTGTGGCGGTTTTCATTCGTGGTACCATGGTTCATATAGTTGTTTAAACGACTAAGGGAGCAAAACTATGGAAGAGGCCTATCGTCAAGCACGCAAGCGCGGCGAGCAAGGACGTCGACGCGCCATTAGTCAAAGCGAGCATCCGTACCTCACGGACCTCGATAGCTTGGTTGCCCAGCTCCCCTTGGGCCAGCGAGAGAACGTCGGCCTGAGGGACATTCCGCTCGAAATGGTCGTCGGTACGGTCACCAAGGGCCGTCAGTCCGCCTTTTCGTGCAACTTCATGCCCCTGCTGCCGTTTAGCACCGAGTTCGCCCGTAAGTGGTCTAACCTCTACGACATCCAGGTGACCGAGGGCTATCGCGACCCCATCATCGTCACCGAGTTCATGCATCGGTTTTACGTCCAAGAGGGCAACAAGCGCGTCAGCGTCCTCAAATTCCTGGACTCCCCGACGGTTTCAGCCAAGGTCACCCGTCTCTACCCCGGCACGTGGGATTCCGTCGAAAGCCGCCTGTACGGTGAGTTCTGTGCGTTTTGGCGCGTCTGCCCCCTATACGAGATCGAGTTCTCGCGCGAGGGAAGCTACGAGACGCTCGCCAAGATGCTCGGTCAGAACCTTATCGAAAAATGGCCGCAGAAAAAGGTTGACTACCTGCGCCACACCTTCCTGCTCTTTAAGCGCGCCTACCTTCGCGCAGGCGGCGACCACCTGGACATTACGCCTGCCGACGCCATGCTCGTCTACCTCAATGTATACAACCAGGACCGCCTGTTGGATACGCCGACGGATATCGTTGTAAACCGCCTGTGCAAGATCTGGCGCGAACTGGTCATCGCCGGCAAAAATGACGAGGACAAGGTCGATCTTGTCGAAGCGCCGAGCGTTGATGAGGAAGAGTCGCCCGCCAAGTCCACCTCCGGCGTGCTCAACTTCTTTATGGGCAAGACCGTCTATTCGGCGGCCAACCCCCTGCGTATCGCCTTTATCCATGAGTTCCCCTGTGCGACGTCGAGCTGGGACAGCCTGCACGACCAAGGACGTCAGTATCTCGATGAGCACTTTGGCGGTATCGTGCGCACCGAAGCGTTCGAGGACTGCCACGATCCGGACGTGTTCTACGCCGCCGTGGAAACGGCTGTCAAACATGGAGACAAGGTCATCTTCTCGACCTCGCACCGCCTGATGGAATACACGCTCAGGGCAGCCGTTGAGTATCCCCAGGTTCGGTTCCTTAACTGTTCTATCGGCCTTCCCCACCAAAGCGTCCGTTCGTACTTTGGAAAGATGTACGAGGCCAAGTTCCTCCTGGGCGCCCTTGCGGCCAGCATGGCGGACAACCATCGAATTGGGTACCACGCGTCGGTCTTTGCGTCGGGCGCGCTTAGCGAGATCAACGCCTTTGCCATCGGCGCCTCGCTGCTCGACCCCCGCGCGCAAATTATCCTGACCTGGGGCGATGTGCCCGCCGGAGGCCTTGCCGAGGCCATGTGTCGCGAAGGCGTGAGCGTCATGACCGGCGCCGACATGTCAAAGTCGCTCGAAGATCCCACGGCCTACGGACTTCACCGCCTGATCGATGGCAAGGTTGCCGGCATTGCCATGCCGGTGTGGAACTGGGGCCGATATTACGAGCTTATCGTGCGAAGTCTGCTGCATGGCACCTGGGACGAGACCAGTGACGACAGCCGGGTCCGCGCCGTCAACTACTGGTATGGCATGAGCTCGGGCGTTATCGACATTCGCTACGCTCCGGGCCTGCCCTATCAGACACGCAAACTTGTTCAGCTACTCCGCAATGGCATCGTCGAGGGTTCCATCAATCCATTTGGCGGCGAGCTCCATAGCCAAGACGGCGTGGTGCAGATCGAGGGCTTTCCCCCGCTGCCGAGCACGCAAATCGTCGAGATGGACTGGCTGGCAGACAACGTGGTGGGCACCATTCCGCAGGCTGACGATGAGCCGAAGGTCCGCGCCCTATGAAAATCCTTGCCATAGCCGATACCGAAGAACGATGTCTATGGGAGTGCTTTCGCAAGGAACGCTTTGAAGGTGTCGACCTGATTTTATCCGCCGGCGACCTGGACCCGGACTATCTTGAGTTTTTGGTCACGGTCATCAACAAACCGCTCATCTACGTGCGCGGCAACCACGATGACCGCTACGCACGTCATGCACCGGGCGGCTGCATCTGTGTCGAAGACACCGTGTACGTGTATCGCGGCGTCCGCATTGCGGGGCTTGGCGGCTCCATGCGCTATCGAGATGGCGCCAACATGTACACCGAGCGCGAGATGGCCAAGCGCGTGCGCAAGCTGTCCCGCAAAGTGAGGATGGTCGGCGGATGCGACATCTTGCTCACCCATGCGCCCGCCGCCGGCGTGGGCGATCTGGATGATCTGCCACATCGGGGGTTCGAATGCTTTAACACAGCGCTCGAGTCCTGGAACCCCGACTACATGGTGCACGGGCATGTGCACCAATGCTATGGTCGCGGCTTTCAACGTGAGCGTCAGCATGCATGCGGGGCTACGATCATCAACGCCTGCGGCTATACGCAGTTTGAGTTGGACGAAGCGCGCTACCCCATCCGTGGCTGGCAGGCAGCCTGGCTCAATTCGCAAACCATGCGCCGCGAACTCAAGCGCCACGAGGCTATCGAGTCCTCAACCGCTAGAACACCCTGGTAACTACCTCAAAGGGGGCGCTGTCCACTTTGAGGTAGTTTTGACGCGATAGCAAGAAACCCGGTCCCGCGCGAGGCGGAACCGGGTTTCTTTAGCAATGCTTGCTTTGCTCAGGCAGTAACCGTTAGTTACTCAGCCAGGAAGTCGCGCTGGATAGCGGGATCGACCTTGACGCCAGGGCCCATGGTGGACGACACGGAGATGGACTTGACGTACTTGCCCTTAGCAGAAGAGGGCTTGACGCGCAGGATCTCGGTGTACAGGGCAGCGTAATTCTCGACGAGCTGCTGCTCGGAGAAGGACTTCTTGCCCAGGGGCACGTGGCAGATGCCGTAACGGTCGGCGCGATACTCAACGCGGCCGGCCTTGAGCTCGGAGACCATCTTGGCGACGTCCATGGTCACGGTGCCGAGCTTGGGGTTCGGCATGAGGCCACGGGGACCAAGGATCTTACCGATGCGGCCAACCTTGGCCATCATGTTCGGCGTAGCGATAGCGGCGTCGAAGTTGATCTCACCCTTCTGGATCTGGGCGACGAGCTCGTCGGAACCGATGATGTCGGCGCCGGCAGCCTCGGCCTCACGGGCCTTCTCGCCCTCGGCGAAGACGGCAACACGAACGCTCTTGCCGGTACCGTGGGGCAGGGAGATGGAACCGCGGATGTTCTGGTCGGCCTTACGAGTATCGACGCCCAGACGGAAGTGGGCCTCGACGGTCTCGTCGAACTTGGCGGTGTCGAGCTCCTTGATGAGCTTGGCAGCCTGAAGGGGGGTGTAGAGCGTGGCGCGGTCGATCTTCTCGGCAGCGGCGTTATAGCTCTTACCATGCTTAGCCATGTGCATTACCTCCTGTGGTTAAACGGGCGCGAGCCCTCCCACATCGTATCGTGTGCCCTATTGCACACATTTAACGGGCGCCCCGGTCGGAGCACCCGTCGTTACCATAAGAAATCGCTACTCAGCGATGGTGACGCCCATGGAACGGGCGGTACCGGCGATGATCTTCTTGGCGGCGTCAATGTCGTTGGCATTGAGGTCCGGCATCTTGATCTCGGCGATCTTGGTGAGCTGCTCCTGGGAGAGCTGACCAACCTTGTCGGCCTGGGGCTTAGCGGAACCAGACTTGAGGTTCAGCTCCTTCTTGATGAGGTGAGCCGCCGGCGGGGTCTTGGTGATGAAGGAGAAGGACTTATCCTCGTAGACAGTGATCTCAACGGGGATGATGTCGCCCTTCTTGTCCTGCGTCTCGGCGTTAAAGGCCTGGCAGAACTGCATGATGTTCACGCCAGCAGCGCCCAGGGCGGGGCCGACGGGAGGAGCGGGGTTAGCTGCACCAGCAGGAATCTGGAGCTTAATGACGTTGGCAACCTTCTTCTCAGCCATGGTCATTCCTTTCGAATCACGAGTGTGAAGTACTTGCTATATCGTAAGCACGCACGTGTTAGAAGCACTCCTGAGATGAGCAGTCACAGAAGAAGCACGCTCGCGCGAACGGACGAAAACTTAAGCGATGACAGCGACCTGGTTAAAGTCGAGCTCGACCGGCGTCTCGCGGCCAAAGATCATCAGCGTGACCTTGAGCTTGCCTGCCTCGGTGTTAACCTCGGAGACCTTGCCATCAAAGTCGGTAAGCGGGCCATCGGTGACGCGGACGGATGTACCGACCTCAATATCGACCGACGTACGCTTGGGCGAATCGCCCTTACCGAGACGACGAGTCATCTTATTGTACTCGTCGCGGGAAAGCGGAGCGGGCTTGCCATTGCCGCCCAGGAAACCGGTGACGCCGGGCGTGTTGCGAACACACGTCCATGCATCGTCATCCATCTCCATGCGGACCAAGACATAACCCGGGAAAATCTTGGAATCCTTGGTCTCGCGCTTGCCACCCTCTTTGATCTCGGTGACGCGCTCCATAGGAATCTCGATATCAAAGATACGGTCCTGCATGCCCATGGTCTCGATGCGATGCTCGAGATCGGACTTAACGCGGTTCTCGTATCCAGAGTAAGTGTGAACGACGTACCAACGCTTAGACATGGTTTAGCCCCTCAATCCGGAGAACAGAGCAAGAGCCTCGCCAAAGCCAGCATCGAGCAGAGCGATGACGACGCCGACGACGATCAGAGAAGCGCAAACGACGACCGAGTAGTTCACGAGCTCCTTCTTATCGGGCCACGTGACACGCTTCATCTCGGACTTCACCGAAGCGAAATACTTCTTGGTGCGGGCGAAGAAACCAGGCTTCTCGTTCTTCTTGGACTTCGCAGCCTTCTCGTTCTTCTTGGCAACGGCCTTCTTGGCCTCAACCTTGGAGTTGGCGGCAGCTTTGTTGGCAGGTGCCGGCTGCTGAGCCTTCTTCTTGTTCTTCTTGTTGGCCATTTGGGTTACCTCCGCGCAATGCGCTTATACATGAGTAAACCGTAAGCCCCCAAGTGGGAGCTTACGGAATAATGACTGGCACGCCAGGAAGGACTCGAACCCTCAACACTCGGTTTTGGAGACCGATGCTCTACCAATTGAACTACTGGCGTATGTGACTAGAGACTAACGAGTCTCTTTGTGCAGCGTGTGGTGACGGCACCAGGGGCAATACTTCTTGATCTCCATACGATCAGGCATGGTCGACTTGTTCTTGGTGGTCGTATAGTTGCGGCGCTTGCACTCAGTGCACGCAAGAGTAACTAGAGTACGCATGTATCCTGAACCTTTCATTTCCGCCCCGTACGGGCACGAGTTGTTACTTTATCAGCTCCACGTAAGTGCTGTCAATGAAAACCTCGAGTCAATTGGTTCTCGGTGGATCCATTCATATTTGGAACACATCAATGAAGCCATCGAGAGCTAATCGACGGTGCATCCAGGACCATTATCGATCCTCTCGACACCAGCAACGGCTCAATATCCATTGCAGAAAAGAACCCGGCACCCATATAAGTGCCGGGTTCTCTAAGTCAGCTATATCAAAGAGCTAATTTACTCAATGATCGTGGAGACGATGCCCGAACCGACGGTGTGGCCACCCTCGCGGATAGCGAAGCGCAGGCCCTCCTCCATGGCGATCGGGTGGATGAGGTCGCCCTCGATGGTGATGTGGTCACCAGGCATAGCCATCTCGGTGCCCTCGGGGAGCTTGACCGTACCGGTAACGTCGGTGGTACGGAAGTAGAACTGAGGACGATAACCATCGAAGAACGGGGTGTGACGGCCGCCCTCCTCCTTGGTCAGAACGTAGATCTCGCCGGTGAACTTGGTGTGCGGGGTAACCGAACCGGGCTTGCAGAGAACCTGGCCGCGCTCGATGTCCTCGCGCTTGATGCCGCGGAGCAGCAGACCGACGTTGTCGCCAGCCTCGCAGAAGTCCATGGACTTACGGAACATCTCGATACCGGTAACGACGGTGTTCTGGGTATCCTTGATGCCGACGATCTCGACGGGCTCGTTGAGCTTGAGCTCACCGCGCTCGACACGGCCGGTAGCAACGGTACCACGGCCGGAGATGGTCATAACGTCCTCAACGGCCATCAGGAACGGGAGGTCGTTGTTACGAGCAGGCGTCGGGATGTACTCGTCGACGGCCTTCATGAGCTCGCGGATAGCGTCCATCCACTTGGCGTCGCCCTCGAGAGCGCCCAGAGCGGAACCACGGATGACGGGGATGTCGTCGCCGGGGAAATCGTACTCGGAGAGGAGCTCACGGGTCTCCATCTCGACGAGGTCGATGAGCTCGTCATCGTCGACCATGTCGCACTTGTTCAGGAAGACGACGATGTAGGGAACGCCGACCTGACGGGCGAGCAGGATGTGCTCGCGGGTCTGAGCCATGGGGCCGTCGGTAGCAGCGATGACCAGGATAGCGCCGTCCATCTGAGCAGCGCCGGAGATCATGTTCTTGACGTAGTCAGCGTGACCCGGGCAGTCAACGTGAGCGTAGTGACGGGCAGCAGTCTCGTACTCGACGTGGGAGACGGAGATCGTGATGCCGCGCTCGCGCTCCTCGGGAGCCTTGTCGATGTTCTCGAACGCAGTGAAGTCAGCCTTGCAGCCCTCGGTCTCGGAGAGAACCTTGGTGATGGCAGCGGTCAGCGTGGTCTTGCCGTGGTCGACGTGACCAATGGTGCCGATGTTAACATGCGGCTTAGTGCGCTCAAACTTCTCTTTGGCCATAAAGCCCTCCTCTAAACAGGTCGTCCCCGGACGGGACTTTGCCTTTATACCATAGTGGCTTCTCAACATACTATTGAGAAGCCACCGTGTTACCTATGGTAGCGGTGACTGGATTCGAACCAGTGACGCCACGGGTATGAACCGTGTGCTCTAACCAACTGAGCTACACCGCCGGATGGAGCCTGCAACCAGACTTGAACTGGTGACCTCTTCGTTACCAACGAAGTGCTCTACCGACTGAGCTATACAGGCACTTGACGGGTGGGAGCTATAGGATTCGAACCTATGTAGGCAGAGCCAACGGGTTTACAGCCCGTCCCCATTAACCACTCGGGCAAACTCCCAATCGTTCAAGTATCCGCAGGTCCTTTGGTCTTTTGGACCGCCGCCCCCGCGAACGAAGAAAATAATACGATGCCACCTTGGGGGCTGTCAACGAAAACCTCTAGATACACGGTGCCGGGCGTATCTATATAGCCGTGACCTGCGGTTTTATTGAGTTTGGATATGAGGGACGGTGGTTTTGGATACTGAGGTGACGTTTCCCGAGGTAACACTTTGCTGTAGTGGAGTACACCTTCAGTATCGAACTTCGATACCGGCTTATTTGCACCTATATATAGGTCGAGATCGGGGCTTCCCAGACAGAAGATTGCTCTTCCCAGGCAAAATCGAGCGTGGATTTTCTTCCGTTTGAAATCGAGCGTGGATAATCTGCCACTTTTGGCGTGTCCCCATGGCCAAAGTGGAAGATTATCCACGTTCGTTCACTAGGCGGAAGATTTTCCACGCTCGTGTGTCCGATAATCCACGCTCGATGACGATGACCAACCTCGCCCCGGCCTATGTCTCGACCTGTAACAGTAAGAGGGTTATTCCTCCCCTATCTGTTACAGATCGAGATGTTTCGCAGAGACCTCAGCTTACGTCTCATTCTGTAACAGCTAGAACGGTTTCCAGCCTCTTCGTGTTACAGATTGAGACAAACCTGAAGCTTGGTTGGCACCACACCCGCTGACTTATAGACATAAATAGAAACGGGCCCTGTCCCACAAGGGAACAGAGCCCGAAACTCTCATGGAGCCAGTGACAGGAATCGAACCTGCAACCCACTGATTACAAATCAGTTGCGCTACCGTTGCGCCACACTGGCACACTTGGCGCTTTCGCGCGAAGCCAGTTAAGAATAAAGGAATTGCGGACGAGGCGCAACAGGCCACACGGCGTTATACAAATATGCAAAATCCAGCAACAACAGGTACCAGGCCCGTTCATTTCTGTCGGTTCGCCCTCAATCTCAAAACCATTCGTTAGAACGAATAGTTTTAATTACAATTGCTATATATAAAACTATTCGTTCTAACGAAGGGTTTCGCGATGCTTACTACCAAAGAAGCCGCCGAGCTGCTCGGCATCACTCCGCGCAGGGTGCAGGAGCTCATAAAAAACGGAGCACTTGAGGCCCGCAAGGCTTCTGGTGTATGGCTCATCGACAAAGACAGCGTCGACACGCGACTCCGCTCCGTGACCAAAACGGGGGGACGCCCCCGCCGCGGCCACGGTAAGAGCGAGATCGCGTTCACCCTCATGAATCGCACGCACGAGGTCGCTCAGCTGGTCTACAGCACATCGCGAAAAGACTTTACCCACATCGGTGCCAACATCGATTACGCCCACGCCCCTATTGGAGTATTTGGCCCTAACGGTCCCATATCGCTCAACTCCTTCCGCATCTGGTGGCGCGGCCGCGGTATCCCGCTCGCACGCATTGGGCTAGCCTCCCTGCTTGCAGAAGCCGCAGTCGATGTTCCCGATGAACTCGTACAGCGAAATCTTGGCCTCTCCTTATCCGACCAGTATTGGATTAGACCCCAAGGCTCCGGTCTCGCGTGGGAAGATATCAATTTCTTCAATAATGCTTTTGACGACGTCTCTCTGTCCATCGCGTCCTTCGCCCCAGAGGGCAAGGCAGCTGCCGCAAAGCCCGACAACACCTCGGACGGCAATCTTCAAAAGTACTGGACGCGCGAGGGTGGGCGTCGAATTCTGCATAAGGCAGGAGCGCACCTGAACCAGGAACCTTATAACGAGCTGGTGGCGACCGCACTCCACCGTCGCATCCTAAACGCCTGCGATTATGTGCCTTACTCGCTCGAGGGCACGGGCACTTCCGCCCTGAGCATATGCGATGTCTTCTTAACTGATGAAGAAGAGTATGTCCCTGCGTTCTATGTAAACCAGTACGCGAACGCAGGTGAACGACTAACCGACTACGAGCGATACGTAGCAAACTGCGAGGAGCTCGGGGTGACAGGCGTCAAGGATGCCCTTGACCGCATGATCGTATGCGATGACATCATTGCCAACTACGATCGTCATTGGCGCAACTTCGGCCTCGTGCGAAACGTCAACTCACTGGCCTGCAGACCAGCCCCCATCTTCGATTCGGGCTCATCACTCTGGTGCAACATATCACTAGAGGAGCTTAGGGCGGGAGAGCACAGTTTTACCAGCGCACAATTTCATTCAAGCCCCGCCAAACAAATGTTGCTCGTCGAGGACATGGGCTGGTTTGACGGCGACAAACTCGAGGGTTTCGTTGACGAGGCAATCGAAATCCTATCCAAAAACGACGCTCTTACAGCGAGACTGCCTTATCTAAAAGAGGCGCTAACATGGCGCCTCGAAAGAATGATCGACATCGCTGAATGGAGTTAGCGAGACAGCATCGCCCCGCCAACTCCCCTACCTCCCGCGCAGAGCTTTGAGCTTGGCCAGGGCCTCGGGGCTTAGACGGCTGCCCAGGGTCATCTTGATCTGCGGGGCCTCCTCGGCCTCGTGCACGTCGTTGTCGATCTGTTTGATCTCGTCCACCAGCATACGGCTCGAGATGCGCGTGACGCCCTTGCCCATGACGACGGCTTGAATTGTGCCGTCACTCGATACCACGGAGCACGCACGGCCTTCCTCGCGCGCCTCGATGCAGAGCTTCTGTACCACGGTATCGGCAGATACGCCCGTCGGCGAAAACTCGATACGCACGCCGCCAGCAGGCAGGTTGGGACGCTCGTTGGAGATATTGCCCGCGCCGTCGAACACGATCACGGCCTCGTAGCGGCCCTGGGCAAAGGCGGCGACGTCGTTGATGAGGGCGGTGCGCGCCATATCGTGAACGTCGCTGGAATACGGATCGTCGGAATGGTCGTACACGAGCTTTTCGTAGCGCGGCGTGCAGTGGATCACGTTGTAACCGTCGACCACCAACAGCTCGGGCTTATTGGAGTGCACCGTCGAGACCGGGTCGGCGATGGCCTGCGCAAACGCATTGCCGCCCACGCCGTAGGTCGCGGCCGAAACAATCGGCTTGGCCGAGCCCTCGCCAAAGCGCTTGGCCTTGGACTTGGCACGGTTCTTTTTGGACATGCGCTACTCCTCCCCCATGAGCTCGCTGGCGTTGCGGCGCAGCCACTCAAAGCAGAGGGCCGTAGTCGCCTGGGCAACATTGAGGCTCTCGGTCATGCCGCGCTGGGGAAGCTTGGTCAAAAAGTCGCATTTCTCGAACACCAGACGCGAGATGCCGTCGCCCTCGGAACCCATGACGAGTGCCACGCGGCCCTCGAAGGGGGCATCCCAGCAGCTGCCCTCGGCGTGCTCGGAGGCACCGCCCACCCAAAAACCGGCGGCTTTGAGGTCATCGAGCGCACGAGCGATATTGGGGACCTGCGCGATGGGCAGATGCATAACGGCGCCGGCAGAAGTCTTGTAGCTACCCACCGTTACGCCGGCGGCTCGTTTGTTGGCGATGATGACGCCCGCTGCGCCCACAACCTCGGCAGAGCGCACGATGGCGCCAAAGTTACCGTCGTCGGTCACATGGTCGAGCACAACGACAAGCGCCGGACCGTCGCCCGCGCGGTCGAGGATGTCGGCGACATCGGCATAGGGGAAGTTACCAACCTCGAGCGCAATGCCCTGGTGAGCACCATGGCTCGACAGCACATCGAGCTGCGCGCGTGGAACGAACTTAATGCGGACGCCCGCGGCGTTGAGGTCATCGACCAGGCGCGACAAGGCGGCATCGCGCTCCCCGCCCTCGGCAATGAGCGCGCACTTGATGGGAAAACCAGTGCGTAGCGCCTCGGCGGCAGCACGACGACCTTCGATAAACTCGCCCTTGGGAGCCTGGACAGCGTCGCGGTTGCGATCGCGCTGCGGACGTGCGGCCTGGGTGCGATCGCGCTGGCCCTTGGGAGCGGCAGCGCGATCATTGCGGCGAATCGGACGCGAGCCAGAAGCAGCCTGCTTGCCGCCACGAGCCACACGCTTGCGATTGTCGGCCATAGGACGGCCTCCTTTAATAAATAACGAACAAGAATCGACCGTCCGAGCCACGGCACCTTGCCTTTCAATCGTCGGGCATGACCACCAGGTCTATGCCCTCCTCTTTCAAGGCAATCTGCCGCACCTCGAACGGTCGACAAATACTAGAGACTCTTAATACGAGTGCCGGCGGCGGTATCTTCAATCGTCAGGCCCAGGTCCTTGAGCTGGTCGCGGATGGCATCTGCCAGATCCCAGTTCTTGGCGGCACGAGCCTCGGCACGAGCCTCGAGAATCTTGGCAGCGGCCTCGTCCACGTCGTCGCCCGTGTAGGCAACCAAACCGGCGGCAACGCCTAGCAGGCCCAGCGGCAACTCGACCTTGGGCTCGGGAAGCTCAACGCCAAACGTATCGAGCAGCTCGGCCAGCGTATCGGCGGCAGCCAGGACTGCGGCCTTGTCGGCAGCATCGCCCGCCTGCTCCAGATACTGATTGCACTCGGTGACAAAGCCAAAGACAGCACCCATGGCACCGGCGGTGTTAAAGTCGTCGTCCATGCACTCCTTAAAGGCGGCGCGGGTCTCGGCGGCCTTGGCGGCAAACGCCTCGGCGGCAGCCGCATCGGCATCGGCCGTCGCATGGTTCGCAGCCCAACGAAGGTTCTCGACCGTACCGGCAATACGCGTGAGCGAATTCTCGGCACCCTCCAGGCGCTCCCAGGAGAAGTCGAGCGGCGAGCGATAGCTCGTCTGCAGCATCAACAGGCGCAGGGCCGCGGCAGAGTGCTGCTCGAGCACCTCGGCCAGCGTAAAGAAGTTTCCGAGCGACTTGGACATCTTCTCGCCGTCAACCAGCAGCATGCCCGTGTGCATCCAGGTGTTGGAGAAGCCCTGGTGCCAGGCGCAGGTGGCCTGAGCGCACTCGTTCTCGTGATGCGGGAAGGCAAGGTCGGAGCCGCCGCCGTGGATGTCGATCGGAGTGCCCAGGTAGCGATGCACCATGGCGGCGCACTCGGTGTGCCAACCGGGACGGCCCTCGCCCCAGGGGCTCGGCCAGCTGGGCTCGCCGGGCTTGGCGGCCTTCCACAGGGCAAAGTCGAGCGGGTCGTTCTTGTCCTCGTTCTCCTCAATGCGTGCGCCAACCATAAGGTCGTCGATGTTGCGGCCCGAGACCTGACCATAGTTGGGATCGCTGCGCACGGCAAAGTACACATCGCCGTTATCGGCTGCGTAAGCGTGGCCCTGCTCGATAAGCGTCTTGATCATGGCGATCATGGGGCCGATCTCCTTGGTGGCGCGGGGGCGCACATCGGGATCGAGCACGTTGGCGGCGCGCATGACGCCGATGAACTTGTCGGAGAACTCCGTCGCGACCTCGGCGGCCGTACGGCTCTGCTCGTTGGCGCGCTTGATGATCTTGTCGTCGACATCGGTGAGGTTCTGGGCGAACGTGACCTCGTAGCCGCTCGCGATGAGCCAGCGGCGAATCACGTCAAAGCTGATGAACGTGCGGGCGTTGCCGATGTGGATGTTGTCGTAGACCGTGGGGCCGCACACGTACATGCGGACCTTGCCGGACTCGATGGGCTGGAACTCTTCCTTTTTATGGGTAGCGCTGTTGTAGATACGCATTCGTTACTCCTTAACGGTTTTCTGTAGCAGGCAGACGGCCCAGGCGCCGATTCCCTCGCCCTGGCCTTCCCAACCGAGCTTTTCGGTCGTAGTGGCGGCGACGCCCACGTTTTCGACGTCAACGCCCAGGGCATGGGCAAGGTTGGCGCGCATGGCATCGCGGTGCGGGGTGATCTTGGGTTGCTGACAGGCAATGGTGCAATCGGCATCGACAAACTCAAAGCCCAGCTCGCGCGCATAGTCCATCACGCGAGCGAGCAGTACCATCGAATCGGCGCCCTCGTAGGCGGGATCGGTGTCGGGGAATAGCTTGCCGATGTCTCCCCCGCGGCAGGCGCCCAGAATGGCATCGGCCAAGGCGTGCGCGAGCACATCGGCATCCGAGTGGCCCAGCAGGCCGCGCTCGTAGGGAATGTCGACCCCGCCGATGATACATCGACGCCCCTCCACCAAACGGTGGACGTCGTAGCCGTGGCCAATGCGCAGGTTACTGAACATAGGGAAGGTCCTCTCCCTCGGCCATGCGGCCAAGCAGAATCGCGGTTACGGGACGCAGATCCTCGGGCACCGTCACCTTAAGGTTATCGCGCGGGCTCTGGACACAGCGGACGCGCCCACCCATGCGCTCGACCAGCGACGAATCATCGGTACCGATAAAGCCCTCGGCAATGGCTGCAGCGTGGGCGCGCTTCATAGCATCGACGCTAAAGATCTGCGGCGTCTGCGCTGCCCAGTAGAGCTCACGCGGCGGCGTCTCGACGATATTATCGCCGTCAACGATCTTGAGCGTGTCGATCGCGGGCTGACCGCACACGACACCGTCGAGGGCACGGTCGCTCACGAGCACGTCGATAGCGTGGTCGATGGCCTCGGTCGTAATGAGCGGACGAGCGCCGTCGTGGATGGCGACATATTCGAAACCCGCCGGAACCGCATGCACGCCGGCACGGGTGGAATCCTGACGGGTATCGCCGGCATCGGCAAAGCTGATGGGCGTGTCATAGTCAAACGGGTCGATGGCCAGGCGGCGCATCTCGGCACGGCGCTCGGCAGGGCAAACCACGACGATATGGCCGACCTTATCGCTACGATCGAACGCGCGGATGGACCAGCTCATGAGCGGACGGCCCGCCACATTAACGAGCTGCTTGCCGCCGGGATTTCCAAAGCGCTGGCCGCTGCCGCCGGCAACGACCACGGCGCATACGGGCGCCATTATGCGTTCCCCTGTTTGGTGCCCTTCATGCGGTACAGCGAGTCCGCAAGAATGGCAGGGTTGTTGACGCCAAAGTCGCCCAAGCGCTCCGGATCCTCGCTGATGTCGTCCATGAGCTCCTGCAACGAGCCGTACTCGTCGACGATCTTCTCGGCCACGCCGTCGCGCACGACGGACACGCGCGAAAGCGTGCGCAGGCCCAGCGGTGTCATGACGGAGTCCTCGTCCAGGTCGTCGTAACCCAGAACCGCCGCCACGTGCTGTGGGTCGGACAGGTCCTTGGGCGTCATACGGGCAAGCTCAGCGCGAATCTTCTCGGCGTTGGCCTCAGAGGAATCGCTCGCGTAGTCGCGGATCATCAGGTCGTACTCGGTATCCATGCTGGAGCCCGCGAGCTGCTCGAGCTGCATCTGCACAAGCTTGCCCTGGTTACCCAGCTTGACGATGCAATCCTTAAGCTCGGTCTTTGCCTGCTGCATGATCTCGAAGCTCGAGAAAATGCCGGTAATGTCGGCGAGCGTGACGTAGTCGTCGAGCTCGAGGGCCGTCAGGCGCAGCAGGGAGCGATCGAGCGACTGACGGGTAGTCTGGAGCGTGGCGACGAGCTGGTTGACCGAGCTCATGATGGTGGTGACGGGCTGGATCTCGTAGCTCTTGCCGTGGACGTACACGTTGACGACGGCGCGACGAGCCGAAACCGAGATCACGATGGCATCGGTGAGCACCGACATGCGAGCGGCAGTACGGTGACGCATGCCCGTCTCACTCGTGGCGAGCGAGGGATCGGGATTGAGGTGGAAGTTGGCGCGCAGGATCTGGGTGAGGTCGCCATCGATAACGATGGCGCCGTCCATCTTGGAAAGCTCGAACAGGCGGTTCGAGGTAAACGAAATGTTGAGCGGGAAGCCGTCGTTACCGGCAGCGAGCACGTTTTCGGTGTCGCCGACGCAGATAAGGGCGCCCAGGTGACCGGCGATGATCATGTCGAGGGCGGTGCGGATCGGCTGGCCGGGGGCAGTCAGGCGAATGGCCTGTTCCATACGCTTTTGCAGCTCGTTCTTATCCAAGGCATCGCTCCCATCGTATACGCTCCATAAACGCTAAATAGTTTCTCACGGTTTGTCCCTGCGGCGCTTGCGAAATCCGATGCTTACAGAATGAGCGAACACAGCTGAGAGCCCAACCCAAATCAGCTGTTCATGTGGTAGCATCGGGATTCGCATAAATGAGGGAGTAGTCGCGCGGCCGGATTCGCCTCCGGTGGCGCGGCAAGTCAACACACTGGCCGATGCGGCCTGGCTTGCCTTAATGAACGAGACTCGTGGCTGTGCGCGCAACGCGTACGCCACGGGTCTTTTTTGTTACTCCCCCAAGAGGTACACGCGGGCCCGCCCGCAGAGAGGGAGCCAGACTATGGGACTCGCAGAGCTTGTGTTGCTCGCCATCGGCCTTTCTATGGACGCTTTTGCCGTATCCATCTGCAAGGGCCTTGGCATGAAAAGGATCAACCTTAAGGTCGCCGTGATACTCGGCCTGTTCTTTGGCGGTTTCCAGGCCGGCATGCCCGTAATTGGGTGGGCCCTTGGTAGCCAGTTCATGGGCATCATCAGCCCCATCGACCACTGGATCGCCTTTATCCTGCTCGCCTTTATCGGCGGCAAGATGCTGTGGGAAGCCTTTACTGAGGACGAGAACGAAGGCGACGGCAAGGATGCCGAAAAGATCGACCTGGGCGAATATCTAATCCTTGCCATCGCCACCTCGATTGACGCGCTTGCCGTGGGCATCTCGTTTGCCGCGCTCTCGGTCGATATCGTTCCCGCCGTGTCGCTCATTGGCATCACGACCTTTGTCTTCTCCGTTGCCGGCGTAGCGATCGGCCACACCTTTGGCGCGCGCTACGAAAAGCCCGCCACCATCGTGGGTGGCGTCGTGCTCGTCCTCATCGGCCTCAAGATTTTGCTGGAGCATCTGGGGATTTTGGCGCTGTAAAACACCCTTCAAAACTAAACGTCCGGATGAGGCCTAATGCAGAGTTTTGCATGAGGCCTTTTCATGCAGACTTTTGCATGTCATACTATGATGCAAAAGTCTGCACGTTAGGAGATCGCCGTGGATACCCTTCCCATCACCACACCGCGCCAAGCTGGCATCTACGTGCGCCAGGCACGCGAGGCTCAGGGTCTCACCCGTGCCGCCCTCGCTAATAAGGCCGGTGTTTCGGAGCGCCTGCTCGCATCGCTCGAGCTGGGAGATGCCACGGGCATTCGGCTCGACAAGCTGTTGACCGTCTTTAACGCACTCGGCATAGGTCTCTTTGCGCAAAGCGATAACGACTCCATCGCATCGCCCTCCGAACATCCGACGACGATAGTGAACCTCCCTATCGCGAACTCGAATACCCTGCCAAAGCCAAGCGTAGGCAGACGACCCACTCGACAAGGAACGCCATCTTCCTATGGTGCCTTGCTGGCCCAAATCGCAGCCGAGCAAGGCCTTTCCGGCACTTCAAACCTCTCCTTTGGCTGCAAGGTTGTGAAATAAATGGCAGAGATGGAACTCGCGACCCTCATTTGTGGCGAAATCGCCGGCACTCTCCGGCAAGACGAGCATGGACTCTGCAGCTTTGCATACGCCCCAACCTATCGCGGAGCACCGTTATCGCTAACAATGCCGCTTTCCAATCGCACGTATGGCCATAACATCGTCCGCCCGTTCCTATTTGGCCTTTTGCCCGACAGTCAAGAGCAGCGTCGCGCTATTGCCACCGAGCATGATGTTGCATCCAACAACCCCGTCGCCCTCTTGTGCCATATCGGTCTTGACTGCGCGGGGGCCGTTCAGTTTTGTCGAGCCGATCAATTAGACGCCGCCCGCGGCAGGGTCTCGGCATACCGCCCGCTTACCAATTCTCAAATCGCTCACAAGCTCAAAGCAATTCGCGATGACGAAAGAGAGACATGGATGGGCTCCAACGAAAGCTGGTCCCTGGGCGGCAATCAAGGCAAATTTGCACTAGCTTGGCATGATGGCCAATGGTGCGAATGTCTAGGGTCATCCCCCACTACCCATATCTTCAAAAATGGTGTCGTTGGGTTCAAACATCAGGCCTTAAACGAATTCGTCTGCATGAAAACGGCTCGGCGTGTTGGCATTCCAACTGCCAACGTCTCCTATTGCACATTTGAAGACGAAGCCGCGCTCGTCGTTGAACGGTACGACAGAATGGTCAATAGCAGCGGAAATATCGAAAGGCTGCATCAGGAGGACTTTTGCCAGGCGCTCGGTGTATTGCCAAGCCAGAAATACACCGCCGACGGAGGACCAACTACACGAGACATCCAAGAACGACTGATTAACACAGTCCCCCACCACATGAATCTTGTGCTTTTTACCTATATGTTGTTCTATAACGCCATTATCGGAGCGCCTGACGCACACGCTAAAAACTACTCGCTCATCCTTGGCAAAGGCACAAACGCGGCGCTCGCACCCATGTACGATGTCGCGTCGGGTTTGGCATATGAGCGCATGCGCCGCCGAGCGCGCCTTGCCATGAGCGTTGGCGGCGAAAATCGTGTGGGGCGCATCGGTCCAGGCGCTATCCGCCGATACCACGGTATGGGCGACCCCGCGCTGGAGGCGGCGCTCACCGATGCCGGGCTATCCGAGAAGTTTTGCTTTGCGACCATGATGGACCTCGCCTACGAGGTGCCCATTTGTATGGAAGAGGTCATGGACGAATACGCCGACCTGCCCGGCATGGCGGACCTGCGCGAGCATATGCTCGGCCCCGTCCGCGAAAACTGCCAGCGCACCCTCGACCTCATCAAGGCGGATATGGGCTAGACGCCAATCAATTTCCCATTTCTTAAAAAAGAGAGGGGGCACCCGTCGCAAAAGCTCGGGTGCCCCCTCACGTAATGTCATTTGCAATCCACCCGCACGTGGCTCGGACTGCTGCTAGCGCAACCTTTACGCAGCGAGGCGCTTGAGGACGTCGATGAGCAGCTCGTAGAAGCGCTCGGCAGAAGCGAGCTCCATGCTCTCGTCCGGGGTGTGGACATCGGAGAGCGTCGGGCCCACGGCGATGGCGTCCAGGCCGTGCAGGGCCTCGGCAAACAGGCCGCACTCAAGGCCGGCGTGGATGGACTCGATACGCAGCTCGGAGCCAAAGAGCTCGCGATAGCTCTCGACAAAGACGTCGCGGACCGGCGAATGCTCGGCATAGCTCCAGCCGGGATACTCGAACTCAAACTTGGCGTCGAAGCCCAGAACATCGGCCAGCGTCTGCAGGCGGTCCTTGAACTCGTTCTGCAGCGAGGTGATCGAGGAGCGCGGGGACAGCATGATCTTGACTTGGTCGTCAGAGGTGGCAACCACGCCGATGTTGGAGGAAACCTCGACGGAGCCGTCGGTGGCGACGTTGCGGCGGATCACACCGTTGGGGGCAAGACGCAGAGCGCGAATAAGGGCAAGTGCGGACTTCTCGTCCATGGCCTCGACCTCAGCGTTGTCGGCAATCTCAACCGTGCAGGTAAAGCCGGGGTCGAAGACCTCGAGCTCGGCAGTAACGTCGGCGATGATGCCCTTTGCGATCTGGGCCGCGGCCTCGGCGGCAGCGTGGTCGGCATAGACCAGAACAGCCTTGCACTCACGGTTGATGGCGTTGTCCTTGGTGCCGCCGTTAAAGCTGACGATGGCGGGCTCGCCGGCGACCATCAGGCGGTCGATGATGCGGGCCATGATGAGGTTGCCGTTGCCGCGCTCCAGATTGATATCGCTGCCGGAGTGACCGCCCAGCAGGCCGGAGATGTCGAGCGTGAGGGTGCTACCGGTCTTGTGCTCGCGCGCGATCGGGCAGGTGTAGGTAACGACGACGCCGCCGGCACAGCTGACGGTGGCAACGCCCTCTTCCTCGGAGTCGAGGTTAATCATGGTGCGGGCGCTAATCTGGGACTTGTCGAGCGTCTCGGCGCCGACCAGGCCAGTCTCCTCGTCGGTAGTGAACACGCACTCGAGGGCGGGGTGAATGATCGAATCGTCATCGAGAACAGTGAGCATCAGAGCGACGGCAATACCGTTGTCGGCGCCCAGAGTGGTGCCGTTAGCGGTGAGGACGCCGTCCTTGACGACCAGGTCGATACCATCAGTCGTAAAGTCGTGCTCAACGGAGCCCAGCTTGTCGCACACCATGTCGATGTGGCCCTGCAGCATCACGGTCGGGGCATTCTCGGCGCCGGCAGATGCGGGCTTGCGAATGATGACGTTGTAGACCTCGTCCTGATACACATCGAGGCCGCGCTCCTTGGCAAACGCAACCAGGAAATCGCTGATGCCCTTCTCGTTGCCAGACCCACGGGGGATCGCGCTGACCTCCTCAAAGAAATGGAACAGCTGGGCGGGCTCGTAGCCGGTAATCTTGTAGTCCATGGTGCCTCCTTGGCGCAACTGGTTAGACAGTAAGACATGCGACTTGTATATTCCCAGACTTTGCGTGCATAAACCAGTCGAAAACGCCGAGCGCCCTCGCATCATCGGCTAACGGTGGACCGTATAGCGTAACGGTCACAACTTCCGCAGCTCTACAAATCGAGGCGCCCTTTTCGGAGCGCCTCGATTGCGCGTATCAAATTGTCGCCACGCCCTACAGCGCGCCGGAACCGGCTTGCATCATGCCGCCGGGGCCCGAGGTCACGCCGCCGCTCACGGGCGCGGCGTTGCCGGTGTGCGGTGCCGCCGGGGCGGTATCGCCACCGAGCGTGCCCGCCGGACGCGGTGCTGGAATCTCGCCTGTGCCATGGCTAAAGACGAACTTGCCATCGGCCACGTCGCACAGGACGGTATCGCCCTCGCCCCACTCGCCAGCCAGCAGTTCCTCGGACAGCGGATCCTCGATGAGCTTTTGAATAGCACGGCGCAGCGGACGCGCACCGTTGGTGAGGTCGGTGCCCTCGGCCACGATCTTGTCATAGGCCGCATCGGTGAGCTTGATGTTCATGCCGTTTGCGATCAGGCGCTGGCGCAGGTCGTCCACCAGCAGGTGCGCGATCTTGGTCAGGTTCTCGCCCGAGAGCTTCTGGAACACCACAATATCGTCGATACGGTTGAGCAGCTCGGGGCGGAACAGGCGCTTGAGCTCGCCCATCGCACGACCCTTGATCTCACTCGAGGTGAGGCCCTGCTCGCCGGTGGTGCCAAAGCCAACGCTCGCATCCTGCGCGATCTCGCGGGCGCCCACGTTGGATGTCATGATGATCACGGTGTTGCGGAAGTCAACCGTCTTACCCTGGCTATCGGTCAGACGACCCTCCTCCAGCACCTGCAGCAGAATGTTGAAGATGTCGGGGTGCGCCTTCTCGATCTCGTCGAACAGCACGACCGAATACGGGTGACGACGAACGGCCTTGGTAAGCTGACCGCCCTCGTCGTGACCCACGTAACCCGGAGGGCTACCGATAAGCTTGGAGACCTCGAACTCGCTGCCGAACTCCGACATGTCGAAGCTGATGAGCGCGTCCTTGCTGCCAAAGAGGTACTCGGCGAGCGTCTTGGCGAGCTCGGTCTTGCCTGTGCCGGTGGGACCCAGGAAGATAAAGCTGCCGCCGGGGCGACGCGGGTCCTTGAGCGGCGAGCGGCTGCGGCGCACGGCCTTGGCGACGGCCTCGACTGCCTCATCCTGGCCGATGATGCGCGTCTTGAGCACGCTTTCGGCTTGCAGCAGGCGACGGCTCTCGCTCTCGGTGAGCGAGGAAACCGGCACGCCAGAGGTCACGGACACGATGTCGGCAATCTGACTCACGTCGATGGTGAGCGGGCTGGCGTCGAGCTCGGCGGTCCAGGCGGCCTTGGCCTCGGCGAGCTCAATCTCAGCGGCCTTCTGCTGCTCGGTGATCTCGGCGGCCTTGTTCATGTCGTCGCTCTCGGTGGCCTCCTGTGCGGCAGCCTTGAGCTCCTCGACGCGATGCTCGGCCTCGCGCACCGGCTCGGGCGCGCGGTTGGCGGCGATGCGAGCGCGGGCACCGGCCTCGTCGATGAGGTCGATGGCCTTATCGGGCAGGAAGCGATCCTGGATATAGCGGTTGGAAAGGTTCGCGGCGGCCTCGATAGCACCCTGCGTATAGCGCACATGGTGGTGCTCCTCGTAGCGCGGCTTGAGCGCGGTCAGGATCTTGACCGTGTCCTCGACGCTCGGCTCCTCGACATCGATGGTCTGGAAGCGACGCTCAAAGGCCGGATCCTTGGTGAGGTACTTACGGAATTCCTCGGCCGTGGTGGCGCCGATAATCTGGAAGGCACCGCGCGCAAGCACGGGCTTGAGCATGGAGCTCGCGTCGATGGAGCCCTCGGCAGAACCGGCACCGATGATAGTGTGCATCTCGTCGATAAACAGGATGACGTCGTCGGCCTCGGTGGCCTCCTGGATCACGTTCTTGAGGCGCTCCTCAAACTCACCGCGATACTTGGCGCCCGCAACGAGGCCCGGCAGGTCGAGCGTCCAGATGTTCTGGTTCATGAGGTTCTCGGGCACGTTGCCGGCAGCGATCTGCTGCGCCAGGCCCTCGACGATGGCCGTCTTGCCCACGCCGGGATCGCCCAGGATAAGCGGGTTGTTCTTGGTGCGGCGCGAAAGGATCTCCATCATGCGCTGGACTTCCTTTTCGCGGCCAATCACGGGATCGAGCTCGCCGTCGCGCGCCTTTTGCGTGAGGTTGGTGGCGAACTGCTTGAGCGTGTCGGTGCCGCTCCCCTTTTGCTGAGAGGCATCCGAGCCGCTAAAGAACGGAAGACCCGCACCGGGACGACCAGCACCGGCACCAGCGAGCGGACGCTTCTTATCCTGGTCCTTGGCAGTGAGTTTCTCGATAGCCTTTTTGATGGAGGCGGACGACACACCCAGACGCATGAGGATATCCATGGCCATGCCGTTGCCCTCTTCGACGATGCCGATCAGCAAGTGCTCGGTCGACACGTAGGTCTGGTTGTTCTCGCGCGCCACGCGGAATGAACGCTCCATCACGCTAATGACGAGCGGCGTAAAGGCAAGCTTGGCAGCCTCGGTCTCCTCGCTGGGCTCGGGAACCGTGGTCTGGACCTCTTTGAGAGTATCCATGATGTCATCGTAGGAGATATCAAGCGAGCGCAGCGCCTCGGCAGCGATGCCCTCGTCCTCCTTGGCGAGTGCGAGCAGCAGGTGCTCGGTGCCCACCTTATTTGAGTGCAGATCGAGCGCCTCCTGTTTGGCCATCGACATGACCTTGCGCGCTCGATCGGTAAATCTATCTAACATGCTCGTTTCCTTACATGAGTTCATCGAAATCAAAACGCCCGCCCGTCGGCGGCGCTTTTGTCTCTTTACCCACAGGTTGTCTATGTTAACAGCTGGAGGAATATCTATAAACCCGGCTCACATGAATGCAGGTTATGACCGCATCGCGGGACTCACCGCGCGATGCGCGACAGGCGCCCCGCAAGAGAAACCCTAGGCGTCTTTCACCACGTCGGGACTCGTCGCACGCGATGCGCGATAGGCATCGGCCTCCTTGGAGACGCGTTCGAGCAGCTCGGATGTATCGACGCCCTCGACTTGCGCGACCGTTTCCACCGTCTGCATGGCGACCGCCCTCAGGTACGCGCACGCGCTGTCCCCCAGCTGCTCGAGGTCTATCTCCTCGCCGCCCTCCCGGGCAAAGCCGACCGCCATCACAAAGCCCATGATGCCCGAGACCAGAAAGCCCACCGCAAAGCTCGAATCTGCCTTGAGCTCTTCTCCGTCGGGGTGGACGATCTCTCTCACGCGGTCGATGATGATCGTATGGATGCCCTGCACGACCTGCTCGGCGGCACCCGCCCTCATGGTGATGACGATGCGCCGCAGCAGGCAGCGGACGTCGCGCCGGTCGAACGCCGAAAGGTCGCCCTCGCTCGAAAAATGCCAGAGGGCATCGGTGATGAGCTCGTTATCCTGCAGCAGCTGGGCTATGGCGATGGCGACGAGTTCATCGAAATCGTGAAAATAGTAGTAAAACGTTCCGCGATTGCACTGGGCGGCGCGGGTCACCTCGCCAACCGACAGCTCGAAGATGCTGTTGTTCTCGATGAGCTCCCAAAACGCCTCGATGATACGGGTGCGCGCATCGGGCGCATCGGCGTCCTTACGCGGTCTCGCCATGCGCCTCACCGCACCCCTGCGCCTTGGCGTTCATGATGAGCATCTGAAGACGGTTCTCCACGTTGGCGAAGCTCACGTCGGGATCGTAGTCGAGCGGCAGGAACTGCGCCGTGGGATACTGTTCCTTGAGCGCATGGATGAGCCCGCGCCCCACGACATGGTTGGGCAGACACCCGAACGGCTGCAGGATCACGAAGTTGCGGCAGCCGCGCTTGGCGTGCTCGAGAATCTCCGCCGGAATCAGCACGCCCTCGCCCGCATCGAACGTATGGTGCAGGATCTTATCGCTCGCGCGCACGAGCTCGGGCATGCGCGTCGGCGGCTCGTAGAGCGGGCTCGCCGCGCCCAGGCGGTCGCAACGGTCGTGCGCGAGCTCGAACAGGTTGTCCGCCGTGGCGTACCAGGCCTTTTCGGGCAGCGACAGGTCGACGTGGAACTCGCGCGACTGCGCATGCTTGTAGAAATAGGTCTTGCGGATCACGTCGGTCATGCGCGCCTCGATGACCTCGAGCCCGTTGTCCTCGAGGTAGCGCTCGATCTCGTGGTTGGCGCCGAGATGGAAATTGAGCAGGTACTCGCCCACGATGAGAACGGTCGGATGCGGGTTCGAGCGGTCGTACGGAACGGCGTCCATGATCGCAAGCGCGCGTTTGAAGCCCGTCGCCTGGCCTCTCAGCCCGGAGCGCTCCATGCCCTCGATAACCTCATCGAGCGCGCGGTCGAACGCAGCGTCCGCCGCGCCCTTCTCGAGCTCGTAGGGACGGATGCGCCTAAGCATGGCCTCGAGGGCATCGATCATGGGAAGACCGTAGGCGATCTGGATGCTCGGGCCAAGGCCGAGCTTGAAGCCCGGATGCGCATTGTGGGCATCGACGTCGTCGTTGGTGAGCACCGGGACATAGTCGTATCCCGCGTCGTCGAGCGCGCGGCGCAGCAGGGGCATGTAGTGCGTCAGGCGGCAGTCGCCGATATACTTGCCAGTCACCACGGCGACGTCGTGCGGGTCGTACTTACCGCTCTCGAGTGCCGCGAGCGCCTCGCCGATCACGATTTGCGCGGGGAAGCAGATGTCGTTGTGCACATAGCGTTTGCCCAGGCGGATGGCATCCTCGCGCCCGATATCAAGGGCCTCGGCGCGCACGCCCTGATTGCGCATCGCCGCGGTCATGAGCCTGCAGAACGCATGGGAGGTGTTGGGGACCAGCGCGATCTTGTCGTGCCGGTCGCGCTTGGTGTACTTGACCTTATACGGGTCGTCGAGCGGATGGACCGCGTGCACCCGGGCGCCCTCGGCACGCTCCTCCGCGCGACGACGGTTGACCGACTCGATAAACGAACGCACGCGAATGCCCATGGGACCGGCGACGTCGCTCTCATCGAGCTTGATCATCATCGGAACCTTGGAGCCCATCTCGCCCATCATGCGCGCGATCTCGTCGGTGAGATACGCATCGTGGCCGCAGCCGAAGCTGCCCATCTGCACGAGCTCGAGCTCGGGCGTCGATGCGACGATGACCGCGCACGACAGCATGCGCGCATGGTAGTTGTTCACGATGTCGATGCGGCTGTTGGAAAGATCGACGTTGCAGACCCCCGGCACCGCATCGGGCGTCAGCACGGGGATGCCGCGCTCAGAGAAGAGCTTGGGCAGCCCGTGGTTGACCAGCGGGTCGTTGTGGTACGGGCGCGAAGCGATCACCACCGCGTAGCCGCCGTCCTCGCGCACGTTCTCGAGCACCTGCCTGCCGCGCAGCTGCAGCTGGTTCTCAAACGTCTCCTGCGCGCGGTCCGCCTGCTCGGTCGCCTTGGCAACCAGGTCGGCATCGATATCGAAGGTCTCCTTGCACCACGCCTTGAGCTGGCGGTTTCGGTCGCCCTCGTCGTACCAGTGGAACAGCGGCGTATCGAACGGAACGCCGAAACGCTCCTCCGGGTTATCGGAATTGCGCATCACGTAGGGGTATCCCTTTACGACGGCGCACATCCACTCGCTGGTAGAGGCGGTGTTTTCGGTGGGCACCGTCGTGATGATGGGCATGAAGATGCGGTCGACGCCGGCGTCGACGAGATTGCGGATGTGCCCGTGGACGAGCTTGGCCGGGAAGCACACGGTGTCGGATGTGACGTGCGCCAGACCGCGCTCGTACATCGCCTTGGTGCTGCGTCCCGAGACGCGCACCTTAAAGCCGAGCGTGCTGAAGAACGTCGACCAGAACGGCATGGTGTCCCAGAACTCGAGCACACGGGGAATGCCGATCGTGACATCGCGCCCCCCGCTGACGGGAACCGCGGGGTACGACTCGAACAGCAGCTTCTCGCGGTCGACAAAGAGATTGGGGGCAGCCGCGGTCCGGTCGCGCCCCGTGCCGGGTGCCTGTGCCTCGCAAGCACCCTGCGGACGCAGCTCCTCCGCCGCGGGAACCTCGCGCACGAGCTCATCCCATGAGATGGCGCCGCCGCGCGGGCAGCGATTGCCCGTGACGTAAAGCGAGCCGTCGCCAAATGCCACGACCGCGCGCTGGCAGCGGTTGTTGCACCGACGGCAGGTAACGCCGCCGAACTCGCGATGCTCGAAGCGCTCCACGGCATCGAGCACGATAAACGACGTGCCGGCGTCGCCCTTGCGGCATTCCTCGCGCGCGAGCAGGGCGATACCGATAGCGCCCATCAGCCCCGGGTGGGGCGCACGCGTGACGGGTTTGCCCAGATACTGCTCGAATGCGCGCAGCACCGCGTCGTTTCGGAACGTGCCGCCCTGGACGACGACTTTGTCGCCCAGACGGTTGAGATTTGAAACGCGAATGACCTTGGTGAACACGTTCTCGATAATCGAACGGCAGAGACCGGCCATGATGTCGCCCGGACCCTTACCGCGCCGCTGCTCGGAAACGACGCTGCTGTTCATGAACACCGTGCAGCGGCTGCCGAGAACGGCGGGGGCTTTGGACGAAAATGCCTCGGTCGCGATATCCTCAACGGCTATTCCGAGGTTTTTGGCAAAACCCTCGAGGAACGAGCCGCAGCCCGCAGAGCACGCCTCGTTGACGACGATATCGGTCAGCACGCCGTGGTTGAGCCAGATGGCCTTCATATCCTGTCCGCCGATGTCGAGCACGAAGGTCGCATCGGGAACGCATACGCACGCGGCGCGGGCGTGCGCGACCGTCTCGACCGTATGGTAGTCGGCGTGGAACGCGCGCGCGAAAAGCTCCTCGCCGTATCCCGTGGTGCCCACGGCATCGATCGCAAGCGTGACTCCCGCTGTCTCCCAGCGGTTCTTCAAGCTGACAAGACCCTGTTGGGCGACGTCGAGCGGTCTGCCGTTATTAGACGCGTAGAACGAATCGACAAGCTCACCCGCCTCATCGACCAGGGCGAACTTGGTCGTCGTGCTCCCCGAATCGATACCGAGCGCCACACGCACCGTCTCTCCGGGCGCATACGCATCCGGACCCTTTGCCGGCGTCTCTTTGCCATGGCGTGCCGTAAAATCCGCCTGCTCGGCAGGTGTGGCAAAAAAGGGCTGGGCAAGACGTCCCTCTCCGCTTGCGGGCGCGACCGTCTCGAGCTTATCCAGCCGGACAAAAGCGTCGGGAAGGTCGATCGGTTGGGACGATGCGAACATGTCGGTCAGCGACAGGGCGGCACCGCGCGCGACCATGATCTGCGGATCGCGCGGGACGATAACCTGATCGTCCGATAGATTCAGTTGCTCCCGGAACACGCGGACCAGTGTGGGGTTGTAGGCGAGCGTACCGCCCTCGAAGATTACCGGCGGCTCGATGTCGATACCCTGGGCCAGACCGCCGATCGTTTGGCGGGCGACCGCGTGAAGCGCCGAAAGCGCCAGGTCGGTGGTAGGAATGCCCTCGTTGAGCAGCGGCTGGATATCGGTCTTTGCGTACACGCCGCAGCGGCCCGAGACCTCGTGGACGGTCGTTCCCCGGCTTGCGAGCTGCTCGAACTCGCCCGATTCGGTGCCGACCCCCATGAGCTTTGCCATCTCGTCGATAAATGCACCGGTACCGCCTGCGCACGAGCCGTTCATGCGCATGTCGGCAACCTCGATGTCTCCCTTATCGTTGGTGCGGAAGAAGATCATCTTGGCGTCTTGGCCGCCCAGCTCGATGGCGCAGCGCGTCTGCGGATAGAACCTGCTGATCGCGAGCGCGTTGGCGACCACCTCCTGAACGTACGAGGCGCCCAGCGCGGTCGCGATATCGCGCGCACCCGAGCCGGTCACCGCAACGCGCAGCGACTCATGGGGAAAGCGCTCGGCGAGCTCGCCGAGCATGGCGCGCACGCTCGTTGTCTGACACGCCCCGTGGCGGCGATATCCCCACCACGCCTCGGTCATATCCTCGTGCATCGCGTAAACTTTGGTCGTCGTCGACCCTACGTCCAGTCCTACTAGCAACGCCATAATGCTCCGTCTCTCGCATTTTTCCCGCTAGAGATATACCACTCTACGTAATACAACAGACTGTTGTATTTAAACTCCGTATAAAAAGCGGCTGCCGAAACGCTTCAGCAGCCGCCGAATGCACCAACAGATTGTTCTGCGCGCTAGCACGTCGGGCAACGGAGCAGCACGGGCCCTCCGGTCATGCGCACCGCTCACGCCCGCGATGTCGCCGAGAGAGCTATCCACGCTTAGGGCTCCAACCAAGCAAGTCGCCCGCGCTCAGCAGATCCCTAAGCGAGCTACTCGCACTCAGGAGCCATAGCCTGCTCCAAGAGCTCGGCATGCTCCTCCTCGAAAACCGTCCCCACAGGGAAGGCGCGACGGAAGACGAAGCGGGAAATCGGACCGGCTACCAAAAGGTTCCACGGCAGCGCCATCACAAAATTATGCGGGATGTTGATCATCCAGATCGCGGGCACGGAATACAGGTTCGCAAGGATGCCGCCGGGCATGTGCGTCAGACCCTCACAGGCACCGTACAGCGACATGATGATGACCATGGGAACGACCATGCAGGAGCTGACGGCGAGCGTCATGGCAAGTGGCGAGCTCTTGCCCGGCGTGACCAAGTACTTAAAGGCGAAACCCTTGGCGAGCGGGCTGGCGACGAACCAGTCGCAGCACATGGCAAAAATGTAGGCAACGGGGAAGCCGAGCCACGCAGTGGCAACGACCTCGCCGTTGATGGCCCCGTGCTGCAGGGCAACGTTGTAGATGCTCATCCAGAGCACCATGCAAAAGCACATGATAAAGGTGAACAGCAGGCTCTCTCGTTTGTTGATAGGCATAAAGGGCAGATTCCTCTCTGTGTTGTACCGCGGCGCCACGCAACAAAAACGGGCGGGCAAGATGGAGCTGTTGGAACTTCATCTCGCCCGCCCGTGGTACGCGCGTCTGCGACTACTTATGTGGTGGAACCAGCCTAGCACGAAACGCATGCGCTTCGTAAGCGTTGAGTTTATGAAGATGCAGGGCACCGATAATCCCCCGACCCCATAAGTTGCGGTGGAATACGGACTGTTTTGACCCTTTAAGCAGCAATTCAGTCCCTATTTCACCGCAACTCATTTGGTGCAAAGTAACCTGTCACCCTTGTACCAATTAGCTGGTGTGGCGCCAGCGAGGGTCGGTGAGCGTACGCGCCACACCCAGTCCAACGGGCAGAAACGCTACGATGAGCACTGCGCGCACAAACCAGCCGAGCATATTGACCGTGTCGAAGGTGCACATGTAATACATCGAGCGATACAGATACAAGCCCGGCACCATAATGACAATCGAAGGCACCGTGAGGGCGATGCGCGGGTAGGTGAGCTTGACTTCAGCCAAGCTTGCGAGCAGCCCCGATACCAGCGCGCCGATAAACGCTGCTGCCTCGGGAGGCATTCCCGTGCTGAGGCCCAGGAAGGGAATCATCGTCGGCGCATCGACAAGGGTCAGACGCAGGGTATTGGACACGGCGCCGATCAACCCAGCTGCCGCGGCCATCTTTACCGGGCTGTTGAACATCACCGAGAAGCCGAATACGCCAACGAAGCTCATCACCACGCGCAGGAGCGTAAGGGCAAGCGGCGAAAGGCCCAGTGGGGCAAAGTCGTCCGGCGCCAGGCCAACACACTCGGCAACCATCCAACCTACGAGGGTCGCCATCACAATAATCGATACGGCATATGAAAGGCGCTCGATACCGCTTCGCATGTCGAGCTTAGCGATGTCGAGGCCTGCCGTAATGAGTGGAAAGCCGGGAATCACAAAGAGCATGGCGCCGATATAGCCTTCTTGGTGCGACATTGCCCCCGGTATGACCTGGCCAAGGCCGAGCAATGCCAGCAGATACGAAACGCAAGCGAGCGCAACGCCGGTCGTCAGCGCGCTGAACTGACCAAGGCCTTGCTTGAGAATATGGGAGCGGGCAAAGTTGCCGACACCCGCGCCCACGAACGCGCAGGCCATCTCGATAGGGCCGCCGCCGAGCAAAAAAACGAAGGCGCCACAGGCGCAGGCCGCCGCAAGGCCCTGTTGCCAAGGCGCGTAATCAGGTTTTGAACTCTCAACGGTCTTGAGCATCTCGTGATACTCGTGCACCGTGAAGCGACGACCATAGGTCTCGATTTCCTTGAGGAAACTCTCCATCATCCAAATGCGATGGGTATTGACGCCCGTTGTGGGCAAGCTGACGACCTCATTAAAGCAGTGACCATCTTCGATGCAGGTGCACTCAAACGACAGAAGACTTAAGTCAACGTGGATGGTGACACCGAGTACGGCGGCAACACGATTCATGGTATCGCGCACGCGCCAGGCACCCGTTCCGCTTGCCAGCATAAGCATGCCGGTGCGGCAGATGATGGATGATTTATCGGTGAGCGGCGCATCGACGGCAAGCTCATCGCCTGCCGTCACGATCTGGTGCCAGTCAGTTTTCATATGGAGCGCGCCGGCACGAACGCCGTGGTGCATGGGGGCTCTCGAAAGCAGCGAGTTAAGGCGCGAAGGCTGTGAGGGCTCCGTTGATTCGTCCTCAACCTCATCAGTCTCTTCATCGACCAGATCAAAGGAATCAAGCGGCGCTGGCTCGCGACGGTCGATCAGCTCCTCGTCCTCATCATCAAAGTAATTGAACTGATCGAGCATGTCCTCTTCGATTGAACGCTCGCTCGCGTCGTCCATATAGACGCTCCCTTCCTACCGACTAACCCCCATCCTAGGCAGCAACGGCTAAAGGAAACATAAAAGAGACGGCTGTCATGCATGGAAGGCGCAAACCCCCAATGCGTCGGTAGATCCCCAACGACTAGGACTGTCCCCAAGTGCCGGCAGAAAAGGAACGTCCCTAAGTGCCAACCAGGGCAACACCGCAGATAGAGGACGGACAGCGAAAGCCCGCCAGAGCGAGCAAGGTGCCTTCAAGCAAAATGGCGCCGCAGGTTGAGCATAAGTCAGCGAGCGGGCCGCATTTGAGACAAGGTGACGTGAAACGAAAGGGCGCTGACCTTCTGGTCGCGCCCTTGAAGTTGAACGTCAGATTGTCCAAATGCGGCCCGCGCAGCGTCGAGCCGTTACGCGGTTCGTAGAACCGCGTAACTAGTTAGTACATCTTTGCGCCGGCGGGGATGGAAGCGTCGAGCTGGATCAGATTGAGACGCTCCTCGCCCTCCTCCTCGTGGACAGCGCTGATCAGCATGCCGCAGCTGGGAATACCCATCATCTTGCGCGGAGGCAGGTTGGTGATGGCGAGCAAGGTCTTGCCGACCAGGTCCTCGGGCTCGTAGTACTCGTGAATGCCGGAGAGGATGGTACGGTCGGTGCCGGTGCCGTCGTCGAGCGTAAAGTTCAGCAGCTTCTTGGACTTCTTGACGGCCTCGCATGCCTTGACCTTCACAGCGCGGAAGTCGCTCTTGGAGAAGGTATCAAAGTCGACGAACTCCTCAAACAGCGGCTCAACGGCAATCTTGGAATAATCAACCGTGGGCTTGAGCGACGTAACGAACGGGCTCGCGGCGTTGCCGGCCTCGGTAGCCTTGGCGGCAGCGGCACCGGACTGGAAACCCTTCTCGGGCTTCATGTGCGGGAACAGCAGCACGTCGCGGATGGAAGCCTGGTTGGTAAGCAGCATGACCACGCGGTCGATACCAATGCCAATGCCGCCCGCGGGAGGCATACCGTACTCGAGGGCGCGCACGTAGTCCTCGTCGTACTCCATGGCCTCGTCGTCACCGCCGGCCTTCTCGGCCATCTGAGCGGCAAAGCGCTCGGCCTGGTCGACCGGGTCGTTGAGCTCGGAGAACGCGTTGGCGTACTCGTGGCCGGCAATAACCAGCTCAAAGCGGTGCGTCAGGCGCGGGTCGTCCTCAAAACGCTTGGCAAGCGGGCTGACCTCGATGGGGTAATCGCACACGAAGGTCGGGTTGACGATGGTGTCCTCGCCCAGCTCATCGTAGATCTCGGCGATAATCTTGCCGGCGGTCCACTCGGGCTTAATCTCCAGGCCCTTCTCGCGCGCGGCGGCAGCAAGCTCCTCGACCGGCGTGTCGATGGTGACCTGCTTGCCGAGCACGTCGGAGACGATGTCGGTCATGGGACGGCTGGCCCACTCACCAGAAAGGTCGATGGCCTGGCCCTGGTACTCGATGACCTCGGGGTTGCCGATGGCCTTGTTAGCCGCCTTAATGACGCCCTGGGCGAGCGCCTTCATGCCCTCGAGGTCGGAGAAGGCACGGTAGGCCTCCATCGTGGTGAACTCGGGGTTGTGAGTAAGGTCCATGCCCTCGTTACGGAAGATGCGGCCGATCTCGAACACACGCTCAAAACCACCGACGATGCAGCGCTTGAGGTGCAGCTCGGTGGCAATACGCAGGTAGCACTCCTGATCGAGCGCGTTGAAGTGGGTAATGAACGGCTTGGCAGTAGCGCCGCCTTGGATGGTCTGCAGGATGGGGGTCTCGACCTCCATATAGCCGTCGGACTCCATAAAGCGACGGAAGGTGGAGAGAATCTGCGAACGCTTACGGAAGGTCTCGCGAACGTCGTCGTTGGCGATCAGGTCGACATAGCGCTGGCGATAGCGGGTCTCCTTGTCGGAAAGACCGTGGAACTTCTCGGGCAGCGGACGAACGGCCTTGGCAAGCAGGGTCGCGCTCTTAGGGGCAACGGAAAGCTGGCCACGCTGGGTGCGCACGACCACGCCGGTCACGCCCAGGATGTCGCCCAGGTCGAGGGCCTTGAGCGTACTCCAGGCAGCCTCGTCCATGTCGTTGATGCGGCAGAACAGCTGAATCTCGGCAGTCGCATCGCGCACGACGATGAACATGATCTTGCCCTGACCGCGTTTGGCGACCACGCGGCCGGCGATCTTCACGACGTCCTCGGTGTCCTCGCCATCGGCAAGCTCGGCGTACTTAGTCTCGATATCGGCGACGTAGTCCTCAAGCTCAGAGTGCTCGGGATAGGGGTTCTGGCCCGCCTCGAACAGGGCGGCGCGCTTGGCCAGGCGGGTGGCGCGCTCGTCGTTGAGCGTCGATGCCTGATCGGCGGCGTTCTGGTTCTCTGCCATAAGTTAGCTCCTCAAACTAAAACGCTCCCCAGGATTCGGTCCCAGGGAGCGAAAACATACCTTTACGCGGGACCGTGGTCTAGCGTGCGATCTTGGCGATGGTGTAGACGCGAGTCTTGCCGGAAGGCGTAACGACCTCGACGGAGTCGCCCTCGCCGTGACCGATGATGGCGTGACCGACCGGAGACTCGTTGGAAATCTTGTGCTCGAGCGAGTTGGTCTCGGTGGTACCGACGAGCGTGACTTCCATGACCTCGCCGTTGGGATCAATCAGCGAAACGGTGGAACCGATGGAGACGGTCAGGTCGCCCGTGGTGGCAGCAACCTGAGCGTTGGCGAGGATGGCCTGGATCTCGGCGATACGAGCGGCGTTCTGGGCCTGCTTGTCCTTAGCGGCGTCGTACTCGGAGTTCTCCGAAAGGTCGCCGAACGCGCGGGCTTCCTTGATGTCCTCGACGATCTCCTTGGCGTAATCGCCCTCACGCCAAGCGAGCTCCTCGACGAGCTTCTGGCGGCCCTCAGCGGTCAGTACGATCTGGCTTGCGTCCATACGGATATCTCCCCAACTCTGATCAAACAATCAACTGTCAACAAAACGAAAAAGACCGGCTAGCCTGCGGGCAAGCCGGTCAGGTGCTCACCCCAAAGGGATGGGACTACTCTGCGTCCGCGTCGCTGTCCTCTGCCTGCTTCTTCTTGGCAGCAGCGAGCTTGGCCTCGAGTTCAGCGATCTCCTTGTCCTCCTCGGACTGCTCGACCACGACCTCCTCGGCCTGCTTGGTCTCGGCCTTATCGTCGCCCTCCATACCCTCACGGATATTCTTGACGGTAGAGCCGAGGGACTTGCCGAGCTTCGGCAGGTTCTTGGGCCCGAAGATAATCAGGACAACGACGAGAATAATGATGAGCTCAGGAGCCCTCAGTCCAATCATGTAGACCTCCACAATACAGCGAGACAAGCTCGAATGAGTATACCGCGGGTATCGCGGTATCACAACACTAGCTAAAAAAAGGGACCGCAAGAAGCGGTCCCTCCTCATGCTCTGGTCGGGTTGACTGGATTTGAACCAGCGACCCCTGCGTCCCGAACGCAGTGCTCTACCAAACTGAGCCACAACCCGTTAGCTCGACTATAGTAACAAAGATTTTCGCCGCGTGCTAGAGAAATTTTTATTTCTTTGGCGCGTCGATTTGAACCGTGTTGGAAATAAGCTCAGTCGCGCAGGCCCACCAGCCATTTTGCTGGGCAGCATCGGCAAGCCTTTCGGCCGTGGCAGCGGTGTCGCAAATGGCAAACGAGCAGGCACCCGATCCGCACACATCTACAGCAACGGTTCCGTCCTGTTTACGCAGCCAGTCGAGGACCGTTTGAATCTGCGACTCCATCTGTGCGGAAATGACACCAAGGTTGTTATGGATGAGTGCATATGCCGTCTCGGCATCACCGGCACGCAATGCAGAAGCCATCGCGCCGGGCTTGTCCGCAGGCACCGGGGCCTCGTCAAAACGTCGATAGGCTTCAATTGTCGAAACGCTTGCCTCGCGCGGCTTAACCAGTACGACGGGCGTCGCGGGCAGCGCGGGGTACTCAGTTGTCAGCACGTCTCCCCCACCTACGTAAAACGCAGGGCTCGCGTGCAAAAAGAACGGGACGTCGGCACCAATGCCCCGCGCAATGTCATCGAGCGCTGGGTCGGTGCGATCAATGCCCCAGAGCTCCGCCAAGGCGACAATGACCGCGGCCGCATCCGTCGAGGGGCCGCCCAAGCCGGCGCACAATGGAATGCGTTTCTCAATCGTCACGCAGATGTTTGCCTCGCGACCATAATGCTCGGCCATAGCAACCGCAGCCCGATACGCCGTATTCTTTTGCATGGGAAAATCTGATGCTGGAACCGTCTGGACGGTCAGCGCCTGCGCCGGCGTGACCGTCACGGTATCGGAAAGACCGACGGCCGCCATCAGGGAATCGACCCTGTGGTAGCCGCGGTCATCGCGCTCGGTATGAACCCCCAGGTAGAGGTTAATCTTTGCCGGCGCGGAAAGAGTCAGGGACCGATCGGTCACCGTTAATGCTCCTCGAGCTGATTGCCGAGCGGGGTAAAGATGTGCTCGCCGCTCTCGGGGTCGAACAGCTCGACCTGACCGGTGAGGACATCGATATACTGGTAGGACTGACGCGACTTGCGGCCGCGACGCTCGTCAACCTCGACGATAAAGACGGCGGGGTGGACGCTCTTGATGGTGCCCATGCGCTCGACGACGCGGGTACGGCCCATGTTGGCCTTCACCTTGACGCGATCGCCCACCATATCGGTCAGCTTCTCGTGGATGTCGTCGACGTGATTGACTTCCATCTCTTCCATGAACAGGGCCTCCAGAAGGTGCAATTCAAAAAGGGGATAATACCCCTAAGATAGACAAAACTCTAATACTATAGCACCCTGTTGTGGCCATACGCAAGTAGCTAAAAAAGCCCCGTCTCGAATACGTACCAGACGACAACCTCGCATGACCAGTTGTTACGCGGTTTGGTAAAACCGCGTAACCTAAAGGTTGTCGGTGTCCAAGACGATGGTGAACGGACCGTCGTTGACCAGGTCGACCTTCATATCGGCGCCAAAGATACCGTGTGCCACGTGATCGACGTCCCGGGCGACGAGCGTCAGAAAGTACTCGTAAAGTTCGTTAGCGACATCGGGCGTGCCGGCATCCGTAAACGACGGACGGCGGCCATGGCGGCAGTCGGCAAACAGCGTGAACTGCGACACCACGAGTACCTCGCCGTCGACATCGGCCAGTGCCAAGTTGGTCTTGCCGTTCTCGTCCTCGTTGATACGCAGCCCGCGGAGCTTGCCCCACAGCTTGTCGGCCTCGGCGCGTGTGTCGCCGTGGCCCACGCCCAGCAGCACCAGGTAGCCGCGTCCAATGCGGCCCACGCACTCGCCGTCGACCGTCACGCCGGCGTTGAGCACGCGCTGCACCACCGCACGCACGGTCTACTCCTCGCCCGTCAGCTTGGCGGACAGATGCTCGAGCGCATGGAAACGATGGCTAATGGCGTTCTTCTCGTCCGCCGTGAGCTCGGCCATGGTCTTGCCCGGCGTATCGACCGGTAGGAACAGCGGGTCGTAGCCAAAGCCGTGATCGCCACGGCCCTCGTGCGCAATGGCGCCCTCGCAGGCGCCCTCGCCATAGGTGACCAGGCCGTCCGTATCGATGAGCGCGACGACGCTCATAAAGCGCGCGGTGCGATCCTCGTCTGCCACGCCTTCCAGGTTAACGAGAAGCTTGGCGTTGTTGGCGGCATCGTCACCGTGCACACCCGCGTAGCGCGCGCTATACACGCCCGGCTCGCCGTCCAGCGCGTCGACGACCAAGCCAGAGTCGTCGGCAATGGCCATAAGGCCCGTCTCCTCAACGGCAGCCTGCGCCTTGATGATGGCGTTCTCCAAAAACGTCGTGCCGTTTTCCTCGGGGTCCTCAAAATCGCCCAGCTGGCCGAGCGCCACAAAGCGAACCTCGGGCATAACCTTGCCCAAAATGGCCTCGATCTCGGTGAGCTTATGAGCGTTTCCGGTTGCCACGACGATGGTCGCCGCCGGGTCGAGGGTGTCGATGTCAATCTTCTCAAGTGCCATGACTGGCCTCCTTGTCTCTATATCAATGCCGCGTGAGGGGCGTTTGGGCACTTGACCTCTCCCCTCTCAGGCGATCGGACCTTTCAACGCAGCATTTCAGCAGATAAAACCTGCCAAAATAAACCTGTCCCTTTTTGGCAGGTTAGGCGAGGGCTTGGCGCTGGAGCTCGATGAGCTCGGCGATGCCTTTGTCGCCCAGGTCGAGCAGGGCGTTGAGGCGTTTGCGGTCGAAGGGCGCCTGCTCGCCGGTGCCCTGGAGCTCGATCATCTCACCGGTGTCGGTGGCGACGAGGTTCATGTCGACCTCGGCATGGCTGTCCTCGGAATAATCGAGGTCAAGCAGCGTATTGCCGTCGACAACGCCCATGGAGATGGCAGCCACCTGGCCGATAAGCGGGATGCGCTCAATCTTGCCCGCCTCGACCCACATGGCGAGGGCGTCGTGCAGCGCCACCCAGGCGCCGGTGATGCTCGCTGTACGCGTGCCGCCATCGGCCTGAATCACATCGCAGTCGACGGTGACGGTGTACTCGCCGAGCGCCTTCATGTTGACGACGGTACGCAGGCTGCGGCCAATGAGGCGCTCGATCTCCATGGAGCGACCCTTGCGGTTGGCGTGCTCGCGCTTGCAGCGCTTGCCGGTCGACGCCGGCAGCATGGCGTATTCCGCGGTCACCCAGCCGGCCTTAGCTCCCTTTCGCCAGCCCGGCACGCCCTCCTCGATAGTGGCGGCGCACAGCACGCGCGTGTCGCCGAACTCGGCCAAACACGAGCCGTGGGCGTGCTTCATGACGCCGCGAGTAAGCTTGATGGGGCGCAGCTCATCGGCGGCGCGGCCGTTGGCGCGGTTGACCTGCATATACTCCATAGAAATATCCTTTCGGCAAAAGATGTGGCGAAGGCTTTGGCGGCTGCCTTACATCTATTTCAGCTCATCGATATCGATATGTTCGATGCTCTTGAGCGGCTGACCAAAGATAAAGCTGCCCGCCACCGCAAACTCGGCAATATTATCGGCCGTCGTTGCAAAACGATGTTGCGGCTCGGCTGCGTCGCCCGCCAGCTGCTCGCGGCGCGTGAGGATATCGGTCAGCTCGCGCGTGGTCTCCTCGGCGGAACTCACGACGCGCACCCCAGGCCCCAGCGCATGGCGGATAGGTCCCACCAACAGCGGGAAATGCGTACAGCCAAGCACCACGGTATCGATACCGTGGTCGCGCAGCGGCTCAACCGTGGCACCCACCAGCGCACGCACGGCAGGCGTATCGAAGATGTCCTCGTTCTCAAGCCACTGTTCCTGCAGATGTGCACCCGAGGCGAGCTCGTGTTCGACAACCTCGACAAAGCTCGAGGCAGGACAGCCGTATACATCGACGCCGGCATCCAGGTCCTGAATGGCGCGCGTATAGGCGCCCGAGCGAATGGTGAGGTTGGTAGCGAGCACGCCCACGCGACGCGTACGCGTGCTGTTGATTGCCGCGCGTGCGCCCGGCGCGATCACACCGATCACGGGAACGTCGAGCACCTGCTGGGCCAGACGCAAGGCCGCAGCGGTCGCCGTGTTGCAGGCGATGACCATAATCTTGACGTCGTGCTTCGAAAGCCAACGACCCGCCTGCAACGCAAACGAGCGCACCTCATCCTCGGTACGGGTGCCGTAGGGGCAGCGCTTGGTGTCGCCAAAGTAGTAGACGGACTCGTGCGGCAGCGCCGTCGCAATCGCGCGCGCAACCGTCAGACCGCCCAAACCAGAATCGAACACGCCAATCGGGCGCGTGTCGCCTGCCGGATTCTCGATATCGGACATTACCTCACCAGTCTCTCTCGAAAAGACATGTCCAAGTGCGGCGGCGACGCGCTACGAACGCGCCGCGACCAGCAGCTCTGCCGTCGCCGCCCAACCGTCGACAATTTTGCCGCGCGTAACGAAAGCGTTCTCGCAAGCAGCCAGGAACTCGGGCGCGCCGGCGCTCGTCAGGCCATTCTCGACTAGGCAGAACGTGCCCACGTGATCGGCCATGTAGAAGTCGGACTCGGAGTCGCCGAGCGCCAACGTCTCCTCGCGCTCGATCCCTAGGTGCTCGCAGAAGCGCGCAATGGCGACGCCTTTGTTGAGGCCCGCGGGGTTGATGTTGAATGCGCGACCGTCCTCGACGCGATCGAGCTCGAGCGTCGTCGGCTTGGACAGGTGAGTCAGATGGCCGTTGCAAGCCCAGATCAGACCGCAGCCGGCCTCGTCCAGGATGGCCTGAACCTCATCGTCGGGCACATCGCCGCGCATGCCGACGGTGACCTCACGGTATTTGTAGCCGGTCGACATGTCGTTGTGGTACTCGATCTTGTGCGGCCAGCGGGCGAGGATCTTCTCGCACACGCCGGTCTGCTCGATCACCTGGTGCGGAGTAAGGCCACAGGCGGGGTCGTAGGGCATGTCGCCGGTCAGATACTCCCAATCGTTGGCTTTGAGATCGTACATGACCAGGCCGCCCATCTCGCCGATGTAGGAGTTGAGGCCGAGCACGCGCGCGTCCTCGTGGATCATGGTGCGGTTGCGGCCCGAGGTGGGAACCACCTGAATACCAGCGCGAGCGAGCGCCACGACGGCCTCGACGAGTTTGGTCGAGGGGTTGCCGTCGTTGTCGCGCAGCACGCACGAGCCGGGCGCGAGCATCGTGGCATCCAGGTCGGTAAAGACGTACTTGACCTTGGCCAAGCGCTCGCGCATCTCGCCCGAAAGCTCGGCAACGGTCGGCAGGGTGTTGTGGGACATGGTTACTCCGTTTACGTAGAAGGGTTTGGACTTGGACGGCATGTTTTGATTGAGGGAACACGCTTATGGCGACAGCGCACTCAGGGCGCCGTCATCATGGTTCATTAGTCAAACTGGGTAACATCGATCAGGCGATTGGCCAACGAAAGGTCGCTCTCGATGGGCACGAACTCGTCGCCCACGTGCATGAGCTCCTCGTCACCCTTTGCCAGCAGCAAGACAATGGTAGGAGCATCGGGGTTGACGTACTCCTCGCGCGCCGCCTTGAACGCCGCATGCACGGCAGCTTCGCGATCGAGGATGATCTTGTTCGGCGTATCGTCGGGAACATGTTCGGCAAGCTCGCGACAGACCTTCATCGGGTCCTCGTGAGCCGGGTCCTCATTGGCAAAGATCATCAGGTCGGAATACGGTGCGGCCTCGCGCGGAAGCTGCTCGCGGCGCTCCTGCGCCTTGCCGCCGGCAGCGCCAAACACCGCGATGACCGGGCTGGCGGGAAACGCGCGCTTGACCGACGAGAAAAGCGAACGGAACGAAAGCTGGTTGTGCGCATAGTCGACGACGCAGATCACGCGGCCGTCCTTCGACTCCACGACCTCCATACGGCCCGGCACACGCAGTTTGGAGAGGCCCTTCTTGATAGCCTCGATACCGATGCCGATCTCGCGCGCGGCGGCGATAGCGACCAGCGCGTTCTCCACGTTAAAGTCGCCCGCGATGCCCAGCAGGACCTTCTCCCCCGCCTCGGACTCGTCGGCACACAGGCCATGCAAGTTGAACTCGATGCTAAAGCCGACCATGCGTACGTCGCTCGCCCACAGGCTCGCCTCGGGATGCTCGACGCCAACGGTCACCAAGCGCTCGGCCGTCGACGCTGCCTCCAGCACACGGTCGACCTCTTCGGTGCCCAGATTCACCACGGCAGTCTTTGCCTGGTCAAAGATCCTGAGTTTGCTCTCAAAATAATCCTCAAACGTGGGGTGTTCGATCGGCGAGATGTGGTCGCGGCCGATGTTGAGGAAACACGCCACGTCAAACGGCAGATTCTCGACGCGTTGATACTTGAGCGCCTGGCTCGAGACCTCCATGACCATGGACTGGCGACCGGACTCACGGCAGTTGGCGATATGGCGCCAGACCTCGGGAGCCTCGGGCGTGGTGTTGGTGCTCTCGTAGCACTCGATACCATCGTCGGTGTTCACCGAACCGATCATGCCGCAGGACTCGCCCGCCGCCTTGATGATGGACTGGAGCATAAAAGCGGCCGTGGTCTTTCCCTTGGTGCCGGTGATGCCCACGATCTTGACGTCGTGGTCGGGACGGTCATAGACCTCCGGCGGCAACAGGGCCATGGCCGTGCGAACGCTATCAACAACCAGCATCGCAGCACCGCTCTCCTTCGCCAGCGGCTCCAGAGACTCGACCAGTGACTCCTCGCACACAAATGCGACGGCGCCCGCATCGAGCGCCATGCTCAAAAACGCGGGCTTAAAGGCAGCACCTTTGCAAAAGAATACGTCACCTGCCGAGACCGCGCGCGAATCAAACGAGCAGCCGGTCACGGCACGCTCGTCAACCTGCTCTGATGCGCGCAGCTCGCCGCACACATCGAGAAGCTTGGCAAGCGTATCGACCGTGGTCACGGTCGCGGAATCCGAATGGTGCATCTTTCACCTTTCTCAGCCATTTGGCAGGGACGGTTTTATAGTAACTGAAACGCACCCACGCAAAAACGGCTCCCGGAGGAGCCGTTACGCGCAGGCGTTCGTAAGCCGAGGCTAGGCAGCCTGAACAGAAGGCTGGCCCTCGTCGATAAAGAAGCGCTTGTACCACACTAGGAACACGAGCGGCGTATAGATCTTGCGCTGGAAATCGCCCTTGCCCGCAAAGTGCAGATCGAGCAGGTGCATGAGCTCGTCGGTATTGAAGAACTCGCTTGCCCACGGCGCAGTGAAGTACTCCTTGACATAGTCGTACCACTTTTGCTCGCGCAGCCAGTAGACAATCGGCACCGGGAAGCCCACCTTGGGACGGGTGGCCCACTCATCGGGCAGCGACTTGTTGGCAGCGTGGCGGAGTACCTGTTTGTTGCCGTTCTCGTTGATGCGGTAGCGGTCGGGAATGTGCTCGGCGAACTCCATGACTTTGCGGTCCAGGAAGGGCACGCGCAGCTCCAGTGAGTGTGCCATGCACATCTTGTCGGCCTTGAGCAGAATGTCGCCCGGGAGCCACATGTTCATGTCCAGGTACTGCTTCTTGACCAGCTCGGGCTGACCCTTCACGCGCGCATAGATGGGAGCGGCAAGCTCGAAGGCGCCATCGCCGGTGTTGTACTCGGGCTTGAGCACGCCGTCGACCTCGCGCTCCGGCCATACCAGAGCCTGTCCCAGGAACGACTTCTCGGGGATCTCGGCACCCTTGACCAGGAAGTTATGTCCCTTGAAGTACGGCATATGCAGCGCCAGGTTACCGAGCGCGCGACGGACGGGCAGCGGCACCATCTTTTTGTACTTGCGCACCGGGACCGTATCCTCGTAGTAGGCGTAGCCGCCAAAGAGTTCGTCGGCGCCTTCGCCCGAAAGCACCACGGTGACGTCCTTGCGGGCCATCTCGGCCAAGAACCACAGCGGCACGGAAGACAGGTTGGACTGCGGCTCGTCCATGTGATACTGGATGTCCTCGAGCGCACCGAAGAACTCGTCGGCGGTAATCATCTTGCGAACGTTCTCGACGCCGAGCTTATCGGAAAGTTCCTTGGCGTAGTTGGTCTCGTTGAAGTTCTTGTAGTCAAAGCCCACCGAGAAGGTCTTGTCGGGCATGAGGCAAGCGGCGATGTAGCTGGAGTCGACGCCACCGGAGAGGAACGACGCGACCTTGACGTCGGCGATGCGATGGGCCTCGACACTCTCGTGCACGACCTCGTCCAGCTCATCGACATACTCTTCGAACGGCTTCTCGACGGCAGAGTAATCGCAATCCCAGTAGCGCTCGATGTTCATCTTGCCGGTCGGGATATCGACGGTAAAGTAGTGCGCCGGCGGCAGCTTGTAGACACCCTCGAAGAAGGTCTCCTCAGTCGCCGAATACTGCAGCGTCATGTACGGACGCAGAGCCTTTTTGTTGACCGCCTTGTGGAAGTGCGGGTAGTCCAGGAAGCTCTTGATCTCGGAACCAAAGAGCACGCCCGGAGCGCCGTCGCCCGCATCGGCCATGGGATAGTAGTAGAGCGGCTTGATGCCAAAGATGTCGCGGGCGCCAAAAAGCTTGTTCTTCTTTTTGTCCCAGATGACGAAGGCGTACATACCGCGCAGGCGATCGAGGACGGCCTCGCCCCACTCCTCGTAGCCGTGCAGGAGGCTCTCGGTGTCGGCGCCGCAGTGGAACTTGTAGCCCTTGGCCTCGAGCTCGGAACGGAGTTCTTGGAAGTTGTAGATCTCGCCGTTGAAGACAATGACGACGCTACCGTCCTCGTTGGCCATGGGTTGGGCGCCAGCCTCGGTCAGGTCGAGGATCGACAGGCGGCGGAAGCCGAGGGCAACGCGGCCGTCGATAAACTGACCGCCCATGTCGGGACCGCGATGGACGATGCGGTCCATCATCTTGGTGAGCACCTCGGATTGGTTATCCGTCCCACCGACAAAACCGACAAAACCGCACATATACTATCCCCTCTGCTGTTGCTGGGCATCAAATCGAATCAGTAGCTTTTGAGTATACCCGAGGGCGTAAAGAGGGGCGGAATGTTCAGGCAATCTCAACTGAATCAGCTCCGCTGTGACACGCGCCAGTTACCTTTAATGGATATGAGGTGAATGGGGCGATTGTTTTGCTATACTCTCTCCGCACGGGCGATTGGCGCAACGGTTAGCGCAGGTGCTTTACACGCACAAGGCTGGGGGTTCGAATCCCTCATCGCCCACCACTGAATTGTTAGGCTCCCAGCAATGGGAGCCTTTCTTTTTTGGGCCCATCGCAGAGGGATTCGAACCCGCAAGGGTGCGGAGCTGAGGAAACGCGAAGCGTTTTCCAGCGCAGCACGCGAGGAGCGGAGCGACGAAGCGGGGCGCGGGCGGCGCCAGCCACACGCGGACATCCCTCATCGCCCACCACTGAATTGTTAGGCTCCCAGCAATGGGAGCCTTTCTTTTTTGGGCCCATCGCAGAGGGATTCGAACCCGCAAGGGTGCGGAGCTGAGGAAACGCGAAGCGTTTTCCAGCGCAGCACGCGAGGAGCGAAGCGACGAAGCGGATGCGGGCGGCGGAGCCGCACGCGGACATCCCTCATCGCCCACCACTGATTTGATAGGCCTCCAGCGATGGAGGCCTTTCCTTTTTCATGCCCAGCGCATGGGATTCGAACCCGCCAGCACGTCTGTCACAAAGGCCGTGGTCAAAAAATGGCAAAAATGAGTACTGCTACTTTGTTTGCAACATATAAATAGACAGTATTTGCTTAAGTTACGCAACATATGTCCATTATAAGGACTAACAGTTAGATCAAAATCGTGTATTCATCGCCATTTCGACTTGATATCTGGCCTTATTAGTCCAAAACTGCTGCTACCAAATCGGTAGCAGTACTCATATTTGATGTTTTTTGGTCAGCAGGTCCCCCTTGCCTTAGCAAATCTAAGGCAAAACGGGCTCCAGACCGCTGAATCATGCCGCATAGGGCACGTCAGCAGTCCGGAACCCGGTCCAAATTGAGTTATTGCACCGCGTTAGCCCAAGACACCCGACAGGATCTCAATCAGACTATCCACGTCGGCTTCCTCGCAGACGAGCGGCGGCAGGAAACGCAGCGTATGGGCACCCGTAGCGTTAATCACGGCACCGGCGGCCAGCGCGCGGGCAACAATATCATGCGCATCGCCCGCAGCATCATCCAAATCACAGCCGAGCATCAAGCCGCGGCCACGCACCTCGGTCACGTGCGGCAGCTTAGCGAGCTTTGCCTCCATATAGGCGCCTACCTTGGCAGCATGGTCGGCATAATCGCCGCGCACGAGCGCGGAGAGCGTCGCGGCACACGCCGTGATGGCCAGGCAGCTACCGCCAAAGGTCGAACCATGATCGCCGGGCTTAAAGACGTCGGCGATTTCCTTCTTTGCCACCACGGCACCCATGGGCACGCCGTCGGCAATGCCCTTGGCAAGGCTCATGATGTCAGGCTCCACGCCATAGGTTTGGAATGCAAACGGCTTGCCGGAGCGGAAGATGCCGCACTGGACCTCGTCGGCGATAAGCACGGCGCCCACTTCGTGTGCCAGGTCGCGCGCCGCCGCCATAAACTCCTCGGTCATGGGGTGCACGCCACTCTCACCTTGGATCGGCTCGAGCATCACGGCGCAAATTTCACTGCCCAGCTGCTTAAAGATCGCACGCAGTTCATCGACATCGTTGGGCGTGCAGGCCACAAAGCCACCCGGCAGTGGGCGGAAGCTGTCCTGCAGCCAATCCTGCATGGTGGCGGCAATGGTCTCGAGCGTACGGCCGTGGAACCCGCCGCGCATGCACACGATGGTGTTGCCGCCATTACCGGCACGCTTGGCGTACAGGCGCGCGAGCTTCATCGAGCCCTCGTTGGCCTCGGCGCCAGAGTTGGCAAAGAAGGTCTCCCAAACCTGCTCATCCGCAGCCGGGGCACCAAGAGCAGCTGCCGTGGTCTCATCGCCGGCGACAACGGCATCGGCAAGCACGCGCGCACCATCTACGTCGTCGTTAGCAAGCTTGGACAGCAGCGCCGCGACCTGTCCGCGCTGCTCGATGTAGAAGTAATTGGAGACATGCATGAGCTTTTTGGTCTGTGCCTCGAGCGCCGAGAGCACAGCCGGGTCGCCATGACCTAGGCTGCACACGCCGATGCCGGCAAGAAAGTCGAGGTACTCACGGCCATCGTCGCCGGTGAGCTTCATGCCGTGACCCTCGACAAACTCGACCGGAGAGCGGCCAAAGGTATGCATAACGTAATGGGATTCAAGCGATTGCTGAGCTGCAAGTGACATGGGATGCCTTTCGTTGGGCGCCAGACGGCGCGGGGCTATGGGTGCAGGAATGGGGCGGCTGCGGGTCAGCTAGACCGTCTGAAGCTTCTCGACCTCGTCAAGGTTCTCGGTCAGACGCGCAGCAAACGTCGAAAGCGGATGCGGATGCGTATCGAACTCGTAAGCCGTCTCGGTGGAATGGATCACGGTGCCGACGCCGGCATCGGTCAGCAGCTCCAGGAGCAGCGAATGCGGCGTAGTACCGTTAATGATGTGGGCACGAAATACGCCGCCGGTAAGCGCATCGACGGCCGCGCGCAGCTTGGGAATCATGCCCTTATCGACCTCGCCGCCGTAGAGCATTTCGTTAACCTCGTCGAACGTTAGGTTGGAGATAAGCGAGTCCTTGTCGCTAAAGTCCTTGTACAGGCCATCGACATCGGTCAAAAAGATCGCCTTATGCGCGTGGAGCGCCGCGGCAACGGCACCGGCGGCGGTATCGGCGTTGATGTTGAAGAAACCGCCGTCCTCCCCCGCCGCGACGGTAGCGATGACGGGGATGTACTCGCTATCGAGTAAGCGCTCGATATAGTCGGTGTTGACGTGCGTCACTTTGCCCACGCGACCGAGCTCGGGGTCGAGCGGCTCGGCGATGAGCGTTCCGGCATCGCTGCCCGACACGCCCACGGCCAGGTTGCCGTGGTGGTTGATGGCAGCAACCAGCTCCTGGTTAACCTTGCCGCCCAGCACCTCGCGCACGATATCCATAGTCGCCGGCGTGGTCACGCGCTGGCCGTTCTTAAACTCGACGGGAATATCGTAATGGCTCAGCGCCTCGTTGATAGCCTTGCCGCCACCATGCACGATGACGGGGCGCATACCGATGATCTTGAGCAAAACGATGTCGCTCATCACGTCGCGGCGCAGCTGCTCATCAACCATGGCGGCTCCGCCATATTTGATAACAACCGTCTTGCCGGTCAGGTTCTTAATCCACGGCAGCGCTTCGAACAGCAGCTGCGCGGTTGCTTCGTTGGATTCGCTCGAACGACAATCGCGTGCGAATTTCATAATCTGCCTCGTCTTTCGTATCGTTATCGCGCCGTGCTCAGCTGTCCGCAATCGCGGCAAGATGCGCAGCGTGCCTGGAATCTAGGAACGGTAGTCGCCGTTGATGGAGATGTACTCATGCGTGAGGTCGCAGGTCCACACGGTCGTTGCCGCGTCGCCTGCGCCCAAGTCGGCCGAGATCACGATCTCGGGCGCCTCAAAACGTCGTAGAGCCTCGTCCTCGTCAAAGGGAACAGTCAGACCGTCGCGACAGACAGGCATGCCCATCATGTCAATGGAAACGTCTTCCTGATTAAACTTCACGCCGCACTTACCGAGTGCCATGGCGACGCGGCCCCAGTTGCAGTCGTGGCCGGCGATGCAGGTCTTAACGAGCGGCGAGTTGGCGACGGCACGGGCGGCGATATCGGCCTCCTCGTCGTTCACGGCGCCGGTAACGTTGACCGTAACAAGCTTGGATGCGCCCTCGCCATCGGCGGCAATATTGCGCGCCAGGCTCTCGCACACCTCGTGCACGGCAAATGCCAACTCGTCAAAGGCATCGGAGCCCTCGACGATAGGCTCGGCATCTGCGGCAGCGGCGCCGGAGGCAAGCATGATGCAGGTGTCGTTGGTCGAGGTGTCGGAGTCGACCGTTACCTTGTTGAAGGTCTGCTTGACGGTGGAGAGCAAAAGGGCGTGGAGCGCCGCCGGCTCGACGGGGGCATCGGTGGTGATAACTGCGATCATGGTGGCCATGTTGGGCATGATCATGCCAGAGCCCTTGCACATACCGCCCACCGTATAGGCATTGCCCGCGTGCCCCGCGGCCTCGCTGCGGTAACACACGGCATACTCCTTGGAGTGCGTATCGGTCGTCATGATGGCGCGGGCGGCATCGGCGCCACCGTGGGCGGAGAGCGTCTCATAAGCTGCCGGAATCGCCGTCTCAAACGTGTCGATCGGCAGAATCTGGCCAATCACACCCGTGGAGGCAACCAGAATCTGCTGGGGCTCGCAGCCGATGACCTGCGATGCGATGCTGCACGTCTCGCGCGCACATGCAAGGCCGGTCTCACCCGTGGCGGCGTTGGCATTGCCGGAGTTGACCGAAACGCCGGCGATGATACCGTAACCCTTGTCGGCACCGCCCAGGTTGGCGCGGCTCACCTGCACGGGCGCCGCGCAAAAGCGATTGGTGGTAAACACGCCGGCACCGGGACAGGGTTTATCGGGCACGACGAGCGCGTAATCCAGACGCTCGGGGTTCTTGCGGAACCCAGCGTGGATGCCCGCAGCTTTAAAACCAGCCGCAGCCGTAACGCCACCCTCGACGGCGCGAATCTTGATATCAAACAGCTCGGTATTCATCGTCTTCATGACTCCTTATGTCAAACAAAAAACGGACATCGGTTGGTGCGCCATGCCAGTCGTAATCATGAGACCAGCTTAAGAGTGGCGCCCCACTCGATGCCCGACTACCAAATCGTTAACAATCGAATGTGCTACACCGGGCACGCCACTGTGGGCAAGCCTCGTCGCTCGTCAAAACCAAAGACGATGTTGGCGCACTGGACCGCCTGGCCTGCTGCACCCTTGCACAGATTGTCGATGGCGCCCGTCGCCACCAGAACGCCCGCGCGCTTGTTGAGCGCGAGGCCAATCTGGGCGGCGTTGGTTCCGACGACCGAAGCCGTCTTGGGCTGCTGGCCGGCGTCGAGCACGCGCACAAAGGTGCGTCCAGCGTAGAACTGCTTGTAATAGTCGACGACATCCTGAAGAGCCAGGGAGTCGATGGCCTGCGGCGTGAGCGGCAGCGTCACCGTGGAGAGCAGGCCGCGCTTGAGCGGTGCCAGATGCGGGGTGAAGACGACGCGATCGGTCAGGCCAAGGATTTGCTCAATCTCGGGCGTGTGGCGATGCTTGCCCACGCCGTAGGCCTCCAAGTTCTCGTCAGCGCTGCAAAAATGCGTACGAGCGTTGCAGGACTTGCCGGCACCCGTCACACCGCTGATGGCATCAACGATCACGGGGCCGCTCTGGGCAACCCAGCCAGCGCGCACGGCGGGCGCGGCGGCAAGGCTCGTTGCGGTGGGATAGCAACCGGCGCAGGCGACCAGCACGGGTTTGCCGTCGGCATGGTCGGATGCGGCGGTCTCCAAGTCCCGGCAGAATAGCTCGGGCAGGCCAAAGGCACGGGTCTTGAGCAGCTCGGGGCTCGTATGCTCGGCGGCATACCACGTCTCAAAGACGGACGCGTCGTTCAGGCGGTAGTCGGCCGAAAGATCAAAGCAGGAGACGCCCGATGCAAGCAGCGCGGGCACCTGTGCCATGGCAGCCGTGTGCGGCACGGCAAGAAAAACCGCATCGCAGCTCTTGAGCTCGGGGGCGTCATGCGTGGTAAAAAGCAGATCGCTCACACCAGCAAAGCTCGGATACACCGCAGACAGCGGCTGGCCGGCATCGGCGTTGGACGTAATGGCGACAAGTTCAAACTCGGGATGGCCGAGCACGAGGCGAATGAGCTCGGCTCCGGCATATCCAGCCGCGCCGACGATTCCAACCTTTAAAGACATATCAGACTCCTTGTCTGCGATTTATGCACCGATGCGCATTTCGCAGCGGTCGTTATGAAGTGGGTTGAAACTTTAGCACCAAAAGATGCATGAACACGTAAATGGCTTGCATATTCATGCATTGAAACATTCCCGACACATTCGCTTGAAGGAATTGACAAATGGAGCGGGCCCCGTATTGACTGGCGCTCCTAACGGCGTCGGGCAATACGGGGCCCGCCCATGCGAAAACCAAGTTGTTAGGATGAGCCAGCTGGCTAGAGCTCGACCGGCACCCATTCGTCGTGATTGCAGATAAAAGCCTCGGGATCCTCGACGCTAAAGAAGACGAGCGTGGGGTCGTTAGGCCCCTCATAGTGCTCGCCCAGGCGCTCTAGATGCTTCCACCCGGCTTCGCGCATTTTGTCTAAAGCCCGGTCATCCAAGCCGGCACGCCCGCGCAAGATGAGCCAGCCATGGCCCGGCCACCAACTCGTGGCCTCAAAGCGCTGATTTTGCAGCAGCTCCTGCCACACATCTTTGGTGCGCGCCGTTACAAACCACAACTTGCCGTCCTGGATCTGCGCAAACGAAAACGGACGCACATGCGGCTGTCCGTCAACGCTCGTCGCCAAATACCATGCCGGCACTGACGTCAGATACTCCAACACCGTATTCAATCCGTCCATGTGTCCTCCTGGCATTAGCTAATTCAGAACGGGTAGTTAATTTGAGACGCGCTAGAGCTCCAGGCGCTCCTCGCTGCCGTCGATATCACAGAAGCGCGCGGCAATGTTGCGGACCGAAAAGAAAGCAAGACGGCCGTCGTTGGCACTCTCGTGTTCCTCGCCAATGCCCACCATGTGCTTAAAACCCGCTTGACGCACCTTGTCGCTCGCAACTGCGTCGTCCTCAAGTGCGGCTTCGCCGGTCAATACGATCCAACATTCCCCCGGCTTCCAGCCCGAGAGCTCAAACTTGGGATTCGCGCTCAGCTCCGCCCACACATCTTTGTCGCGCGACGTACAAAACCACAGTTTACCGTCATCGACCATGGCAAACGAAAACGGCCTCACGCGAGGCTGATGCCCGTCGGCCACATCGGTCGTGGCCAGATACCACGCCGGAATGCGCCTGAGATACGAACAGGCGCGCTCAAGCTGAGCCGTGCGGTCGTTTTCGGTCATAGGGACCCCTTTCTTGCGCCCGAATCGCGCCTAAACAAGTTGAAGATTGATGACGATGACGCAGATGAGCAGCAACGCCGTCACCACCGCCGCCAACGCATCGCCGCGGCCAAATGCAAGCGCATGCAGGCGCGTGCGGCCCTGCTCGCCGTGATAGCAGCGTGCATCCATGGCGGCAGACAGCGTCTCGGCATGGCGGAACACGCCCGTGAACAGCGGAATCGCCACACTGCCGAGCATACGCACGCCGCCGAGCGGACCGCCCGTCACGCGCGCGCCGCGGCTTGCCTGTGCATCGGCCGTCTGTTTCATCTCAGTGGCAAACTGCGGCATAAAGCGTAGCGCGATACCCATGATCATGCCGAGCTCGTGCGCAGGAAGTCCCACACGCGCAAACGGCGCGAGCAGGCGCTCAAAGCCCGCGGTGAGGTCGAGCGTCGGCGTGGTGAGTGTAATGGCGCTCATGCCGGCCATCATCAACGTCAGGCGGCACGCCATAAAGGCGGCAGAACGCAGTGAGCCCTCGCTTATCTGCAGAAAGCCGAGCTGCCACAGGATGCGCCCACTCTGATCGGTAAACAAGTTGAGCACCGCGACCACGACGACGATTGCCAGCAGCGGCGCCATCGACGACAGAACGCGACGAACCGGCACCCGAGACACGGCATAGGTCAGCACAACGAAAATTGCGACCGGGGCCAGTCCGCGGAAGCCACTGACCGTGAGCGTCGTGATCAGAAACACAAAGCCCAAGAGCAACTTGGTTCGCGGGTCCAGGCGGTGGATTGCACTATCGCCGGGATAGTAACTGCCAAACGAAAACGCCTCCATCAGCAGCCCTCCTCTCGCGAGACCGTCTTGGATTTAGCAATGTCCGCGACGTTAGAAGGACCGTCCGAGCGACCGATCAGCAAATCTACCAACTCGTCGGCCAACGACTCAACCGTATAGAGCCCGCTGCGGCGCAGCGGCACGCCCGCCTCCGTAAGCGCCAGCGCCATACGCTGGGCGGCGGGAACACCCAAGCCGATTGATTTAAGCTCATCCGCATGCGCAAAAACCTGAGCGGGCGTGCCCTCGGCAAACACCGCGCCCTCGTTCATTACGACGATACGGTCGCAGCAATTGGCCAGGTCATCCATGCTGTGCGAAACCATGACAACGGTCAAGCCATCGCGGTGAAGTCGATCGATGAGCCCTAGGAAATCCCTGCGCGCAGCCGGATCGAGCCCCGCCATGGGTTCATCGAGCACCAGGACTTCGGGCTCCATGGCGAGCACGCCGGCGAATGCCACGCGCCGTTGCTGACCGCCCGAAAGCTCAAAGGGACTCTTGTCGCCGACCGTGGAAAGGTCGAGGCCCACGCGCGAGAGCGATGACTCGACACGACGGTCGACTTCATCTTGCGGCAAGCCAAGGTTATGCGGACCAAACGCCACGTCCTGCGCCACGGTTTCGGCAAACAGCTGACGCTCAGGATATTGAAACACCACGCCGACCTTGGCCTTAACCGCGGCGGCATCTTTCTTGTTTGACAGATCGAGCCCCAGCGCGCGAACGGATCCCTCCTGGGGGCGAATCAAACCGTTGAGATGCTGGACCAGCGTCGACTTACCCGAACCGGTATGACCTGCCAAGCCCAGGAACTCGCCGCGACGCACCGTCAGCGATACATCGCGCAGTGCCCACGGGCTGCTTGGGTCGTTTCCCCAGAGAGCCTGTTTGCTCGATTTGCCCGCAGTGGCCGAGCGCTTGTGCCAGCGGTGGCGCTCGCGCGGACTGAGCGAATAACTGTACGAAACATGGGATAGCTCGATGACGCGCTCCGACGCGTTGCCCTCGTTGTCTACCGGAACAGTGCCGTCAGCGATTTCCGACTGGGATACGGAAGACTGCCCCGCGATGCCTGCCCCACTTCGCTCGGCATAAGCCTGCGCAATCTCGGCGACCATATCCGCCTCACGCACCTGCGCATGAACAGGCACGCCCTTCGCACGAAGCGCCATGCCCAAACGGCACGACTCCGGCATATCCAGGTTGAGCTGCGCAAGCTCATCCGCCCGCGTCAAGATTTCCTCGGGCGTACCGAGCATGGCAACGTGCCCCGCACGAAACACCGCGACACGATCGGCCTCGGCGGCCTCCTCCATAAAGTGCGTAATCATCACGATGGTCATGCCGCGATCGTGCAACGCGCGGCAAGCCTTCATGAGGCCCTTGCGTCCACGCGGATCGAGCATCGAGGAAGCCTCGTCCAATATGAGCACGCGCGGTTCCATGGCAAGCACGCCGGCAAGCGCCACGCGCTGCTTTTGGCCGCCCGAAAGCGCATGGGTCTCGTGGTGCTCAAAGCCCACCAGGCCCACGCCCTTCAGCGCCTCGCGCACGCGCTGCGCAATTTGTGCCGATGGCACGCCAAGGTTTTCGGGACCAAACGCAACATCATCTTCGACAAGCGTTGCCACCAGCTGGTCATCGGGATTCTGGAATACCATGCCCGCGGTCGAACGAATGTCATAGACCAGCTCGGGGTCGGACGCATCCATGCCGTTGATGCGCACCGTGCCCGCATCGGGCTGCAACAGTGCATTCAGATGCTTGGCAAACGTCGACTTGCCCGACCCATTGCCACCGAGGATGCAGAAAAACTCCCCGTCCTCGATGTTCAGATCGACACCATCGAGTGCCGACACGGCACCGTCATAGCTAAAGGAAACGCCCCGACACTCAATCATGCGCGGCCTTTGACCCGGTCCTTTTTAGGCGTGATGAGGTTGGAGACCGCTTTATACACCGCCAGTGTCAACACCGAGTTAAGCACGGTCTTGATAAGGTTGAACGGCAGCACGGCAGGAATCATGAGCGGGGCGATCACATCGACCGAGCCATACCAGAACCAAACGCCAATGGTCAGATTCGCAACCATAGAAAGCACCGTAGCGGCAATAACGCCGAGCACCAGGCCAATCACGGCACCCTTATAGGTATGCATCTTCTGATAGACGATAGCCGCAGGCAGAATGTAGCCCAGCGTGGCAACCAGGTTCATAAGCGCGCCGACCCAGTCACCCGTGGTGAGCGCATGGATAACGATAGCCATAGCGGCAACAGCAGTGCCGGCGCCAGGACCATACGCAAACCCGCACACCATCGCCGGTACCAGCGACGGGTCATACGTCAAAAACGGCGCCGAAGGAAGGATAGGCAGCTGCACGTACATAAACAGGGCGCCCAAGGCGCACATCAACGCCATGGTAACGAGCTGTTTGGTGCTCCACCTATTCGTGTTCTCAAAATGGATATGCTGCGACTGTTCAGACATAAGATCACCTGCCTCTTTCATCCGGACTCTAACCGTTGGTACTGGGATCTCACCAGTTCAGCCGGCATGCGAGCCAACGCACACACGGGTCGCGGACTCATCGGCTCGGTCGCAGACACCTCGCCTTCGCCACGGCGTCCCTTTGACACCGCCCGATTTACCGCCAGTGGGGAATTCCACCCCGCCCTGAAACAGCAATTGCAAGTGTAGCACGAGCAATCGTTCGCGCAAGTATGCCGAGGGTAATTTATGGTGGGGATCAGCTGCCGCAACAACCACGTTCCCCACCCATCCCAAAGTAACGCGCTTTTCGCGGCAAAGCCGCGAAACAGCGAAAGGGACACGTATCCCCATCAACCACATTCTCCGCCCACGCCGACCTCAAGGCCGTAAACGCAGGGGATCCGGGGGCGGGACGGGGCTTCTCTCCGGAATGTTCCGCAGGACGCAAAGAGGCTCCGCAGCGCGAAGCGCGATGCGGAGCCTCTTTGCATGTCCGAGGACGTTCCGGAGAGAAGTCCCCGTCCCGCCCCCGGATTCCCGGTGGGAGTTCTAGACCTTGCCGGCCTTAGTACATACCGCCGCCCTGCTGACCAGCGGTAGCGGCAGCGATAGCATCCTCAAGCTGAGTGTTCTTGGGCACATCGGAGACGGTAGCCTCGGTGATGAGGATCAGGCTGGCGACAGAAGCAGCGTTCTGCAGGGTGACGCGGCTGACCTTGACGGGGTCGAGGACGCCCATCTCGATCATGTCGCCCCACTCGCCGTTGGCAGAGTTGAGACCCTGGCCGGCGGGCAGCTCGGCAACCTTGTCGACCACGACAGCGCCCTCAAAGCCAGCGTTCTTGGCGATGGTAGCGACCGGAGCAGTCAGAGCCTTCTTGACGATGTCGACACCGATCTTCTCCTCGGGGTCGTCGAGCTCAACGGCGTCGAGCGCAGGAGCAGCGTCCATGAAGGCGACGCCGCCACCGGCGACGATGCCCTCCTCGACAGCAGCGCGGGTAGCCTGCAGGGCGTCCTCGACGCGGTGCTTGATCTCCTTGAGCTCGGACTCGGTAGCAGCGCCGACCTTGATGACGGCAACGCCACCGGAGAGCTTGGCCAGGCGCTCCTGGAGCTTCTCACGGTCGAAGTCAGAGGTGGTGTTCTCCATCTCGCCCTTGATCTGAGCGATACGGGCGTCGATGGCCTCCTTGGAGCCAGCGCCGCCGACGATGACGGTGTTGTCCTTGGAGATGGTGACGGACTTAGCGGTACCGAGCATATCAGCGGTGATGTCAGCAACCTTCACGCCCAGCTCGTCCAGGGCAGCCTGGCCACCGGTGAGGACGGCGATGTCCTCGAGGATGCGCTTGCGGCGATCGCCGTAGCCCGGGGCCTTGACGGCGCAGACGTTGAGGGCGCCACGGATCTTGTTGAGGACCAGGGTAGGCAGAGCCTCGCCGTCGATGTCCTCAGCGATGATGAGCAGGCCACGGCCAGCGCGCTGGACAGCCTCGAGAACGGGCATGATGTCTTGAACGCTGGAAATCTTCTGGTCGGTGATGAGGATGTACGGATCCTTCATCACGGCCTCCATGCGGTCGTTGTCCGTGACGAAGTAAGCGGAGACATAGCCCTTGTCGAACTGCATGCCCTCGACGGTGTCGATGGTGATGTCGAACGTCTGGGAATCCTCGACGGTGATGACGCCGTCCTTGCCCACGACCTCCATGGCCTCGGCGATCTTCTCGCCGACCTCGGGGTCACCGGCGGAGATGGTACCGACGGAAGCGATCTGCTCCTTGGTCTCGACCGGCTTGGCCTGCTTCTTCATCTCGGCGACGGCGGCGTTGACGGCCTTGTCGATGCCGCGACGGATGGCCAGCGGGTTAGCGCCAGCGGCGACGTTGCGCAGACCGTCGTTGACGATGGCCTGAGCGAGCAGGGTTGCGGTGGTGGTGCCGTCACCCACGGTGTCGTTGGTCTTGGTAGCGACCTCCTTCACCAGCTGAGCACCCATGTTCTCGATGTTGTCCTCGAGCTCGATCTCCTTGGCGACGGAAACGCCGTCGTTGGTGATGGTCGGGGCACCGAACGTGCGCTGCAGCGCAACGTAGCGACCCTTGGGGCCCATGGTGACGGTAACGGCGTCGGCCAGAGTGTTGACGCCCTTGGCAAGCTTAGCGCGGGCATCGGTGTTGAACGTAATGTTCTTTGCCATGGTAGGTAATCCTCCAAAAGAAATGTGACTCGCGCCGCCGCTTCCGAGTCCTATGCGGCGGGCGCGTTCAAAGACGAATCAGAGATTCTGACGAGACTAGGCCTCGACGACAGCATAGATGTCGTCGGCGCGCATCAGCAGATACTTCTCGCCGTCGACCTTGACCTCGTTGCCACCGAACTTACCGTAGATGACAACGTCGCCAACCTTGACGTCCATGGGGATGCGCTCACCCTTGTCGTTGACCTTGCCGGCGCCCACGGCAACGATGGTGCCGCGCTGCGGCTTCTCCTGAGCGTTGCTGGCGATGTACAGACCAGAAGCGGTCTTCTGCTCGGCCTCGTCGGGCTTGACCAGAACACGATCTGCAAGCGGCTTCAAAGACGACATGCTTGTCTCCTCCTTTTTGGGCCGCGCGGTCATGCCGCGCGGGTTAACCCTTTTTGTTTGCGTACGCGTTGAATGGTACCCACGAATGGCGGGTTATACAACACGGAGTCAAAAAATCTTATTTTTTGGCACTTAGATTTTCTGAATGCCGGGGGATAACTTGGCAGTGGCTCCCGGGGCGGACCGGAGGGCATGAAGTTTGCTGCTCTACAGTCCTGCGCAAGACGGAAAGCACATTAAGTGCTTTCCTTTGCGTGCGGAACTCGCGACAAACTTCATGCCCTCCGGTCCGCCCCGGGAGCCAGGTTAACTAATTCGGGCCCGGTATTCAGAAAAGTCAGTGCAGCAAAATGACGATGCAGATGGTGCGAACAAGAAAGGGGCACGTTGCTGAAACGTGCCCCTTAAGTTGCGGTGGAATATGGACTGTTTTTGGCTGTTGAGGTGTTATTTAGTCCGTATTTCACCGCAACTGAGGGGTGGGATGTGGGGTTAACGCTCGTAGATTAAGTTACCTGCCAGATAGGTTGCCTGAACTTTGGTGTCTTGGAGCTCTTGGGGGTCAACGGTGAGCGGGTTTTGGTCCAGGACTGCCAGGTCGGCGTATTTGCCGGGCTCTAGGCTGCCGAGGTTTTGCTCGTCACCTGCTGCGTAGGCGCTGCCCAGGGTGTAGTTGCGCAGAGCTGTAGCCGCGTCGATGCGCTCGCTGGGGAGCCAGCCGCCCTCGGGCCAGTGGCTGCGGGGGTCCTGACGCGTGATAGCCGTGTAGAGCACGTTCATGCTGGTAACGGCCGTGATGGGGCTATCGGTGCCGAAGGCTTGGCGGATGCCGCGCTGCTTATAAGTCGCAAACGGCCACATGATGCGGCTGCGCTCCAGGCCCAGGTCGCGCTCCGGGCCGCCCGGGTCAAGCGTGATGTGGCAGGGCTGGCTCGAGGCAATGACGTTGAGCTTGCGCAGACGATCGATGTCCTGAGGCAGCAGATTCTCCAAATGCTCAAGCGTATTATGGCCGTGCGGGGGCAGACCGTAGAGCTCTGCCGCCTCCTCAAAGATATCGAGTGCGGCATGGATGGCACCGTCGCCGATAACGTGGATGCGCACGGTGTGGCCACGCTCGGCTGCCGCCAGAACCAACTTGCGCATGCGCTCGACAGGAACCGTCAGGCGACCCTGGTCGCCCGGGAAGCGCGGGTTGGTATAGGGCTCAGTGAGGTATGCGGTATGCTCGCTCGACACGCCGTCGAAGAACTGCTTAAATCCTGGCGCCGAGAGCAGCGCGTTGTTCGCGTAGCGGGTCTGGAGTTCTTCCAAGCGCGATTGGTCATCCAGCAGCGTGGGGAACAGATGGGCGCGAATGCCCAGCTTGCCGGCGGCCTGCAGCTTGTCGTAAACATCGTCGCGATTAAAGTCGCAGCCCGGCATGGGCATGAGCGACATATCGCAGATTGAGGTGATGCCTTGCTCGGCCATACGCTCCATCTGGTCGGCGTAAGCGCTCGCGATGCGGTCCTCGCCCAGCCACTCCAGGCAGCGCGGCAGCAGCTGCATAGCAGCTGCCTCGTGGGCGATACCCGTAAGCTCACCGTTTGAGTCTTTGTCGTAACTTCCACCCGCCGGAGGCTCGCTGTCGCGCGTCACGCCGAGGGCTTCGAGTGCGCGGCTGTTGAGCCACAGGGTATGCCCATCGCCCGAATACATAACACAGGGGCGATCGGGGAAGGCGGCGTCGAGGGAGGCCTTGGTAGGGTGCTCAGGCGGATCCCAGCGGTAATCGCGCCAGCCCTGCGTCACGACCCAGGCGTCGTCGGGCAGGCCCTGGGAAAACTCGAGCGCACGCTGCACCAATGCTGCCTCGGACGTGCCCATATCCATGAGCATGTACGGCGAGGAACCGACCGAGGTATGGAAGAAGTGCAGATGCGCGTCATGGAAACCGGGGCAGATAAACTGCTCGCCATAGTCGATGACCGGCGTGGCGGCGGGAGCAGCGGCAATCACGTCATCGGGCGCACCGACCGCGACGATACGGTCGCCCGCAATGGCAATCGCCAGCTCGCGGGCGGTATCGATGCCGTCTTGGGCGGTAAAAACGTTCTTAGAGCGGATAATCCGATCGATATGCTGCATGGGCATCCCCATCTCTGGCAGGAAATTCAACACCCCCGAGTGTACTCCCCCACTCTTGTTACAAAACCCCAAGCGGCAAACGGCAACTTTACCAGCCCTAGCGGCAGGTGGCATACTGGAGAGAGCCTGTACGATTTTGCGATCGAGCCAACAAGGAGCAAATCGACCATGACGAAGACCAAGGCACAGCAGATTATGGCGGCAACCGAGGTTCGCGCGGCAGACGACGTCACCGCGGCCATCCAGGATATCGCCGCCGAGTTTGAACCCTACATCATCAAGCAGCGCCGGCACTTCCATAAGCACCCGGAGCTGAGCCTTGCCGAGGAGCGCACGACTTCCGACATCGCCAACCAGCTCGACGCCATGAATATCCCCTACGAGCGTCCGCTCAAGACGGGCCTGGTGGCGACGCTCCGCGGCACCGCGCCCGATGCCTACCGCGAGGACGGCACGCCGCGCCGCCGTATCCTGCTGCGCGCCGATATCGACGCCCTGCCTGTCACCGAGCAGACCGGCGAGGAGTTCGCCAGCGTCAACGAGGGCTGCATGCACGCCTGCGGTCACGACTGCCATATCGCCATGATGCTCGGCACGCTGCAGATTCTGCGCCACATGACCGATGACATCCACGGCGAGATTCGCATCGTTTTCCAGCCCAGCGAGGAAAACGGCCAGGGCGCCAAACTCATGATCGGCACGGGTGTGCTCGACGGCGTCGACGGCGCCTACGCCGCGCACATCTGGAGCGAGGTCGACGCCGGCACCGTAAGCTGCGAGCCCGGCCCACGCATGGCAAACACCGACTGGTTCCGCATCGACGTTCGCGGCACCTCGTGCCATGGCGCCATGCCCCAGCGCGGCCACGACGCCGTTATGGTTGCCGCCGAAATCGTCAACGCCCTGCAGACCATCGTCTCGCGCGAGATTAGCCCCTACGAACCCGCCGTCATCACCGTCGGCGAGCTGCACGGCGGCACCGCGCGCAACGTTATCGCCGGCACGGCGCACCTCGCCGGCACGGTGCGCACCTATGGCGACAAGACGCATGAAGAGATGCCCGAGCTTATGCGCCGCATCGTGGAGCACACCGCAGCAGCACTAGGCGCCGAGGCCGAACTCACCGACTACACCATCGCCAACTACAAGGTCGAAAACGATGCCGCCTCGAGCGAGCGCTGCCGCCAAGCTGTGCTCAAGTGCTTGGGCCCCGCGGGCGAGGGCCATTACCGCGGCACGCTTTCGGGCGAGGACTTCTCGGAGTATCTGCGCCGCGTACCGGGCGTGCTCGCCTTTGTTGGCACGCGCAACCCCCAGATTGGCGCCACCTATGCCCAGCACTCCTGCTTCTATAAGATCGACGAGAGCGTGCTCGCCAAGGGCTCCATGGTAGCCGCTCAGTATGCCATCGACTTTTTGGCCGAGCCCACGCAAGAAGAGCTCGACGGCCCCACGATCGCCGCGGTTGCCGAGACCAATCCCGACCTGGCAGCCAAGCTGCGCTCTGCCAAGGCAACGGCCGCCGAGGCCCGCGACGCCATGCACGATGCCCGTACCGCCCGCCATGCCGCAATCAAGGGCATCCACGATGCGCGGGCTGCCGCTCGCCACGAGGAGAAGCATGGCGAGTAGCCGTCACGCCCACCCATAACAACCTGGCTAGAGCAAAGCGGGGGCGAACGTTATCTCAACGTTCGCCCCCGCTTATATGTCGACCGTTTTTCTAGCGCGTCCTCCGTCACGACAGGTAAGAGCGAAGGATGGTGAGCCAGCGTGGGGTTTCGAGGTGGATGATATCGGTGGGAACTCCGGCGGGAGCGTGGCCACCAAAGAGCAGGCCCGCGTCTGCCGGGTTGATAAGGCGCACGATCCATACGGCAACGACCAGCACGCACAGAACAATAACCGCAATGTCGATGCCGCGCTTTAGCTTGCTCGACGTCACCTCCTCGCGCACGAACGCGAGCACAAACGCAATCGGCACCACCCAAAACAGCGGATGGTAGGCAAAGGCCGCCGCAAAATCGAGGCGCAGTGCTGCCAGCCAGGCCCTCGTCATGCCACATCCCGGACAGGGAATGCCCGTCATCAGGCGAAACACGCAGCCGATATCGAGCAGGTAGAGTGCGAGCCAGGCGACAAAGAGCGCGCCGATGCAAGAAAGGGCGCGGCGAATGAGTTCCGCCGCGCCCTTATGTCCCTGGGAGCTGTTCACGCCGCTCTTATCGTTAGGCACGAGCGCCAAGACGGACGTTGTAAGCCGTTGCCATGGCATTGGTATTCTTGATGATGATGTTCATGGCAAAGATGGAGCCAAGGCCGCACAGCAGCGCGCCGACGATCTGCCACATAAGAACGGTGGTACCGTTCTCCTGGAACATCAGGCCATAGCGAGGAGCATTAGCCTGCAGGCGGTTACCGATCTTGTAGTACCAGTAGAGTGCGTAGAAGCCGCAGGTCACGAACGACAGCAGGATAAATGCTGCCAGACCCGGCGTGGAATCGCCGTCGTCCTGGCACATGACATTGATGTCGCGGGCGAGGCAATAGAGGAAGTAATATGAATAGATGCCGCAGGTCACGATGGAAAGCAGGAGCCAGCCGATCACGCCACGGTCGGTTTTAATCGGAGTATAGCCCATCGGGGCAGGTGCAGGCTGCTGAGCATACTGCTGCTGACCGGTGTACTGCTGCTGCCCGGCGTACTGCTGCTGAGGCTGAGGCTGAACTGCCTGAACCGGAGTGGGCTGAATCTGCGTGGGCTGCGGAGCAGGCTGGGGGCTGAGGTGCAGGCTGCGGCGCGGGCTGCGGAGCAGGAGCAGCGGAAGCGGCACCGACGGCAGAACCGCAGACGGGGCAGAATTTGGCATCATCCGAAATGGGAGAACCACAAGTGGGACAGAACATAAGCCTCTCCTTTTCCTAAGGCGTTGCACGCCTTCAAACCTTACACGTCTATGTTCTCAACAATAGCCGCGACGTTGTTGCGCAACATTGGCCAATTTCCGAGAAATTTTGCTGCAACCGTTTTCCCAGGCATTTTCTTGCTTTCGCAGTAGAAAAAGGCACCCCGGGCTCAGTTGCCCAGGGCGCCTCGACCGACTATTCGGTTTGATTGTTTTCGGCAGCAGGATTATCGCCCGGCTCATCCGCCGGCGTGGCAAGGGCATCCCAATCGGGCTCCGCAGGCGTCGCCTCGGGCGCCGGTGCAGGTGCAGGCGCCGGGGCAGGTGCGGGCGCAGGTGCGGGCGCAGGTGCAGGGGCAGGTGCTGGCGCAGGTGCAGGGGCAGGTGCTGGCGCGGGCGCGGGTGCCGGCGCAGGGGCAGGTGCAGGTGCCGGAGCAGGTGCAGCACCAGTGGCGGCCGTGGGATTGAATCCCGCAGGAGCAGGCTTCTTCTCACCCGGGAGCACAAACGTCAGGACGTCGTCGGTATCCTCGTCGGACCACTCGCAGGCATGGCGTGCCGCCCAATAGCCAACGGCGCGATACTTGAGCATCTTGCCAAACACAGTCAGGAACACCGTGACAAAGGCAACAATCATCAAGAACAGAATGAGCGTGATGCCGCCGCCCGTGATGATTGCCTCGAGACCCGAAGGACGAGAATAGTAGCCGTAGTAGCCATAGCTGCTAATGCCCAGCGCGGCAACAAAACCAAAGATGGCGGTGAAAATCCAAGTGATGATATTGGAAACAATGCCCGTCAAAAACTCGGGGAGAATCGATGCGCAGAACAACTTGCCCAGGTTGGCCTTATAGGACTTCCAAACCTTCTCGAGCGAAAACGCGCTCTCCACGCGGCCGGCGACTGCAAAGTGCATCACAGCGGCATCGCCAAACATCTTAAAGAAGATGCCCAGTACCACCGACACGATCATGGCAAAGACAAGCAGACCCATCGACCCGATGAGTGCACCCTCGAGGCCGCTCGAACCGTAGTAATAGTACGAGCCAACGGTACCGATCACAGCGCTCTCAAGCACCGAGAACACCACACCGATCACCGGAATAATGGCTATGAGCCGGAGCACGTTCGTAATGACAGACGAGAAAATGCCCAATCCAAACGAGGTCGAGCGCAACAGCGGACGCTCCATGCCGTTATCATCCTTGAGCGACAGGTCACGACCCCACTCGATAGCAAAGCCGGCACCGCACACGCTTGCCACGTACGCAAGCAAAAAGCCAATGGCCGCCGCAATGCCACCGATAACGGGGATAAACAGCACAAGCACCGACACGACGCAGATCAGCGCCGGCAAAAAGGCGATTTGGCATACGCGAACCAAGGCGCCGGGAACCTTGAGCATGTCGTTGAAGGCCTGAGCCATGCAACCCTTGGGCGCGTTCATAGCCGGCTGGGGCGCAACGAACGGCTGCGGCTGCGGCTGGGCAAACGGCTGACCCTGCGGCTGAGGTTGAGCTTGCGGAGCGGGACCGGCGGCCTTGACCTCGGTATTAGGGGCACCGCACACGCCGCAGAACTTGTCGTTATCGCCCATGGGGGCGCCACACTGCGAACAGAACATCGAAATCATCCCTTCGTATCTAGAGCGAATCACCTGGATCGCAAACGATGTCTTTGGCATCATTATCGCCCAATGTGGGGACAAATACCCCAAGATGACCGATTTGCAACGTAGCCGGTTGATTCAATGATTCGAAGGGTACGCCCGGGCTAGTTCGTGCCGCGGAAGCCCTTGCCGACGATTTCGGAGCTATCGACGATGGTGATGAAGGCGCCAGGGTCAATCTCGCGGGTATAGCGGCGCAGTTGCACTGCCTCGCGACGGCTCAGCACACTCATAATCACCGTGACGCACTTGCCCGAGAAGGCGCCATAGCCACGGCTGATCGTTGCCGTGCGGTTGAGATGCTTGACGATAAACTCCTCGACCTTAAGGGGCTCGGAGCAAATGATCGTGCAGACCTTACGAAGGTGAATGCTCTCGATAGCCTTGTCGACCACGAGCGTCTTGGCAAACAGACCGAGCACGCAGTACAGACCGACGCGCGGGCCATACAGGAAAGCCGCGATGGTCACGATGCCGATATCGACCAGCAACAGGGCACGGCCGATCTCAAGTGTCGTACGGCGTTTGAGAATCATGGCAAGGATGTCGGTGCCGCCCGTCGAGGCGCCAATGTCAAAGACAATGGCACTGCCCAGCGCCGGCAAGATGACGGCAAAACACAGGTCGAGCCACATATCGCCTGTCATCGAAACATCCGTCGGAATGAAGAGCTCAAACAGCGAGACGTAGGCCGAAAGCGCAAACGAGGCAAAGACGCTCCAAAGGATTGCCTTGCGCTCCAAAAAGATAAAACCCAGGATGACCAGGACCGCGTTGATAATCCACATAAAGACGCCGACGGGCAGAGTCGGGAACAGCGTGGAAAGAATGACCGACACGCCCGAGGTGCCGCCGAAGGCAAAGTGATTGGGGGTTTTAAAGGCCACAATGGCGAACGCCGTGAGGATCAGGCCCAGATTGAGCTCGGCAAAAAAGCGCGGAAAGCCTGGCTCCTGGCTGCGCTTGCGGCCGGCGCGCTCGCCACGTTCGATATCCTCGCGACCGACAACGCGCTTCATCGGCACCACCGGAGGACGATGCATCTCCTCGGCGGCACGCGACGCCGCCTCTGCCGCAGCGGCTTCAATCGCCCATGCCTTGCTTTCGGTCTCGTGTTCGTCGGCCATTACGGCAACCCTTCGTTAACAATTTGGAAACAATGCGCCCATTAGGGTAACGCGGAACGCGAAGATTGCAACCCTTAGTTAGACGAGCGGTATGCCTGCATCGGGGGCATATAGAAAACGGTCGACCGCACTTTTGCTTGCGCGGTCGACCGTTTAGCGTTTTCGCAGGTAAAACCTATCGAAACAAACCTGTCCCTATTTGGTAGGTTACTCGTGCTGGCTGGTGCGGTGCTCGTACTCCTCGGGGGTGATGACATCCTCGATGCGCAGGTTGACGCCTGCCACCTCAAGGCCGGTCATCGCGGCCAGACGCTCGGTGACGCGCGCCTTAACGTCGTCAAAAATCGCAGGCGCATAGGCGCCGTACTCGATGATGACCGAGATGTTGACGACCACGCGGTTGTCGTCGGTGACCTCGACCGTCACGCCCTTGGTCAGGTTCTCGGCACCAAACTGCTCCTGCACAAAGTGCATGAGGTTGCCCTTCATGCCCAGGACGTGCGGCACCTCGCGGGTGGCCATGGCGACGATTTTCTCGATCACGCCGTTGGAATAGGTCAGCGAGTCCTCGGACTCGTCCGCCTCCTCATCCATCTCCTCGTTATCCTCGTCCGCATCGGACTCGGCCTCGACGAGCGCCTCGTCCTCGAGCGTCACGTCCCCGGCATCGGCGACGGCCTCATTCGCCTCGAGCTCGGTATCGGCTACATCGACCTTCGTGTTAAAAGCCATGGTTCCTCCTTATGCCTGCCGCGGATGCGACAGTCGAATTCATATTAGCGGCCGCTAAACAGACGGCCGAAGAAGTTGACGATACCGTTCTCGCCGTCGCGAATCTGGCCGATCACGGCGCCGATCAGCACAAAGAATGCGATGACGAGCGTGTCCCACAGACCCAACGTAAGTACCAGCACGGCGAGGATAAAGCCTGCCAAGGCGCCGAGCGTAGTATTGGGGTGGCGCACGGCGTAGCTCCAGATAGCAGCGCCCGTACCTTTGATGAGACCCATGGCCTCGTCAAAGTCGTTGTCGGCGCTGTCGTGCTGCTCGCCGGCCTCGGGCTTGGTGTCGGCGGACTCGCCTGCCGGCGTAGCGTTCTGGTCGATCGTCAGGCGCGGCGTGCGGGCGGTCTTGTCTTGGTTGGTATCACTCACCGGAAACCTCCACGGTCTGGACGGTAGTCTTGGACGGCAAAAAACGGACGCGCGCGGTCGTGCCCGGCGTGCCGAGCATGGTGTCGCAGGCCTTCTCGATGCGCTGCTGCATCGAGGTGGCAAGAGCGGCAACGTCCTTGTCATCGAGCGCGATGGCCTCGACCTTAAAACGAACGCGCGACTCGTCGGAGCCTTGAACGCGTGCCTCGATATGCTCAACCATCACGCGATCATCGCACTCTGCCGCGGCACGGGCGCACGAGGAAAGCGCTGCGAGCGTGACCTCGATATTGCGCTCCCCCGCCGGATGCACGCAGGACGGCTCGCGACGCGCGAACATCAGGCGGAAAAAACCGATGAGCACGCCAAGCGCCACGATAGCGGCGCACACCGTAACGACGACGCGAGGCATGGTGTCACGCAACAGCAGCATAAAGCGATACGTATACGGTCCCCAGAACTGGCAGACAAGCGTACCCAGCGCCACGATGGCGGCGGCAAGATACACGATCGCTAGGGCTCGTTTGAGTACGCGCACGCGCGCTCCCTTCAGGTTTCGGTCCACAGAATGCAAAACGGTTCGCATCATTATAAAAGAGCCGGGTCCGGTGCTGTACGCACGCGGATCCGGCTCATCTATTCCACGAGGCTTGCATGCTCGCTTCATTATGCCCAGATATGCACGGCTTAACCCGTGTGGGCGCTACTCCTCCTCGAGGGCAGCGATGACCTCGTCGGTCATATCCATGGTGCTGTAGACGTCCTGGACGTCGTCGAGCTCCTCAAGACGGTCGATAAGGCGCTGGACCTTCTTGGCGTCGGTACCGGAGATCTCCGTCGGGGTGGTCGGGACCATGGTGGTCTCGGAGCCCTTGACCTGGATGCCCTGCTCCTCGAGTGCCTTGGAGACAGCCATGACGTCGTTAGCAGCGGTCCAGACAATCCACTCCTCGCCGGCGTCCTCGTAGTCCTCGCCACCGGCCTCGGCGATGGCCATCATGAACTCATCCTCGTCACCGGCAGGACCGTTGGCGATCATGGTCTCCTTCTTGGCGTTCTCGTCCAGGATCTCCTTGGCGACGACGATCTGGCCCTTGCGCTCAAACTGGAAGGCGACAGAGCCGGAGGTGCCCAGGTTACCACCAGCGTGGGAGAAGGCGGAACGGACATCAGCGGCGGTGCGGTTGCGGTTGTCGGTCAGGCAGTCAACGTAGACGGCGACACCGGCGGGACCGTAGCCCTCGTACACGATGTTCTCGTAGACGGCGGCATCGGCACCCGAACCGAAGGCCTTGTCGATAGCGGACTTGATCTTGTCCTTGGGCATGGACTGAGCCTTGGCCTTAGCAACGGCAGCGGCGAGGCTGGCGTTGTTCTCGGGCAGCGGGTCGCCGCCGAGACGGGCAGCAACGGTGATGTTGCGGCTCAGCTTGGAGAAGAGGGCGGAACGCTTGGCGTCCTGCGCGCCCTTACGATGCTTGGTTGTGGCCCACTTAGAGTGTCCGGACATACGTGTCTCCTATCGGTTTCGACCTAAAGCCCAGCGCAGATGCTCGGGCAATATAAACAAACGTCGTTATGATATACCTACTGGCCTGCGAGATAAACCCCAAAATGAAGGCGTCGTGATGATGCCACCCTTTGGTGCAAAGTAACCTGTCCCCTTTGCACCAAATTAGGACCAGAGGAGGTCGCTGCGGGTGATGGTGGCGCCGATGGCAAAGGGCATGCAGGAGATGACCGGATACAGGTAGCGCATGTAGGTCGAGCCGTTGCAGGGACCGATCAGGCACACGGCGAGCACGCCCAGCAGCGGCACCCAAATGGCCAGCCCGCGCCACGAATGACGACGTAGCAGATAGACCACCACGGCGATCATGATCCACACATAGGTGGCCGAGCTCATGGTGAGCGAGATAAACGGGATGCGCTGCACCGCCACACGGTACAGGTTGATCAGGTGGTCGCACCAGCGCACAACCTTGCTATCGACCGGATGGAAGTCGAAGTACTTGAGGTTATCGGGCTTCGCCATGATCTCGGCACTGCGCGCCGTGCTGTAGACCCATGCGTCGCGAGCGCTCGGATAAAAATACCCATAGTAGTTATTGATGAGCGCCGAGATATAGCACTCGGGGTCCTTTTTGAACATCTGGGCCCACACCTCAAAATAGGCCTTGATGTCCTCCTGCGAGGCGTACTCATTGAAGCAGTTTTTGACGGCATCCGACTTATCCGGGTTGTAACGGCGGCCCAGGTTCTCGTACTTGAGCACACGGTCGATCACGGCACGCTCTTCGTCGGTCACCAAGCCGTCGCAAGGAGCCTCCACGATGGTGCCGTCCTCCTTAACCGTGGGGTTGACGCCCGAGTTGAGGCCGTCGTGCTTTTGGACGAAACGAGCCGTCTGCTGGAACGGAATCGAGAGGATTTCGCGCTTGGAACCAGGCGTGATGTCGTGCGCCGGCATAAAGACCTTGGTGAAGTACATATTGGAGGCAAGGCAGAGTGCAAGCACCGCAAGAACTCCCACCCAGCGGAAACGCGGGATGGCGCCCGAAGGCGCAGCACCGGCCTGCTTGGCTGCACGATGAGCCACATGCGCGTCCCATGCGCAAAACGCCGCCGCGATCACGCATGCCGCCAGGGGAAACACCAGGCCGCCGTTGCGCAGAAACGTGGAACCCATGGCGCCCAGAGCGAGCAGCAGCCAGTCATGGCGCGCAAAGAGCACGGGCCTCTGTTCGCCCGCACGCTCGGCATTGTCATCGCGACGGGGCAGGCCGCAGGCTACGAGCTTCACGGTCTGCACCAACAGCACTAAAAACGCGTCGGCAAACAGCACATCTTTGGTAAGCAGCGCCGCGTAGTTGGAGAACATGGGCATAAACACAAAGAACAGCAAGATCACGCCGCGGACCGGCAGGCTCACGCCCAGCTTGCGCAGCGACGAGATGGAATAGGCCATGCAGGCGGCCGTAATGACGAACTGGGCGCAGGTATAGATGGCAAGACCTGCGTTGGCGCTATTGAACAGCGAAAGCCCCAGCTGGACGCACGAACCGATGATAGCCGTGTGCGCCACGGGGTGATGTCCGTTGAGCAACACATTGGGATTGAGCAGACGCAGGTAGTCACTCGTGCCGTTGGGGTAGTTGAACCACTGGCGAATCTGCGCACCCGTATCTCCCATAAAAAGGCCGGGCAGCGAAGCGATGAGCGTGGGCGCCCAAGCGACCATAAGCACCAGGAAGGGCCCGGCAAAGGGATGGACCGAGAGCACGGCGTGAGCCACACGCCATACGCGGCCAAAGTGCGCTTCGGAAAACGGAATGCGCCGAGAGCTCAGCCAATCTAGACACTCAAAGGCAAGGTAGAAGGCAACGACCGCCAAGAGCATCCAGCCCGCACCGCCTATCCAGGCGCAGATGATGCGGGCCTTGTCGCCGAGCACGATCTCGGCCGAATCGGTGAGGTCGTAGCTGCGGCCAAACACCATGCAGACGGCAAAGAACAGCGACGGAAGGATCACCGAGGGACGCCAAGCGTCGCCGCGGCCAAAGAATACGTAGCGAAACGGCAGCGTGAGCAGGCAGGCAAGCGCAAGCAGCATGACCGCGTCGGTATGGCCGGCAAACGAGAGGAGCACCTCGTAGCACACGTACAGCATGCCCGAGGCTTTGGGGTCAATCGCCAAGACTGCGTTGCTCGACACCGGGGCGGGATCGATGGAAAACGCCGTGGTCGCCAACAGCGCGAGCAAAAATGCGATGAGCGTCTGCTTGGCGGGGTAGCGCTTAAACCAGACGATGCGGGCAGCGTCGCGCGCAGCCGTTGTGGAGAGGTCGGGATCCTTCACAGTCCGAAAGCCTTTCTAGAAACCTATCAAACTCGGCAAGACCACCACAAAGGTGCCTGTCCCCTTTGTGGTGGTCTTGGTTAGGCGTCGAGGTAGATGCGCTGGGGGCGATTGCGGTGTCGGGCGAAGATGATGAGCGCTAGGCCGGCGATCACGAGCGGCAAGCTCAGCAGCTGACCCATGGTGATGACGCCTCCCAGCAGATAACCCAGCTGGGCATCGGGCACGCGCACGAACTCAACGAGAAAGCGGACGATGCCGTACCCCATCACGAACACGCCCATAAATGTACCCTGGGGCAGCAGCGGCTTTTTGCGGCTGAGCACCTGCAAAATACAGAAGAGCACGACGCCCTCTAGGAATGCCTCATAGAGCTGGGAAGGATGACGCGGCATATCGCCCGCGGTGCCGCCAAAGACCACACCCCAGGGCAGATCGGTCGGCTTACCCCACAGCTCACCGTTGACGAAATTGGCACAACGGCCCAGGCACAGGGCCAGCGGGGCGCCGATCACGGCAAGGTCGGCGACGGTCCATGCATCAAGCTTGTACATGCGGCACACGATGATGCCGCCCAAGATGCCGCCCACCAGGCCACCGTGGAAGCTCATGCCGCCCTCGTTGGTGGCAAAGATCTCGAGCGGGTGAGTCCAATAGTAGCCATCGCCGTAAAAGACGACGTAGAACAGGCGCGCGCCGATGATGAGGCCAAAGACCGCGCCGACCACGACGCTCGTCAGGTCATCGATCGTGATGTCGAAGCCCCAACGACGCTGCGTGCGGTACATAACGACCGCCGTGAGCAGAGCGCCGACCACATAGGCCAGACCGTACCAGTAGATCGTGATGGGGCCCGCCGAGATCGCAACGGGGTCAAGCATATGGTAGAGGTCGTTGAGCATATCGATCCCCTGCTCCCTACATACAAATGCGGCCGCGGGCCTTGTGCTCGCAGCCGCATATTTGGGCGTGACGTCTATGCGGAGCGTACCGTCCGCAGCTTTCGCATCTTAGAACGGCGCGTACTCGTCGTACAGGTCCTCGGCCTCGCCGGAAGCATTGACCTGCTCGACGCGGGTAACGCCGGGCACGTGCTCCTTCAGGATGCGCTCGATACCCATGGAAAGAGTCAGCGAGCTCATGGGGCAGCCGGCGCAGGCGCCCTGCAGTTCCAGCTTGACGACACCCTCGTCGTCGACGCCCACATACTCCATATCGCCGCCGTCGGCCTGCAGGTTGGGGCGAATCTCTTCAAGAACCTTCTTAAGCAGCTCTTCGTTAACAGCCACAGGGGCTCCTTTCTCACAATAACGCGGGCACGCCCGCGGACAGAAGCTATGTTACTACAGCCATGTACCCGCTCACGAGCCGTCCATGCGCGCAGACGCGACTTTCACGAGTAGTCAATTTGGGACGGGGCTCTTTGAGCTGCGTTCGTCGTCAGATAGCGACAACGCATATTACTGCTGAGCCTGTCCCCCGGTACCGATCTGGACATCGACGATGACCTGGCGGTAGCTGATGCCGCAGGAGTCGAGAATGCGGCGGCTGATACGGCCGTCATCGGTATCGGCATACTTATTGTCCAGGTAGACAACCTCGCCTACACCTACCTGCGCCAGAATCTTGGCGCAGTCGTGGCACGGGAACAGCGTGACGTAGACTGTGGAACCCTCGAGGTCTTTGAGCGAGCCGCGGTAGTTAAGCACGGCGTTTGCCTCGGCATGGACCACGTAGTTATGCTTGTCCTGCAGCGGGTCGTCGCTCGTGCCCCACGGGAAAAAGTCGTCGTTGAGCGCCGAGGGCGTACCGTTGTAGCCCACCGAAAGGATGCGGTGGTTGGTGTTGGCGATGCACGCGCCCACCTGCGTGTTGGGGTCCTTACTGCGGCGCTGCGCGGCGATGGCCACGCTCATAAAGAACTCATCCCAGCTAATAACGTCGCGGCGCTTGCCCGACGCGGTTTGATGAAGATCGTCCGACATGGCAGACACCTCCGTAATCGCAACATTTTGACCCATTGTAGCAGGTGAAAAGTAGGGGCGCTTATCCCACCGACTTCCTTGTCCTACGCGCGGCGGGGCTTTTGGTTGATGTGGTAGAGCTCGGCGAGACCCCGCAGCGTCAGCGCATCGTCGACCGTCAGGCTATGGCCGACCAGCGCCGCAAGCGCCTCGGCATCGTCGCCGGTAATGACGATGGGCACATCGCCCTCCCCCGCGGCCTTGGTCGCGCGCATCTCGGCAAGCACCATGTCGAGCATGCCGTCGATGCGGGCCACCTCGCCCAAAACCACGCCCGAGCGCATGGCCTCGCGCGTGTTGCGGCCGATGACGTGTGTCGGCGCCGAGGGCTCGACCTGAGGCAGGCGCGCTGCTGCCGCCGAAAGCGAGCGGGCGCCGAGGGCCAGCCCCGGCGCGATAACACCGCCGACAAAGGTACCGTGCGCGTCGATGACCTCGATATTGGTCGTCGTGCCCAGGTCAATCACGATGCACGGCGAGCCGTAGACGGCGCGGGCCGCCACGGCATCGGCGATGCGGTCGGGGCCGATCTCGGCCGGGTCATCGTAGTGCACGGGTATGCCAGTCTTGAGGCCCGGCCCCACGGTGAGCACGCGCCCCGTGCAGGTACGGGAAAGCGCTTCCTTCCACGGGCGCTCGAGCGCCGGGACCACGCAGCTCAGCACAGCAGCCGCGGGCACAAGCGCACCCGGCATGCCCGCATCGACCGCCAGTGCGGCCATGACCTGCACGAGACGCATGCGTGCCTCGTCTGCTGTGATGCTCGACGGCGTGGTGATCTCGCACGTCGCAAGCGGACATTCCTGCGCCGCGGCCGAATCCTCTGCAAACAGGCCAAAGCGAATGAACGTGTTGCCCACGTCGACCGTCAATATATATGCGCACCCATTAAGCATCGTCGGCGCTCCTTTCGTCTGCCCAGCAGTATATCGCCTACCCGAACCAGCCATCCCAGGTAGTCATTTTGGGACGGGGCTATTTTAGCTACCCCAATATGTCGGTTGATATTTGCCCCAATCCCAGATAATTCGTCGACTGTCAAAGGGTAGCTAAAATAGCCCCGTCCCAAAATGACTACCTTGCCGCTATACTGGTGCGCGGTCGCGCGCGAGCTCACGCGGCGGCCCTTGGTAACCCGACTTCCCGCGCCGTATCCGTAGCGGCGCTCCCGGGGGAAGCGGATATACGCAAAGGAGTTCTACATGAGCAATCCCTCGAACCGTGCTTCGATGCGCGGGCAACTCACGCTGCGCGGCGTCGTCATCGGCGTCCTTGGCTGCGTGATCATCACGGCAAGCTCGGCCTATACCGCCCTCAAGATGGGCGCACTCCCCTGGCCGATCGTCTTCGCTGCCGTCATCTCGCTGTTCTTCCTTAAGCTCATGGGCAACGCCAGCCTCAACGAGGCCAACGTCACCCACACCATCATGTCCGCAGGCGCCATGGTCGCCGGCGGTCTGGCGTTTACCATCCCGGGCGCCTGGATGCTGGGCTATGCCGACCAGATCAGCTGGCTCGACATGTTTATCGTGGCACTCGCCGGCACCATCTTGGGCCTTCTGGCCACGGCACTCATCCACCGTCACTTTATCGTGGACGCCGCGCTGGAGTTCCCCACCGGCAACGCCGCAGCTCAGACCCTGCGCGCGACCGAGGCCGGCGGCAAGACCGGCAAGCAGCTCTTTGGCTCCATGGCCATCGCCGGCATCTACAGTGTGCTGCGCGATGCTCTGGGCGTGGTGCCCAGTATGCTGTGCACGCTCAACATCCCTGGCGTGACCTTTGCCATCTACAACTCGCCCATGCTGCTCTCCGTCGGCTTCCTTGTGGGCTTCGCCCCGGTCGCGTTCTGGTTTGCCGGCGCGCTGCTGGGCAATTTTGGCATCATCGTCGGCGGCACTGCTGCCGGTCTGTTTGACGTTATGACCGCACAGGGCATTGTTAAGTCCCTGGGTATGGGCCTCATGATGGGCTTTGGCGTCGCCGTCGTCCTCAAGGACATCTTGCCGCAGGTCGCCGGTATCGTCCGCGGCCTCGCCGCCGACAGCTCCACCGACACCGACGAGCAGTCGCTCATCTCGGGCTCCCTTAAGCTCGACGCCGGTATCATCGGCCTGGGCGCTGCCGCCATCGCCGTGATCATCGCCATCGTGCTCGACCTTGGTCCCGTCCCGGCCGTCATCGTCACGCTGTTCACCTTTGTCACCACCATCATGAGTGCACAGAGCTGCGGCCAGACGGGCATCGACCCCATGGAGATCTTCGGCCTCATCGTCATGCTCATCGTTGCCGCCTTCGCACAGCTCGCTCAGGTCAAGCTGTTCTTTATCGCCGGCATCGTGGCCGTAGCGTGCGGCCTTGCGGGCGACGTCATGAACGACTTTAAGGCCGGCGCCGTGCTGGGCACCAACCCGCGCGCACAGTGGGTCGGGCAGGCCATCGGCGGCATCGTGGGCGCCCTGGTCGCCGCAGCCGTCATGGTCGCGCTCGTCACCGCCTATGGTCCGGACGCCTTCGGCCCCGACAAGAGCTTCGTTGCCGCGCAGGCAAGTGTCGTCGCCACCATGGTCTCGGGCATCCCGAGCGTGCCGTGGTTCGCGGGCGGCTTTATCGCCGGCATCGTCATGTACTGGCTCGGCATTCCGGCCATGATGATCGGTCTGGGCGTGTACCTGCCGTTCTACATGTCGCTCACGGCTTTCCTGGGCTCCTGCGTTAAGCTCGCCTACGACAAGTGGACCGCTCACCGCGACGCCGAGGCCGGTCTTTCGGACGAGGAAAAGGCCGCCAAGGACGCCGCCTTCCAGGAGCAGGGCCTGGTTGTCGCCAGCGGCCTGCTGGGCGGCGAGTCTATCGTCGGCGTTATCCTGGCGTTTGTCTCTGTTGGCCTGAGCCTGCTGGGGTAGGCCGACCAACAACGCACCAGCGCAGAGCGCGGGGTCGGAGACCATCCGGCCCCGCGCTTTTTTGTCTATTTGACTCTTATGATCCTCACGGCGTTTTTAGTCATGCCGATTGGCCTGACTTCCAGGTCAACAAACCCTGTCTGACACCTCGCTCAACGCGGTGTAGAGTAAAGACGACGGGCGGGATACGCGGCACGTGCCAGAACGAGGTGGACATGGAACTCGATAAACAACAGCTCAAGCGACTGCGCGAGCGCCATCATCGGCGCCACGGCATCCGCCCCGCCCACAGCGAGGCCATGGAGAACGCAAGCCGCTTTCTAAAGCGGGCATTCAACATTCGCGAGGGACGCGCGCCCTATCACGTGATTCGCAAGCGCTTTGTAAACGGGGCGCGCCTGACTGGCTCACACTTATGCATCTTGATCATTGCCATGTTGATCGCGAGCATCGGCCTCGATATCGACTCGGATATCGCCATTGTAGGCGCCATGCTCATCTGCCCGCTCATGGGCTCGGTCCTTGCCATGGCATACGGCATCGCCACGCTCGACCGCGAGATTACCCTTGAGGCCGTCGCGAGCTTGGCTCTGCAGATGGCCTTTTGCCTGGCCACGTCCACGTTGTACTTTAAGCTCTCGCCCCTTGGCACCACCACGGCCGCCATCATCGACAATTCGACACCGACTGTGTGGGACCTTGCCGTCGCGCTCGCGGGCGGCTTTGCGGGTGGCCTGGGCAACTCGCGCGACCAGGAACCCGCCACGCTCATCGCCGGGGTGGCTGTGGCGACCGCGCTCATGCCGCCCCTGTGCGCGGCGGGCTATGGCATCGCCATCGCAAGCGGGTCACTGTTTCTCTCGGCGCTTTACGAGTTTGGCATCAACGTGGTCTTTATCGCACTCGCGGCCGAAGCCGTTCTGCTTCTTTTGCGCGTGCCGCTCAAGCGCGACCTCAACGGCGACGGCATTGTGACTGCCGAGGAAGATGCCGAGGTCGACGAGCTATCACGCAAGGTGCGCCGCCGCATCATTGTGGGCACGGTAGTCTTTGCCATCCCCTGCATCGTCATGACGGCGGGGTCTATTGGCTCGGCGCAGTCCGGCGTGCAGGACGGCTACGGCGTCACCGAAACCACGCGCGAGCTTGCCGCGGTGCTGCCAGGCTTTAAGGATTACACCGTCGCCGTCGAAACCTCGGCCACCGAAGGCGATGAGGAAGGCATCGTCGAGCGCGAGATTGTCGCCCATGTGACGACAGGCGAGACGCTTGGGGCACACGACCGTCACGTCGCCCGGAAGCTCATCGACCTCAACGTGCCCGAACTCGACCGCGTGGAGTTCGATGTCAAGTGATGCCGGCGCGGGACGAATGCTCGCACGGACGCAAGTTATGACGAGGCGCAGACGCAATACGGACACGAGCAAATAGCGGGGTGCAGTTCATACCCGCGCCCCGCTCGCTGTTTTATTGCCGTGAATCAGACGTCCGCATCGACATCGCCAGACTCCACCGTAAACGCCGGATCGGTGCTCACAAGATAAAATCGGGTCACCTCAGTATTTCTAATTAGGTAAATCTGCCCCTGATTGCGTCGGCGCGATATATACGCAACGTGAACCGTGCCGAATTCTTCGCCGTTTTCCTTCTTTAATATCAGGATGTTGGGGTCATCCGTACGCTTAAACTGCCCGTCAACGCAGCTGCCGTCTTTGTCGACCAGTTGCCACCGATGGTTATCCTCTTCAAGAAAGGCCAGGGTTTCCAGACTCGTCTTGTCGTCCCGATAGTAACCGTCAATGGCAAACCCTTCGGAAGCGCATTCCTGCATATAGGACGTTTCCCGGCTTATAGCAAACAGCCCTGTAGCGCCCAGGAGCACAGCCAGGCAGACCACTGCAAGGGTTATCGAAGTAGCACGGCGACCCATGTTAGACCAACCGATAGTTGTTTAACGGAGCGCGAAACATACCTGGAACCTCCGATATCAGGGGGAACGTCGCCAGCAGGCTGGTGACAACTATATGCTTCTGACATCAAACCATATGGCTGTCACTCGCGGAGGGGGCATCGGTGAACGGCGTGTTTTCATACTCCATTGGTCAACCCTAAGCGCGGCCCTACAGCTCGTACTTGTACACACGGTAGATGTACTTTTCGGCTTCCATCTCGTAGGTGGCGATGGCCAGACCGTAGCGATCGTCTCGTCGTTTGGCAGATAGGTCACACTGTGCTGTCCCGCGTTGAGCGAAAAATCGCCCTGGGCTTGCAGCAGCTTGTCCTCAAAGCCCGAACCGGCCCAAAAATCGGGCGAGCCCACGGAAGGCTGTAGCAAGGTCATTTGCACAACATATGTCCAGCAATAAGCGGGTGGTAGCCGATACGGCTACCACCCGCTTGCCTCATATCTAGCCCATAGCAGGCCGGCTACTTCTTAATGCCGCGTCCCAGACGATTGGCGACCGATGCAACGGCCTCCTCGCTGGCCGGCCCACAGCTCACGCAGCCATCATGGGCACGCATCTGGCCGGTGACCTCGTCCATCGCGAGCGGCGCCACCTTCTCGAGCTTAAAGCCCTTGCCGGCGCGCATGTTCTCCTTAGCCACGCTGATCATAAGCTTAATGCGGTTGAGCTGGTTGACCTCGGACGCACCAGGATCATAGTCCACCGCGACAATGTTGCTCTCGGGATGCTGGCGGCGCAGCTCCTTGATCACGGCCTTACCCACCACGTGGTTGGGCAGGCACGCAAAGGGCTGCGTGCAGATGATGTTGGGCGCGCCGTGGTCGATCAGGTCGAGCATCTCGGCCGTGAGCAGCCAGCCCTCGCCCATGTTGTTGCACACCGAAAGCACCGTGCGGGCCTTGTCGGCCATGGTGCCGATGCGCTCAGGCGCCTCAAAGCGGCGGGACTTTTCGAGCATCTCCTCCACCGGCGTACGCATCCAGTCCACGAGTTTGATGAGCGCCTGCATACCAGCGCGCGTGGTAGCAGAGCTTCCCAGCTCGTCCTTCTGCAGCTCAGCGTTGCTCATGGAGTACAGGAAGAAGTCGAGCAGGCCCGGCACCACGGCCTCGCAGCCCTCGCGCTCGATGACATCGACCACGTGGTTGTTGGCTGTGGGGTGGAACTTGACCAGGATCTCGCCGACCACGCCCACGCGCGGCTTGGTGCCCTCGCCCACGAGCGGCATGGTGTCGAACGCGCGGATGGCCTCGCGGCACAGCTTGGTGTAGTTGTGGCGGTTAAACTTGGGCGCCAGCTTGCGGGCGCGCGCCATGTACTCCTCGTAGAGCGCGTTGGCGGCACCGGGCGTTGCCTCGTACGGGCGGCAGCGGTAGAGCATCTGCATCATCACGTCGCCAAAGAGCACCGCGTACACGGCCTGCTTAAGCAGCGCCGGCGTAATCTTAAAACCGGGGTTGTCCTCGCCGAGCGCCACGGCCGAAAGCGAGATCACCGGGATCTCGGGGTGGCCGCTCTCGCGCAGGGCCTTGCGGATGAGCGCGATGTAGTTGGTGGCACGGCAGCCGCCGCCGGTCTGGCTGATAACCACGGCCGTCTTGGACAGGTCGTACCGACCGCTCTCGATGGCCTCCATGATCTGGCCCGTCACCAGGATCGACGGATAGCAGATGTCGTTGTTCACATAGCGCAGGCCGGCCTCGACGGCGTCGTGATCGGTCGAGGGCAGCAGCTCCAAGTTGTAGCCGGCACCGCGGAACACCTCTTTGACCAGGTCAAAGTGGATCGGCGCCATCTGCGGGCACAGGATGGTATAGCCCTCCTCGCGCATCTGCTCGGTAAAGGGCACTTTGGGCCATGCGGTCGAAGCACTCTCGCGCTGCGCCTCGAACGTGTACTTGCGGCTCGCGAACGCGGGGGCGTCCGTGGAGGGCGCCACCGGCGCGGCATCGCCCTGCTCGTAGGCCTCGCCCGCGGCCGTGGCCTCGGCCAAGCGCTCGGCCTCCTGGTCCTTGAGCGCTGCCATGAGCGAGCGGATGCGGATGCGCGCGGCGCCCAGGTTGGACACCTCGTCGATCTTGAGCACGGTGTAGATCTTGCCGCTGGCCTCCAGAATCTCCTGCACCTGGTCGGTAGTCAGGGCATCGAGACCGCAGCCGAAAGAGTTGAGCTGGATCAGGTCCAGGTCGTTGCGCATCGTCACAAAGCGGGCGACGGCGTACAGGCGGCTGTGGTACATCCACTGGTCAACGACGCGAATCGGACGCTCGGGCTTTACCAGATGCGCAAGCGAATCCTCGGTAAAGACCGCAAAGCCAAAGCTCGAGATAAGCTCGGGCAGGGCATGGTTGATCTCGGGGTCGTTGTGGTAGGGACGGCCGGCGAGCACAATGCCATGGCCGCCGTGGTCCTCGACCCACTTAAGAGCCTCCTCGCCCATGGTCTGGATGTCCTCGTGGAAACGCGCATCGGCCTCAAAGGCAGCGTTGACGGCGGCATCGACCTCGGAGCGCGTGATCTTGGGTCCACGCACGCGACCGCGACCGGCCTCAGCATCGGCCACGCGGTCGACGGCGAGCACCTGGTACAGACGGCGCTTGAGCTCAGTCTTATCGTGATACGGCACAAACGGGTACAGGAACTCGATGTTCTGCTCGCGGATCTCATCGATGTTGAGCGCCAGCGCCGTGGGGTAGCTCATGACGATGGGGCAGTTGTAACAGTTGCCGGCGGTCGGATCCTCCTTGCGCTCCCAGCGCACGCACGGCATCCAAATGAAGTCGACATCGCGGTCGATGAGGTTCATCACGTGGCCGTGGCTCATCTTGGCCGGATAGCACACGCTCTCGGACGGCATGGACTCGATGCCCGCCTGGTAAGTCTTTTTGCTCGACTGGTCGGACAGCTGCACGCTAAAGCCCAGGCGCGTAAAGAACGCATGCCAGAAGGGGTAGTTCTCGTACATGTTGAGCGCACGGGGGATACCCACGGTACCACGCGGGGCCTCGTCGGGGCTCAGCACCTCGCGGTTAAAGAGCAGCTCGTTTTTCTTTTTGAAGAGGTTGGGGGCCTCGGTTTTCTGCTTTTTGTGGCCAGCACCCTTCTCGCAGCGGTTACCGGTAATGAAGCGCCTGCCGCCGCCAAAATCGTTGACGGTGAGCTGGCAGTTGTTGGAGCAACGGCCGCAGCGGACGTGTTTTTGCGTCACGGTGAGGTGCGCGATGTCCTCGGCCGAAAGGATGGTCGAGGTGCCATCGGCGCCGGCGCGATCGCGGGCGAGCAGGGCCGCACCATAGGCGCCCATGCAGCCGGCGATGTCGGGACGCACGGCATGAACGCCCGTGAGCTGCTCAAACGCGCGCAGTGTGGCATCGGACATAAAGGTGCCGCCCTGGACGATCACCTGGTTGCCGATCTCCTTGGGGTCGCGCAGCTTAATGACCTTGAATAGGGCATTCTTGATGACGGAATAGGACAGGCCGGCCGCGATGTCGCCCACCGTGGCGCCTTCCTTTTGCGCCTGTTTGACGCGCGAGTTCATAAAGACCGTGCAGCGACTGCCCAAATCGACCGGGGCCTTGGCATGGATGGCGGCATCGGCGAACGCACGCACGTCCATGTTCATAGAGACGGCGAAGCTCTCGATAAAGCTGCCGCAACCCGACGAGCAAGCCTCGTTGAGCATGATGTGTTCGATGACGCCGTCCTTGACGCGCAGGCACTTCATGTCCTGGCCGCCGATGTCCAGAATAAACTCGACGCCGGGCAGGAACGCCTTGGCGCCGCGCAGGTGCGCGACGGTCTCGATCTCGCCGGAATCGGCCTTGAGGGCCTCGATGAGCAGTGCCTCGCCGTAGCCCGTGGTGGTCACGTGGCCGATGGTGCAGCCGGCGGGGATGTGGTTGTAGAAATCGGCCATGATGACCTTGGCCGTGCCCAGGATGTCACCGTTGTTGTTGCCGTACCAGGTGTGCAACAGCTGGCCGTCCTCGCCCACGAGCGCGGCCTTCATGGTGGTGGAGCCGGCGTCGATGCCAATGAACACGCGGCCGGTGTAGCCTTCGAGCTTGCCCTTGGGGACGACTTCCTGGTCGTGGCGGGTCTTGAACTCGGCAAAGTCCTCGTCGGTGGCAAAGAGCGGGTCCAGACGCTCGACCTCGGCGCCCTGTGTGTCACCCAGGGCATCGATAGCCTCGATGAGCTGCGGGAACGTGCTGAGCTTGTTGGACTCGTGCGCCATGGCGGCGCCGCTCGCCACAAACAGGTGGGCATTTTGGGGCACGATACGGTGCTCCTCATCCAGGTTGAGCGTGAGGTAGAAGCGGTGGCGCAGCTCGGAGAGATACTGCAGCGGGCCGCCCAGGAAGGCGACGTTGCCGCGGATGGGACGGCCACATGCCAGGCCCGAGATGGTCTGGGTCACGACGGCCTGGAAGATGGAGGCAGCCACGTCCTCGGGGCGGGCGCCCTCGTTGAGCAGCGGCTGCACGTCGGTCTTGGCAAAAACGCCGCAGCGGCTGGCGATGGGATAGATGGTGGTGGCGTTGGCCGCGAGCTCGTTGAGGCCGCTCGCGTCGGTGTGCAGCAGGGTTGCCATCTGGTCGATGAACGCGCCCGTGCCGCCGGCGCAGGTGCCGTTCATGCGCTGCTCGATGCCGTTGTCGAAATAGATGATCTTGGCGTCCTCGCCGCCCAGCTCGATGGCAACGTCGGTGGCCGGGATAAGAGTCTCGACAGCGCGCTTGCTGGCGATGACCTCCTGGACAAACTCCAGGTCGAGCCACTGGGACAGCAGCAGGCCGCCCGAGCCGGTAATGGCGCAGGTCATCTGGGCCGTCGGCAGCACGGTCGCAGCGCCCTCGAACAGGTCGCGGGCGCAGGCGCGGACGTCGGTGTGGTGGCGCTGGTACTTGGCGTAGACGATCTGGTTGTCGTCGTTGAGCACGGCGAGCTTAACGGTGGTGGAGCCCACGTCGATGCCCAGATGCAGGCTGCCGCGAGCGTTCTCGGGGTTGAAGATCGCGCCTTCGGGGGCCTGGCCGGCGGCTACGGGCTCAGCGGCGGTGGCGGGCTCGCTAGCGACGGACGCCTCCCCTGCCGCGTTTTTGGCATCGGCAATTGCCTCAGCAACTTTCTCGGCAGCCGCGGTCGCGGCCTTCTGCGCGGCGTCCACCACGGCGGGCGCGGCCTCGCGCGCGGCAGCGACCATACGGTCCTTAATGCCCTCGACGAGTTTGCTCATTGTCTCTCCTCTTAGTTGTTGGACTCGACGGCTGCGGCAGTGTCGGCCGCGTCCTCGAGCTGCAGGTTCAATAGCTTCATGCCGTATTCCGGTACGTTGATATCGATGGGTTGGCCATACAGGTCACCAGGGCGCACAAAAGCGAGCACCGTCATAATGCGCGCCATGGCCTCGGGCGATTCGGTGAGCCCACGCTCAAACCAGCGCTGAATCATGCCGACCTCGGCACTCACGACGTAGGTGACGTAGTAGTCAAAGAACGTGCCCAGCGCCAGGCCCAAAATGCCCGTCTGCGCACGCGGCACCACAGCCTCACGCGCGGTATCGATAATCCTTTTAATGAAGGCCTGGTCGCCGCCCGGACCCAGCAGCGCACCGATTAAGTCGCGGTTGGCCGCAAGATAACGCAGCAGCTCAACCGAACCGGGCGCCGGCTCGAGCTCATCGATGTTGTGATAGAGATCGGGTAGTTGAGCTGCGGTGATGAGCTCAATGCGCTCACGGATCTCGGCCAGCAAGCCGTCCTCGATTTGATTGATAAAGTCGGGGATATCGCGGTAATGCGAATAGAACGTACGGCGCGTAAGGCCGGCGCGCTCGGTGAGCGACGCGACGTTAATGCGCGAAAGGTCGCCGCTTTCGGCAAGCTCGCTGGCAAGTGCCTGGCGAAGGGCACGCTGCGAGCGAAGGGACCGGCGATCGCATTTCTCGAGCTGGGACAAGCGTCCTCCTTGTTACTCAGCCTGTGCGCTATTGCACAGTGCGAGTATTATTGCACACCGTGTGCATCAACACGTAAAGGCAATATTTGGAATGTGACGAAGGGGCAGTCCCTTTGTCACATTATTCGATGACGGCGCGGGAATTTTGCTTGTGCATGGTGGCGAGCATGTGTTTGGGAACGGCGTGGACCATGCAGCTGCCGATAGTCGCGCTCGCGGCGGCCTTAGCTGCATCACTACCATTTTTGGTCGCGTAGCTGTGGCGGAAACGCTTGAGCATGGCAATGTCGTTACCGCCGTCGCCGTAAACCGCGACCTCGTCCTCGGCAATACCGTAGTAGCCCGCCAGCCAGGCCACGCTCTCGCCCTTGTTGCACGCCACGGCCGTGATCTCGAACATCACCGGATCGAACGGCGCGTTGACCACGCGGTCCGAGCGCTCGGCAAGATACGCTTTAAGGTCGCGCTCCAGCTCGGGCGAGGTCACGCGGCAGTTGATCTTGCACACATCGTGGCGCAGGATGTCACCGATCGACTGGTCGAAATACTGTTCCTCGTGATACCCGCCACGCGCGCGCATGCCGCGCATCACGATGCGCTTGATAGGGCTGTCCTTCTTAAAGCCCGCCTGGTGCATCTCGAACGAACCGCTCGAAAACATGCCGTCGGGCGTGGAGCAGTCGAAGCAAATGTCCGGGAACGCCTTGAGCAGCTCCTCGGTAACCTGCGGGTCGATGGTCCAGGTCTTGAGCACCTCGCCATGACTGTCGCGCACGATGGAGCCGTTAGAGCAGCAGGCATCAAGTGCCAGACCTGTAAAGCCATGTTCACCGATCGGCAACGTCGAGCGCCCGGTCGCGGGAACCACATGCAGGCCGGCCTCGGTCAGCTCGCGAATGGCACGGCGGATGGTCCCGTCTGCCTCGTGCAGGGCATTCAACAGCGTTCCGTCTAAGTCACTCGCAAACATCTTGATCATGGGCATGCCTCTCCTTCGTCTGCACGATATTGTAGACGAGAACGGGCGCACCCCAAGAGAGGCACGCCCGTCAGGCGAAAGATTGTCCTACACCGCGGCGGGGCCGTGTTCGCCGGTACGGATGCGGATGACTTCCTCGACCGGCTCGACCCAGATCTTGCCATCGCCGACGGCTCCGGTGCGGGCGGCGTTGCAGATGATGTCGACAATGCCGTCGACATGTTCATCGGCGCAGATGAGGGTGAACTGCACCTTAGGGATCGTGTTGACAAGTAACTCGTTGCCGCGCACGTATTCCTTCCAGCCATGCTGCGCGCCGCAGCCCTGCACCTGGTTGATGGTCATGCCACGAACATCAGCAGCAAACAGCGCATCTTTAAGAACCTCAAGCTTTTCCTGGCGCACGATAGCCGTGATCTTTTTCATAATGAATTCCTCTCAATAATCAACGTATCCCTTTACATGAGACGCGGGTTTCCCAGGTGTCGCAAACCAACCTCAGAGATCAAAAAGTTCAACTGACTGGTCTTAGCAGGTTTCCCAAGTGCCGCAGATTGCCGTGAAAGAGGAGCGAAGCGTACTTAAGTACGTGAGCGACGATTGAACGGCAAGGTGCGGTGCTTGGGGAAGCTGCTAATCGAGTCCGGAGAACGAGGGATACGCGCTCTCGCCGTGTTGACTCGCGTCCAAGCCCAGTGCCTCGTCGGCCTCGTTCACACGCAGGCTGCCGTGGAACAGCGCCTTGACCACCGCGGCGATCACCAAATCGAGTACCAGCACAAGAGCGACCGTCACCACAATAGCCAAAATCTGCGAGATGAGCAGAGACACGTCGCCCGTGTAGAACAGGCCGCCCTTACCGGTCCACGAAAGCTCCGGCACGCAGAACAGGCCCGTGAGCACGCCGCCCAGGATACCGCCGATACCGTGGCAACCGAACGCGTCGAGCGCGTCGTCGTAGCCGAACTTGGTCTTAAGATGGCTGATGGCCAGGTAGCAGACGGGCGAGACAATCAGGCCCATGACCAGCGCTGCCCACGGCTCGACAAAGCCCGCACCCGGCGTGACCACCACAAGGCCCGCAACCAAACCGGTGCTAGCGCCCACCAGCGTGGGACGACCGGTGTGCACGCGCTCGACGGCGAGCCACGAGACCATACCCGCCGCGCTGGCCGTCACGGTGTTGAGGATAGCAAGCGCCGCAACGGCGTCGGCCTTAAACTCGCTGCCGCCGTTAAAGCCAAACCAGCCAAACCAAAGCAGGCCGGCGCCGAGCGCCACAAACGGCACGTTATGCGGGCGATAGCTCACCATGCCAAAACCGCGACGACGACCGAGCATTAAGCAGAGAATCAGGCCCGTGAGACCGGACGAGGTGTGCACCACGTCGCCGCCGGCAAAGTCGAGTGCGCCGATGATGTCGCCGATAAAGGAGCCATCACCGCCCCAGACCATGTGGGCGAGCGGCGCATAGACCACGAGCAGCCAAATGCCCAGGAAGGCCGTCATGGCACCAAACTTAACGCGGCCGGCCAGGCTGCCCGTGACGATAGCAGCCGTGATCATGGCAAACGCCATCTGGAAGGCGATGTTGATGATTTGAGGGTAGACGGCACCGTCCGCGGCATTGCCCTCGGCCGTCTGCAGCACCTGGCCGAGCACCGGCAGGCACAGCAGCTGGTCAAGGCCTCCAATAAACGGGCTGGAACCGTCGCCGCCGTAGGCCAGCGACCAGCCGGCAACAATCCACAGCACACCAACCAGGCCAATGGCGCCAAAACACATGAGCATGGTGTTGATGACATTTTTGCGCCTAGACAGACCGCCATAGAAAAACGCCAGACCCGGTGTCATTAAAAATACGAGCATGGTGCAGATGAGCATAAACGTTGTCGATCCCGTATCGTACATTCGCTCCCCCTTAGTCACATGAACGTTGTCGGCGCCCATAATGCGGCCGAGGGGCAACTGGTATAGACCAGATACGACGTTGTTAAACGCTGCGTTGTCGAATGGAAACGGTGCCGCAATCTTGGAAACGGCGCGGCAACGGACGCGAAACGAACGGGAAATACGCAAGCAAGGGAGGCGTGAGCGCGCCCGTCCCGGCTAGCGCCGAAACAGCTCGTGGGCGCGGTCGCGGAGATTAGTTGCTCGAATGACACCTTCGTAGCGATTGATGCGCAGACGCGGGAAGGCATTGAAAAAGCGCAGGTCACGACGACTGAGTGACACGCTCGGTACCGGACGGCTCATGCGCTTGCCGGCAAGGCGACGACTGAGCGACGGACGCGGCATGCTCGGCGCGGCATCGGCCACGCGGCGGGCAGCGAGCGCCAGGCCGCGAGCACCATCCGCGATAAACGTCGGCATCGAAGCCTTCTCGCGCAGGGCATCGAGCGTCGCGTCGCCCAGCTCCGCCAGCCACGCGTTAACGGCACGGCTACGGATGTGCGTCTGTGCCACCGAGTCGATCGCCGAATCGGGAATACGTTCGAGCATGGAGTCGGACGCATCGGCAAGCGACTCGTTGATGCGGTCGGCAAGGTCGGCGCGCACGCGCTCCAGCTGATCGGACAGACGCCGCCAGCTCGCCAACGAGCACACTGCGTCGACCATCATCGCGACCGCGACGATAAAGGCGGACAGCCGCACAATCAGCACCGGCAGATGGCCAAGCAGCCCCAGCAATGCCGGCTCCACTAAACGGCAAATGCACAGCGCACCCAGGCCAAACGCGCAGGCCCAGTACAGACAGATGCGTCCGTGCAGGTTAAACGGCAGGTGAGAATAGTCCCAAAAGCGAGCGCCTGTTGTTTTTTCCAGCAGCACGCCCACGCTGTACTCAATCACGCTGCATACGAGCGCTGCCGCGACAAACTGGCTCGACGCGTCAGGAATTCCGCGCAACAGCAGCCAGCAGGCAATGCCGCCCACACCATAGATGGGGCAGCACGGTCCCAGCAAAAAGCCGCTGTTGGCAAAGCGCCCGTGGTTGAGCATGGCGCAGACTGTCGATTCCCATGCCCAGCCGCAGAAACCGTAGAAGGCAAACGAGAGCACCAGCGCCGAGAGCGGACAGGCGGCAAGCGTCGCGCCGTCAAATGCCATGTCGATCGCGGTCCCCACCGTCTACCCTCTCCTCTTTTCGCTCGATTCGTCACTCACGCCATCGTCTGCCTCGTCCTTGCGCGGCAGACGGCCGGCGATCGTCTCGCGCAGAGCACACCATTTATCCGCCAGGCATACAATCCATGCCTCACGACACGTCGGCGGCACCGGCACCAGCGGAAACATATGGCGCACGATAATATTCCGCTCACGAGACGTCAGCTCAAAATCCTCTTCGGCTCGCGCCAGGGCAAAAAACGGGTGGCGAAAGCCATGCAGCCGATGGCTTGGGTCGGGATCGTGCCAGTCATAGAGAAAGTAATCGTGCAGCAGGGCCCCGCGCAGCAACGAGGCGCGGTCGACCGAGACACCGACACGGCCCAGGCGCTCGGCAAAGGACAGACTTGTCCGTGCCACCGAGGTCACATGTGCATAGACCGTCACGTCGCCATGCTGGATAAACTCGCGCGTCAGGTCCAAGCGGCCCGCCTGGGCGAGCTGGCGGGCGGCATCGTCGACCTCGTGCGCGATTTTCTCGGCACGAACGGCATCGGACATGCTGCCTCCTTCCAGCAGCTCACGGCGGCAAGCCACGGCCTGCACGTATTGAAAAAATCATCATCGAATCTATCAGTATGGCATCGGACAAAACGTTTTGCCCCACCAGTTGTCGAATTACCGCGCCGCCGTCACATATCAAACGCCAAAATGTGCGAGACTGTCTTGTGCAATTGTGTCGGCCGAGGGAGCGCCGGCGCTCGATTCGCATGGAGTAACCCACAACGATGCTGCTTACGCAAACGACAACGCCCGAGGACGTCAAGGCTCTTAATCGTGCCGAGCTCCCACAGCTCTGCGACGAGATTCGCCACGCCATCCTCGAAAGCTCCGCCGCCGTCGGCGGGCACGTTGCCCCCAACCTGGGCGTCGTTGAGCTTACGGTCGCGCTCCATCGCGTGTTTAACTCCCCTATCGACAAGATTGTCTTTGACGTTTCGCACCAGACCTACGCCCACAAGGCGCTGACTGGGCGCGCGTACACTTATATCGATCCGGAGCGCTTTGGCGAGGCCTCTGGCTTTGCCAATCCCGACGAGTCCGAGCATGACCTGTTCGCCATGGGTCACACCTCGACCTCGGTGAGCCTGGGCTGCGGCCTAGCGCACGCTCGCGACCTGGCGGGCGATGCGTACAACGTCATCACCATCATTGGCGACGGCTCGCTTTCGGGCGGCTTGGCGTTTGAGGGCTTTAACAATGCCGCCGAACTCGATAGCAACCTGATCATCATCGTCAACGATAACGACCAGTCCATCGCCGAGAACCACGGTGGCCTCTACCGCAATCTGGCCGAGCTGCGCGCCAGCAACGGCACCTGTGAGCGCAACGTTTTCCGCGCGATGGGACTCGACTACCGTTATTTGGACGCCGGCAACGACGTGTTGGCCCTCGTCGACGCGCTGCAGGAACTGCGCAATATCGATCATCCCATCGTGCTGCACGTCTCCACCGCCAAGGGCAAGGGCTTTGAGCCGGCCCAGAGCGACCCCGAACGCTGGCACCACGTGGGTCCGTTTGACATGGCGACCGGGCGCAAGCTCTGCCCGGGCCATCCGAGCGAGCCTGCGCCGCGCACCTATGCCGACATTACGGGCGAAGCGCTCAGCGCCGCCATCGAGCGCGATCCGCAGGTCGTGGGCATCACGGCCGCCACGCCCTACATCATGGGCTTTACACCCGAGCTTCGCGCTGCCGCCGGCAAACAGTTCGTCGATGTGGGCATTGCCGAGGAGCACGCCGTGACCTTTGCCACCGCGCTTGCGCGCTCGGGCGCCAAGCCAGTCTTTGGTGTGTACGGCACGTTTTTGCAGCGCGCCTACGACGAGCTGTGGCACGACCTGTGCCTCAACGACGCCCCCGCAACCATTTTGGTGTTTGGTGCGTCAATCTTTGGCACCACGTCCGAGACGCATCTTTCGTTCTTTGATATTTCCATGCTGGGCGGTCTTCCCAACATGCACTACTTGGCGCCGGCCTGCATGGAGGAATATCTGTCCATGCTGAGCTGGTCGCTCGACCACCGCGAGCATCCCGTGGCAATCCGCGTACCGGGCATCGGCCTGGTAAGCCGCCCCGACCTTGCGCCCGCCGAAGACACCGACTACAGCGCCGTTCGCTACAACGTGGTACGTCAGGGCCGCGACGTTGCCGTGCTCGCGCTTGGCGATTTCTTTGAGCTGGGTGAGCGCGTGGCAAACCGTCTGACTGCCGAGTACGGCATCGAGGCCACGCTCGTCAACCCGCGCTTTGCGGCCGAGCTCGACCGCAAGTTCCTCGACAGCCTTGTCGCCGAGCATCGCGTTGTCGTCACCCTCGAGGACGGCATCTTGGACGGCGGCTGGGGCGAGCGCGTGGCGTGCTACCTGGCCTGCACGCCCGTGCGCACGCGCACCTTCGGCATCGCCAAGGGCTTCCCCGACCGCTACGACCCCAACGAACTGCTCACTCAAAACGGCATGACGGTCGAGAATATGGCCGCCGAAGCCGTGAGACTACTCAACGAGTAAGAAAACCTCCGCAAGGGAAGCACCCCTGCGGAGGTTTTTGTTTTCACGACGCGATTATCTCAATCTGTAACATCTAGGGCCCGAATTCCCGTCTAACTGTTACAAATCGAGACAAGACGTCTTAGTCCCTGACCTTTGTCTCAATCTGTAACAGATAGAGACCTTTTAGCCATCCAGATGTTACAGATCGAGACATTCGAATTCCCCTGAAGTGAAAATCTCGATCTGTAACAGGTAGAACCCATTTCCTCGTCTAACTGTTACAGATTGAGACAAAGCAGCAAGGCATGCCGCCGCACCGACCATGCCGTCTGCAAAGCGCTATCTCAGCTGCAATAAGCGACGTTTACCCAGATAAAACCTGCCAAAATAAACCTGTCCCTTTTTGGTAGGTAGAATTACCCATAAGGTAAGTATGTTTCTGAGTTATTTCGTGTTGACCCATTTGAGCGCGATAGGGTATAACTCTACTCAACCGCTAGGGATTTTATTGAGAAAGGTGTTCTACCATGAGCAAGAACCTCTCCCAGCAGGTCGTTCTCGACCGCCGCGGCTTCGTTGCCGCCACCTTCGCAACCGTCGCCGGCCTTGGTCTTGCCGGCTGCTCTGACACCAGCGCCGAGGCCGACAAGGGTTCCGCCGCCGGTTCCTCCAAGAGCTCCGAGGATACCGAGGCTTCCACCACGCTCGACGCTAAGGCATTCGACAAGCTCGTCGACAACGGCCCCAAGGCCGATGACGATGCCATCGCCGCCAGCACCTGGGCCACGGCCGT
>CABRFZ010000003.1 GCA_902470365.1 uncultured Collinsella sp. | reverse complement strand
TCCGCACATGTGCGGATGAATGTGGAAGGTGTTCGGATGAAGTTGATAATCAAGGCCCACGCGCGAACAGGATTTGATTTTTGAAATATGGACGAATTGCTCGTCAGGAGGGTAAAATGATGCCGACGGCAGCCCAAGTTGTAGAGAGCTGGGCAGAGCCGTTGCTTAATGAAGTTGGGTCATCGTCTTAGCGACGGTGGCCTTTCTTTTTGGGCTTCGAGCCCTGCTTGAGTGCCTTGGAAAGGCCGACAAGGGCCGTGAGGAGCGAGACCGTAGCGGTCAGGAGCTTCACGAGCTCGGTGAAATCGGTCATGGGCATCACCTCCCATCGGATGGAGGGCTCTGCCCGGCACGAGGGCTGCCGACAGCAAGGACGATTCTATCAGAGCGGCTGACTCCCGCCCGATCAATTCATACTCCTCACCCTCGCCGAATTGCGAGCATGAAAGAATCGGCACTGGATGGCAGCGCGCTAGGGCACCGACGATAGGCTTTCCAAAACTAGCGAGGCGTGTCTCCGCGAGCGTAATCGCCTCGGTCGACCGCGCGATCGACCTGCGGCGAGATGTCGACGTTGCCACCATGGGCTCGGCCTGCGGCGCGAACGCGGTCATCGCCAGCATCGGGAACGGCGCCGGCGTAACGGTTGCGAATCTCCCTTGCGTAACCGCGCCGGGCAAGAAGCTCATCACGAACCGCCGGATCCTCGAGCAGATCTTCATCGCACTTCGGTGCGATGAACTTAGGGAAGAGATTGTAGGCGACGCCCTTGCTCGCCTTTGCCTGCTCGGCCCACGCCGAATACGCTTTCTTAAGCCGTTGAATGTAAATCTCGCAACGCCTCTCATAAGGAAGGGCTCGCTCGGCTTCCAGCACGTTATTTTTAAAGGCCGCCTCAAGTTGCTTGACCGCAAACCGCCCGTCAAGACGGGTCAGGTTGAAAGTGCACTTCGGATTGCCGGCCTCTTTGATATCGAGATCTGTCGCATAGACTCGATTGTTCTTGATGAAAATGTCTACGCCCCATGAGGCAAGTAGCTTTTTGAATTGCTCCATATTCTTTACGCGACCTTCGTCAATCGCAATATGGATCAGCTCACGCAGATTGTTTTTATAACTGTACTCACCACGATCGACAATCTCCTTTTCAATATCGCGCGGCTGTCGATCTCGAATCTTCGAATTCTTCTTTCCCTTTTCGAGCTGAGCGAGATTCCAGGCCTCGTCCATTTCACGAACCCATGCAGCGCGTTCGTACTTTCCCTTGCGACCGCCGATGTCGCAACGCTTGCCGGTATCAAGGTTTGTCCGGTTGATTGCCATATGGACCGCGAACCGTTTTCCCGCTTTGTCGCTCTCCTCGTGCAGCGCGAGAATCACCTGTTGATGCGGATAGTGCTTCGCAAGCCATTGCTCCGCATAGGCCAGACATGCATCGGGGGTCATCTTGCCTCCGTTGCATGAGCATTCTTCCGGAAGAAACGCGAGGATCTGGTGTAGCAGGATTACGTTTTTGGCTCCGGCTCTCGACGGCTTGTCGTGATGGAAAACCTTTCTGGTTCTATCCATTTTCGAAAACCAGCGGTCGCTCCATTCGATGTTCCAGCCACCACGCGCAATCGCATCTTTTCCGTTGATGTATTTGCGGACGTTCTTTGCGTAGCGCTCGCTCGATATGCTTTTCTGCTTAATGACGGTCATTTTGATCACCGCCGACGAAATAGCGCTTCTCAAACTCGTCGATAAAACGATCCAGCTTACGCCCAACTTGGTAAACCTTTTCGAGTGCGCGGAAAACAGCTTTCTCGTTGTACGCAGGAAGCCCCTGGGCGTTCACAAAATACATCAGCTGATTGAGGTTTGTTCCTTCCTTCAAAAGTTCGTGATAGATCTTGTCGATCGACGCCCGATCGACATCGATTTTCTCGACATTCCCTTTGAGCAGTACGCGACGTGCATACGCACTGACAGTCATATCGAGGGAATCAGCATTGCTTTCAATTTTCTTTTTTTCTTCCGGCGAGACCCGGACGTGAATGTCATCGGTTCGGAATTTCTGGTCAGCGATTTCCGAAAAACCAAAATCGATATCGAGATCGTCGGCATTGCACAAAGCGAAGCGGATGAGTTCCGCCTCGCTCATCTCATGTCGCTTTGCGATTGCAGCGATGGCTTTCTTCTCGTCATTTGAAAGAGACGCCTTGACGGTGTGCGGGCGGAGCCTACTCATGATTCCTCCGGAAAACGAACCAGCGATCGGAGAGGCCTCCGATCAAAACCTGCTATGCGATTCGCTTTCCCTTGATGAGGAACGACTGGCGTCGTTCCAATGAAGAATCGTCTCCGCGATTCTTCATCGCGAAGTTTCAACTTCGCAACAACCTTATCGCCGTAGCAGGCGATAAGCAAGGTCTGTGGCGTGGTGTTTTCGGGGTCCGGATGGGCCCACAAAAATGCCACCCACAGTCATCTTGCAATCACCGGGACGGCGATTGGGCGGAGCGTAGCGTAGACACGAAATGAGAGGCCTCGTTTCGAGCGAAAGGCTTCGCGGTGTCGTAGTGTCAGCGGAGACCGTGAGCGGAAGCGATTTTTTAACGCGAAGAATGCTGAGTGTTAGAAATTCGCTGCAGCGAGAGCGGAGCGGTAATGCGAATGCGAGGGATGCCGAGTTTTTGCATTACCGCGCAGCGGACTCCGGGCGAGGGCTGGAGCAAGTTGATGGAAGACCTTACCGATTTGCGGAAGGTTTTGCCCGAAGCATCCGGCACCGCCGGATTCTTTTGGAACGGCCTCTCGTTTGATTGCTTTCCTATCGTTTGCCCCCAGACTGGGCGTCTAAAAAAGGCGGCCGAACCGGCCGCCCAGAAATAAATAAACATTTACCGAATGTAAGAGGAGAGGAACGATGCACATTACTCCCAATGGCCGGCGACGTCGACAACCCAATGCTGCCCCGTAGCCTTCTGTTCATAATGTCCCTGGTCTTCAGAGGTGGTATACGAATCATTGATTGCAGAAGCTCCATTAGGGTGTTGTGCATCACCGTAGGTAGAGATAACATGATTGTCCATTTCGGCTGCTGAGTTAAACGTCGCATGGCATACAGAGCACATCCAACGTTCATGGCGCGTATACACTACATTCGGTACCCAGACCTGGCTGTAATCTGTCTCCCAGTGACCCTGCTCGGCAACCCACTTCTTCTGGCTACCGCCGTTGGAAGAGGAATTATTGCTGCCGGAACTCTGCGAATTGCCGGAATTCTGCTTGGACTGGGAGGAATCGCCCTTGTTGTCCGACTTCGAGGAATCGGAAGACTTGTTATCCTCCTTCTTGGAGTCATCGGACTTCTGGTCCTTGTCGTCGGATTCTTTCTTCTCCTCGGTCTTGGTTCCAGAGGTTTGCGTCGACTTTTCTTCGCTTGGCTTCTTTTTGTCTTTATTCTTTACCGCTGTGGCGGCCCTTTCCGTAGAGCCGCTTCCTTGCTTTGCAACGCTGGCACATCCAAGTTGAGGTGCCGAAAGGCACACCAGAAGCGCAACGATAATAGCCTTTGTTCTCACACCGATCTCCCTGCCCATGAAACCGGGCGTTGGACACCAGCCGATATCCAACGCCCGGCTCGCTTTTACATCTGCCCGCGGCGCTTCTTCTGGTCGAGGAAGACGCCGGCTGCCACGAGGACGGTACCGCCGATGGCGAACGTCTCGCCGATGAGTCCCGCGCGGTCGCCGGTCTGGGCGAGGCTGCCGGGCTGGGCGGTCTCCGTGCCGGCGAGGTGCTTCGGGGTGTATGCCGCCTGCTGCTTTGCGGCCTCCTCCGCCTCCTGTCGGGCAATCTCATCGGAAAGCTTCTGCTCCGCTGCGATGCGGTCGGACTTCGCCAACTCGTAGGCGGCGAGTGCCGCATCGTAGCCGGCCTGGAGCCCGTCCACCGCGGCCTGCTTCTCGTCCAGGATGGCCTTGGCGGGCGCGACCTTGGCACGTGCCTCGACTGCTGCAGCGAAAAGCGCGTTGAGGGCGTCATCCGCGTTCACATCATGGCCGGAAGCGATCGCCGCGCCGGTATCGATGGAGTTCAGCTTCGACAGCTTGGCGTCTGCCTGCGCCTTCGCCTGCTCGGCGGCGGAGACCAGGGACTCGGCGGCGATGGCATCCGCCTTCGCGGCATCGAGGGCGGCCTTGGTGTCATTGACGGCCTTTACTGCATCCTGCTCGCGCTGCTGTGCCTCTGCGAGCTTCGCGGCAAGATCGGTGAGGATGTCGAGGTTCGACTGTGCGTCATCGAGATCGGTCTGGGAGCCGGTGAGCCTGTCGGCGGCAACGCCGGTGTCGGCCTTTGCGGCATCGACGGCACGCTGGGCATCCGCGAGGGCGCGTGCGGTGGCGTCCGCCTTTTGCTCGGCGGCGGCGAGGACGGTCGCCTTCTCGGCCTGATCGGCTGCCGCCGCGTCATGGATACTCTTTGCTGTATCGAGCGCCTTCTTGGCGTCGGCGACGTCTTGGAAGAACTTCGCGAGGTCGGCGTTCGCATCCGTGACGCCCTGCTGCTTGGATACGGTGTCCGCCTTGGCGGAGTCCAGCTTGGACTGTGCGACCGTTACGGCTGCGTTGGCGGCATCAAAGGCGACCTGCTTCTGCTGGACGGTCGACTTTGCCGTATCGACTGCCGCGTTGGCGGCATCGAGGTCCGATTTCGCCGCATCAAGCTCGGTCTGGGCATCCGTGACGCCCTGCTGCTTGGCGGCGACATCAACCTTTGCGGCATCGACGGCACGCTGGGCATCGGCAACACCCTGCTTTGCGGCATCGACATCTGCCTGTGCGGAATCCGCTGCGTCCTGCTTCTGCTGGACGGTTGTAGCGGCGCCGGCGGCTGCCTGCTGCTTGGATGCGAGATCGGCCTTGGCTGCGTCGAGTGCGCTCTTGGCGTTCTTGAGACCGTTGATATAGGAGGTCAGCTTTTGCTCGTACTCGTCGACGGAGATGGCTCCGGTATTCCAGCCCGAACCGGCCCAACCGCCGTATTGCAGCGTGAGCGAGAACGTCAAACGGGTGTCATCGTTCAGACCGCATCCCATGACAGCATAGTCAGGGTTGATGATGTTCATGTAATGACCGATACGGTAGTAATCGAACTTGTCCTGGTTGGCATACCAGAAGTCGTAGGCGTCCTTTCCGGAAAGATTCGTCGCACCAAGGGAAGCTGCAGTCTTGTCAAACAGATCCTTTTCCTGATAGATCCAGGCCTTGCAGGGGTCGCGATAGCTCCAGGCAAGGTTTTCACCGACATCGAACTGCTGGGCATGCTCTACATTTTTCGTCGAATAGTTTGCATCTGCAATCGCTGCCGCAATGAGCTTATAGCTTACCTCAAGCTCGGAAAGGCCGACGGACTTACGGTAGGCGTTCACGTTCTTCATGACCGTGATGGACGAAAGCATGTTTTCAAGGCCCGTTGCGTCGAGACTGTTTCCGATCTCGGTGTAGTCCTTGTATGTGCAGTTCTGGATGATCTCGATGGCTGAATCGGCACCCATGGCACGGAAGAAGCCGATGGCTCCCTGCTTGAGTTGTGCGTCGGCGGAGTCGAGTTTCGCCTGTGCCTCGTCGACCTTCTGCTGGGCGGCGGTCACGGCCGCGTCAGCGGTATCCTTTGCGGTCTTGGCGTTCGCAAGCTCTTCGTCGGCGGCTGCCTTGGCGGACTCGGCGTCCTTGACAGCCTGCTTCGCGGCATCCAGCTTGGCGATGGCATCGGCGTTCGCCTGCTTGGCCGCATCGAGGTCGGAGTTCGCGGCATCGAGTGCGGACTGGGCGTCGTTCACGCCGGACGCGGCATCGACCGCGGCCTGCTGCTTCGCAGAGAGGGATGCCTGGGCATCATTTAGCTCGGTCTGTGCCGTTGCCGCGGCGGACTGCACCTGCTCGAGCTCGGACTCGCACTGGGACTGCACCGCTCGTGCGGCGGCAAGGGTTGCCTCTGCGTCCGCGACCTTCTGTTTTGCCGCATCGTACTCCGGACCGCTGGCACCGGCCTCCGCTGCGGCGAGGTCGGCTTTCGCCTTCTCGTAGGCGGCGCTGGCGGCTGCGGCCTTCGCATCCGCCGCGTCCTTGTTCTGCTTGGCTGCGACAAGGACGGCATCGGCGGAATCCTTTGCAGACTGGGTCACAACCAGCTTGGACTGGGCATCGGCAAGCGTAGCGTTGGCGTTGGCGAGATTGGCCTGTGCCCTGTCCACGGCAGCCTGGGCGTCGCGCACGGCCTGCTCGGCGGCACTGATTGCCTCCGGGGTGGCGCTTACGGCATCGGCCTTGGCCTTATCGAGGGCGTCCTTGGCATCCTGGGCCGCCTTGAGGGCGGACTGGTACGCTTCGTCCTTCTCGGACGCATCCGCCTTGGCGTCTGCGAGACCCGCCTTCGCCTGCTCGAGGTCCTTGCCGGCGGCATCGGCGGCGTCCTTGCCCTCTGCGACCTGACGGGCGTACTCGTCCATTGCCGCTCGGTCGGCTGCCGTGCCGGCGCTGACTGCCGAATCGTAGGATGCCTTGGCCTGGTCGCGGGCGGAAGCCGCCTCGTTGTAGGGACCGGCGGCCTCATCGTAGGATGCCTTGGCGGCGTCCTCCTTCGCCTTCGCCTCGTCGACTGCCTTCTGCAGGTCCGCGATGGTCTGTGCGGCGGATTTCGCGCCGGTACCGGATGCCGCGCCGGCGTGGGTGGCGATCGGCGACATCACGGCGGGGTGCTGTGTGCCCCCGTCACCGGTCTGGGCGAATGCCGCGAACGGTGAGATGAGGCTCGATCCGGTCATGGCGGCCATGGTCGCCGCGGTGACGGTCAGACGCGCGATCCCCTTCGGAGTGTGAATCTTTTTGTTTGGCAGTGCGGCGAAGTGATCGCCACCGGCAGCGAAATGCTTTCCCTGAGTCATTGTGCTGTTCCATTCCTTTTCCGTGCCCTATCCGACTGGGCATCAGAGTGCTTTCCAATAGAGATGATTATGCGCCTTAACTGGGATTGTTGTATATAGTCCGTTGGCATAAATACAACAATCCATGACTCTTTTTGTCATGGATATCTCGCCGCTACAACAATCCTTTGGTCTACGCTGCAAAGAACTCAGATCAGAGTCTGGTTTCTCACAAGAGCTATTTGCGAACCGCATTGACATGGACAGGTCTTACTACGCCTCGATAGAGGTCGGGCGAAGAAATGTCAGTCTTTCTAACCTCTCTAAAATTGCCAATGGATTCAACATATCAATTGCTGCACTTATGACTGGTGTATCCGATAAATCGGATTAGTCCATCAATCAGCGAACGAAGTGAGCGAATAAATCGGCGGCGTAGCCGGCGGCAAGGACACGGTACGTGGCCGCGCAGCGAGCTCCGCGAGCGAAGGGGACGGCATCGCCGTCCCTATTTCTTTTTAATCTATTTCTCTATTAATTGGTTTCACCAAACTGGGTATTACACAAGCTTCTGAGCAGGCTTTTTATCAAATAATTCAAAGCTACCGAATCATCAAAATGGTGAAATTATTTACCCAAAAGAGGGAAGCACATCACCAAAATGGAACCGACCAACAGCTGTTGAAAACTTTTATCCCCAAAATGGTGATTTCCTGTTTTCAGTGGAAAACTCGGGAAGTCATAATATTTACTTACCAGATTTACAAACGAAAGCGGTTCTTAGTCCCAAAACCAGAACAGGTCAGAAGCAAAAATAACTCCTGACCTGCGATTTTCCTGGTGCCCCCGGGCGGATTCGAACCGTCGACACCCGCTTTAGGAGAGCGGTGCTCTATCCCCTGAGCTACGGAGGCATGTTGTACTAGTGTAGCAGATTTACGCCGCTACCATGCAGCGCATAGCCACTCTTCGAGGTAGTCATTGGGGACGTTCTTTAATGACTAGTCGTTTAAGAACGTCCCCAATGACTAGTTGCCTTTGTGGAAGAGGCCTTTGATGACGGAAGGAATGCTCTTAGCGCCCTTGGCCGTCACATCGATAAAGTCGGGCGAACGCACGAGCTTATTCTCGTCGACGTACTTGCGGACCGCGCGAAGCGTCTCTTTGTCGTCACGCGTCGAAAACGTAAAGTGACCGTTGTCCTTGGTGAAGATGGCAAAACGCGTGATCTTCTTGGTACCGCGCAAAACCTCGGCGGCAATATAGTCGACCTCGTCCCACGGGATTTGAATATAATCCTCGGGATTGCGCTCGTTATAGTACTCAAACGCCTTATTGCCCACCATCACGTTACCGTGGCTGGTAAGCCCCATCAGGCAGGTTGCCGGCGTTGCCAGATCGACCGTGCTGTTCTGAGATTGCGCCATACGCGCCTCGCCCTCCAATAAAAACAATCGGACCGCATCCAGTGTACCCACCGGGTGCGGTCCGTTTCAATGGCTCAAAAGCCCTTGCCTAGCAATTCTCGGTCTTAAGCCGAAGCGTGCTTACATGAAGCCGCAGAAGCGACCGATGATGCCGACGGCGAAGAGAGCCAGGATGATGACGATCGGGCTGACCTTCTTCTTGAGGAGCTTGCAGACCAGCAGGGTCAGGCACACGGCGGCAAGGCCGGGGATGAGCTGATCGAGGTTGGCCTGAAGCGTGGTGACCTTCATCTGATCAAGGGCGGTAGCACCGACGGAGTTGTACATCGTCAGCGCTTCCTTGATACCCTCGGAACCGGAGGGCAGGCTAGCCCAGTCGATAAAGGCGCCAGCAGACTGCTTGACCGTGGAGACGATCGGGGTGAAGGAAATGGACACCCAGCGCTCGACCAGGGCGCCGATGATGAACATACCCAGGATGGAAGCGCCCTCGGTGACCTTGCCCATCAGACCACCGGAGAGGTCCTTGGCGATGGAGGAGCCGACCTTGTAGCCAAACTCCTGCGTGTACCACAGGAAAGCGTAACGGATGATGTTCCACGCGAAGAAGAACAGCAGCGGACCGACGATGCTGCCGGACATGGCCAGGGAAGCGCCCAGAGCGCCCAGAATCGGGCGAAGGGTGAACCAGAAGACGGGGTCGCCGACGCCGGCGAGCGGGCCCATCATACCGACCTTGACGCCCTGAATGGCGACGTCGTCAATCGGGGCACCGTTGGCGCGCTCCTCCTCGAGGGCGAGGGTAACGCCAATGACGGGGGCGGAAACATAGGGGTGGGTGTTATAGAACTCCAGGTGGCGCTTAAGAGCGGCAATCTGGTCATCCTTGCTGGTGTAGAGCTTCTTGATCGCAGGGATCATTGCGAAGCACCAGCCGCCGTTCTGCATACGCTCGTAGTTCCACGAGCCCTGAAGGAACTGATGACGGAAGCAAACCTTCTTGCGGTCAGCCTTGGTGAGCTGAATCTTGTTCTCTGCCATATGTATCACTCCCCTCCTACTCGTAATCGTTCAGAATGTCGCCGAGCGGGTCGCCGGAGCCACCGCCCATGCCGCCACCCTGCTTGGCCAGATCCTTAAGGCCAAGGTAGATGAGGGCAAGGGAGATGCCGATGAGACCAAGGGCGATCAGCGTGAGCTGAGGGATGGCAGCAAGGACGAAGCCGAGGACGAAGAACGGCCAGGTCTCCTTGGTGGCCATCATGTTGATGACCATGGCGTAACCGACGGAAGCGACCATGCCGCCGCCGACAGCCATGCCGCCGGACAGCCAGTCGGGCATAGCGTTAAGCGCGTTGGTAACGGCCTCGGCCGGGATGACGCACAGAAGCACTGCCGGGATGGCGATACGAAGGCCCTGCATGAGGATGGCAGCATACTGCCAGCGCTCGATGCCGGAGAAGTCGCCCTTCTCGGCGCAACCATCCATGGCGTGAGCGATAGCGGTAGCAATGGTACGGCAGATCATGGTCAGGAACAGACCAGCGACCGACAGCGGGACGGCGACGGCGATAGCGGTGGTAACGGCCTTGGCCGAATCGGTGGCGCCACCGTTGAGGGCGAGCACCATGATGATCGAAGAAGCGACCGAGGCCAGAGCGGCGTCAGGCGCGACAGCGGCGCCGACGTTAGCCCAGCCAAGGGCCATCATCTGGAGCGAACCGCCCAGGAGGATGCCCTCCTGAAGGTGACCGGTTACGAGACCGATAAGCGTGCATGCCACGAGCGGCTGATGGAACTGGAACTCATCCAGAATGCCTTCCATACCGGCAAGCAACGCGACAATCGCAACAAGCAGAATAGTGATTGCAGACATGTATCGGACCCTCCTTTACTATGCTTGAGCGGCCAGTTCGGCCTTAGCTTTCTTCAACATGGCGTCGAGATCCTCGGAGGAATCCGAAGGAACCTTGCGGACCTCGAACTTGACGCCCTTGGCCTTGAGAGCCTCGAGAGTCTTGACATCGTCATCGCCCATAGCGACGGCGTTGGTGACGACGACCTTGCCCTTGGAGTGAGCCATGGAACCGATGTTGACTTCCTTGATGTCGACGCCGGCCTCGATGGCCTTGAGCAGATCCTGCGGGTTCTCAAAGAGCAGCATGGCCTTGGTGTCACCAAAGCGCGTGTCCTTGACGACCTCGGCCATCTTCTTGATGGGCACGACGTTGGCATGGACTCCCGGAGGGGCAGCCTGCTCGATCATGGTCTTGCGGAGCTCGTCGTGAGCAACACCGTCGGAAACCACGATGATGCGGTTGGGGTTGATCTGCTTGGTCCACGTGGTGGCCACCTGGCCATGAAGCAGACGGGTGTCGATACGGACGTGGGCAATCTTGATGTGCCCGTCGCCGATGACCGTTCCCGGAGGGATGGCGCCTGCAGGAGCAGCGGCGGCCGCAGCCGGCTTCTTCTCCTCGGGCTCCAGAGACTCGGGCTTGACGCGCACGCCAGCCTTAGCCTCAGTCACGAGATGTTTTGCGATCGCATGTGCAGTGTTCTTTGCGTCAAAGCGCTGCGAATATGCCTCGATGAGCATAGGCAGGTTGACACCGGTGACGATAGCCCAGGAATCGTGGCCCTCGATGAGCCCGCTAATCTGGTTGAACGGCGTGCCGCCCCACAGATCAACGAGGAAGAGCACCTGCTCCTGGTCCTCGAAGGAAGCGACTGCTTCCTCGACCTTGGCACGGAAGTCGTCGGGGCCCATGCTCGGCTCGAGCGAGACCACGGCAACAGACGGCTGATCGCCAAAGACCATCGAGCCCGTCTGCTTGATTCCAGCTGCCAAGTCCCCATGGCTAGCAAGAACAATACTTACCATCACATAACCTCCTTTTTGTCTACGTATTTCCTACACGACATGAAAGGAGTATAGCTGTTTGGTTTGTGGAATTATAGCTAAATCCGCAAAAGGTTGGATTATTTGTTTAAACGTCTAGGTTTGTTACAAGTTGATTACGTTACTGCTTTTTGACTCATTACACGACAAGGCGTCGCTCATCAAGCCATGCATTTTACAGATACAAGCAGGCTGTTCATTAATATCGATTTTAGGCAAGCGCGAATGCGCTTGTACTGCCGCTATTTTGTTTAAACAGACATAACTTGACTATTAGCGTGACTTATGCTCTAGCGCAAGTAGTCATTGGGGACGTTCTTAAACGACTAGTCGTTGGGGACGTTCTTGTTTGACTAGTCGTTTAAGAACGTCCCCAACGACCAAGTTAGGCGATGTGGAGGGGGTTGGCGGCGTCGACGGCGTCGGGAGCGTCGGAAGGGCCGTCGGGGGCAGCGCCTGCCGGGTCCTCGTCGGGGGTCTCGATCTGCTTGATCATGACCTCCTGGCCCTGCAGCAGGTATGTTTCGCCGCTGCCGCAATGAGGGCAGGTCTTGCCGTGCTCGACGGTCGCATAGTCGCGGCCGCACGCCTCGCAATGCGTCACGGCCTCGACAGGCTCCACAAGAAGCTCCGCACCCTCGGTAATGGACTTTTTATCTGCCGCCCAGCGCCAGGCGTCGAGCAGCAAGTCGGGAACGACGCCCGAGACCTCACCCAGCAGCAGCGTAACGCTCGAAACGTGGCGCACGCCATTGGCGCGCGCCACGTTCTCAACATCGCGAATGATGTGATACACAATCCCTAATTCATGCAAGGTAGAAACCTTTCCACAACGGTTGATGCGATGTCAGCCAAACGTAAGTGAGCGACGCCCCTGTGCCGCTCACTTACTTGTTAGGTTCTTTTACTTCTTCCCGAATTTAATCTTAATTGCACGCTTGAGCGCATACTTGCCGAGGCTTGGGAGCTTTTGCTCGTATTTGACCATCGTGGAGCACTCGGGGCGGTCGCGATCCAGATGGATGGCGTCAAACGCGCACTTGGTGGTGCACAGGCCGCAGCCGATGCACTTGTTGGGGTCGACAATCGAGGCGCCGCAGCCCAGGCAGCGGGCGGTCTCGGCGCGCACCTGCTCCTCGGTAAAGGTCTCAACATACTCGCTAAACGGCGCAGCCTTCTCGCGTTCGCGGTCCACATGCGCAACCTCGCGGCTCGCGTTGTCGTAGCTCTCGAGCACAACGTCGTCGCGGTCGAGTGCGGTGTAGCGGCGCTGATTGCGGCCGATGGTGAGCGTGGAGCCCGGCTGCACAAAGCGATGGATGGACACCGCGGCCTCGTGGCCGGCGGCGATAGCGTCGATGGCAAAGCTGGGGCCAGTGTAGACGTCACCACCCACAAAGATGTCGGGTTCGGCGGTCTGGTAAGTCTGGGGATCGGCAAGGGCGCCCTGGCCGCGGCCGAGCTCCACCTTGGAGCCAGCCAGCAGGTCGCCCCACACAATGGACTGGCCAATCGACATGACGACACGGTCGGCATCGACACGGCGCAGATCGTTCTCGTCGTACTCGGGCGCAAAACGGCCCTCGTCGTCAAAGACACGCGTGCAGCGCTTGAAGGTGATACCGCACACACGACCGGCCTCGTCCAGGTGAATCTCCTTGGGGCCCCAACCGCAGCTGATGTGAGCGCCGTCCTCAACGGCCTCGCGACGTTCCTCCTCGCTGGCGGGCATCTGGGCCTCGCTCTCCAGGCAGAACATCTCGACGTGCTCGGAGCCCAGACGGCAGGCGTTGCGGGCCACGTCGATGGCCACGTTGCCGCCGCCCACCACGATGGTGCGGCCGGGCAGCGCGTCGATCTTGCCGCTGTTGACCTCGCGCAAGAAGTCGACGGCCACGGTCACGTCCTCGGCATCCTCGCCCGGAATACCGGCAAGGCGGCCGCCCTGGCAGCCGATGGCAACATAAAAGGCCTTAAAGCCCTGCTCGCGCAGCTCATCGAGCGTCACATCGCGACCGACCTCCACGCCATAGCGGAACTCGGCACCCATCAGGCGAATAACCTCGACCTCGGCCTCGATAACGTCCTTCTCCAGCTTAAAGCTGGGAATACCGTAGGTGAGCATGCCGCCCGGACGCTCGTTCTTCTCGAATACGACGGGCTTATAGCCCTTCTCGGCCAGGTAGAAAGCGCAGGACAGACCGGCCGGGCCGGCACCGATGACGGCGATCTTCTGGTCGAAGCCGCCAGCGCGCGTCGGCGTCACCACGGGCGGGACATAGCGGGTCGCGGCATCCAGATCGCGCTGGGCGATGAACTTCTTGACCTCGTCGATAGCCACGGCAGCGTCTACACGGCCGCGGGTACAGGCATCCTCACAGCGGCGGTTGCACACACGGCCGCAGATAGCGGGCAGCGGGTTCTCGCGCTTAATGAGTGCTAGGGCCTCGTCATAGCGACCCTGAGCCGCGAGCTTCAAATAGCCCTGAACGGCAACGTGCGCGGGGCAGGCCGTCTTGCAGGGAGCGGTGCCGGACTCATGCGTCTCGATGCGGTTGTCGTTGCGGTAGTTGGGCGACCACTTGGTGTGATCCCATTTGGTGGCGTCGGGCAGCTCCTGGCGCGGATACTCGGGCACGCGGCCACCGGCCTTTTTGCTGCAGAGCTTCTGGCCCAGCTTAGCGGCACCGGCCGGGCACACCTCAACGCAGCGACCGCAGGCCACGCACTTGTCCTTCTCGACCTTGGCGACATAGGCCGAGCGCGACAGGTTGGGCGTGTTGAACAGCTGCGAGGTGCGCAGGGCATAGCACACGTTGACGTTGCAGTTGCAGATGGCGAAGATCTTGTTCTCGCCGTCGATGTTGGTGATCTGGTGCACAAAGCCGTTGTCCTCGGCCTGGCGCAGGATGTCGTAGACCTCGTCGCGCGCCACGTAATGGCCGCGGTCGGTCTCGACCACGTAGTCGGCCATATCGCCCACGGCGATGCACCAATCGGCCGGGTCGTCGGCGCAGCCCTCACCCATCACGCGACGGCTCGCGCGGCAGCTGCAGGTGCTGGCGGCATACTTACCCTCGTATTTGTCGAGCCAGTGCTCAATATGCTCAATCGGCACCGAGGTGCTCGCGGCGTCGATGGCCTTCTCGACCGGAATGACGTGCATGCCGATACCGGCGCCTCCGGGCGGCACCATCGGCGTGGCCTTGGACAGCGGTCCCTTGGACGCCTGCTCAAAGAACTTGGCGTAGACCGGATGCTCCTCGAGCTGGCCCACGCGCATGTTGAGGAACTCGGCGGAACCCGGCACCAGCATGGGCAGGACCCACTGCTTGGCGCGCTCGGGATTTTCCCAGTTGTACTCGAGCAGACCCGTGTAGCTCATGTCGTCGAGCATCTTCTCGATATCGGCCTCGGGCATGCCGGTGAGCTTGACCATCTCGGGCAGCGTATAGGGACGGCGCATCTTCATCTTGCAGAGCACTTCGGCCTGCTCGTCGGTCGCGGCCTCGGCAAACGACCAGTACTCGTAGCCCAGCAGCTCGTCGCGATGCAGCAGGCGGTTGGTGCAGTGCTCGCACAGTTTGACGATGGCCTCGCGCGGATGCTCCGGCAGCGGCGGCACGAACTCCGAACCGATATCGGGCTCGGTGTAGCTAATTCCCGGTCCGTTGAGAATCATGGTTGTCCCTTCTCTTGCCACAGCCCGGCGAGACCGCGGCACCCCTCTTTTTTGCAGGCCGGGCATGCCCCCATGCCGTTCACCCGCCATTGTTGACATTGTGTCAAAAATAGTATTGACGAACCGTCAACAATATTCAAGACTGTTAGGCGAACGGTCAGGCAAAAGAGGGTGAAAGGCGGCAAAACATGAGCAACAACACAGCAGATACCTCTGCGGTCGATGCCGTCCCCGCATCCGATAGCGCGTCAAAGCGCCTGACGGGTGACGAACGCCGTCGCGAGATCCTCGATGCCGTGCGCACCGTAAGCTCCGAGCTGGGCGTGTCCCACCTATCGGTATCGGCCGTGACCAAGCGAGCCGGCTGCACGCGCTCGCTGTTCTACCACTACTTCGCCGACATGGACGCCGCCGTCACCGCTGTTATGGACGAGGCAATCGACGGCTTTATCTCCGAACTCGAGCGGTGGAACGCCGACCGCACCGTCGGTGATATCGAGGGCGCGCTCGACACCGTCGCCCCGCTCTTTAAGCGCCTGGTCGCCAGCGGCCACGAGCTGCCGAGTACGCTCACCTCAAGCAGCGGCGCGCTCTACGGCGGCTTTTTGCACAACGTGGTCCAGCGTGTGGCGCAATATATCTGCGACACCACCGTGGTGGATTTTGTCGCCCATCATGAGCTACGCATCGACCATGTCTACGAGACGTTCTACACCCTCATCATGGGGTTGTTGATGTATATCCGCACGCACCCCGATGTGCCCGACGAGACGGTCAAGGAAATCATCGCCTCGACACTCCACATCGAGGGCTACACCGCCAAGTATCCGGAGCGCAAGCCCCAGAACTGACGACATTTAGCCAAACTGCCCGCGATCAGAAGAGGGGCCGCGGGCGTGTGAAAGGAGAGCAGCATGCTGTTCGATGTTTGGGGTAGCGATACCCTTATCCACTGGGCCGGCTGGGCCATGGTCTTTATTGGCCTGATCGTGCTCAACGAGGTCGGCCGCCGCACCAAGCTCGGCGCGGCAATCATCTTTGGCGTGGCTCCGCTCGCCATGACCATCTACTGCGTCGCCATCGCCGTGGGCGTTTCGCAGGGTGCCGAGTGGGCGCTCACCAACCCCACCCATGTGTACCAGAACAGCTGGTTCCACTACGCCAAGGTATACGCGGCGCTGGCCGGCTGCTGGGGCTTCATTGCCATTAAGTACCAGTGGGGCAAGATCGGCAAGGCACATTGGTTCCGCGCATGGCCGTTTGTGATCGTCGCCATCAACATCATGATCGCCGTCGTATCCGACTTCGAGAGCGCCTATCACTTCTTTGTCCTGGGCGAGTCCACCTGGGTCACCTCCGAAGGTGCTACGCAGCTGGCCGGCTGGAACAACGTGTTCAACGGCATCGCCGGTATTATCAACATCTTCTGCATGACCGGTTGGTGGAGCGTCTACGCCTCCGAGGATCAGACCGACATGCTGTGGCCCGATATGACCTGGGTCTACATCATCGCCTACGATATCTGGAACTTCTGCTACACCTACAACTGCCTGCCCACCCACTCCTGGTTCTGCGGCTTTGCGCTGCTACTGGCGCCCACTGTCGCCGCCTTTATCTGGAACAAGGGCGGCTGGATCCAGAACCGCGCCTTTACGCTGGCCATTTGGTGCATGTTTGCCCAGGTGTTCCCGTACTTCCAGGAGGAGTCCATCTTTGTGACCCACTCCACGCTCGACCCCGGCGCCGCTACCGCGGTCTCGATCGCCGCACTGGTCGCCAACGTCGCCGCGATCATCTACATCGCCTACCGCGCCAAGAAGCTCGGCCGCAATCCCTACAAGCAGGATGTCTTTGAGGGCACCAGCGATTGGGAGAAGGCCACCGCTCGCCGCGCCAAGGTTGATTACGCTCACGCCGAGTAACATGCCCGGCGCAAACATCGCTTGAGCGCGAAGCGGCATAGCCGGCTCCGCGCAACCCAGCGCATTGCAGAGCCCCCGGAATGTGATTCGTTCGCGTTCCGGGGGCCTTTTGCTGCCGCGAGGATGCGGCCGAACGATGCGCTCGAGTTAAATCGGATCTTATATTTCGCACGCGCTTTATATGGCTCCATTTTTGGGTACAGTGTTGTCCCGATATTGAGCTTGGGGGATATATGAAAGATGAGACGATGGGCCAAGAGGATGCGGCCCAAGATGCAGAAGCGTGCGCCGAGGCCCTGGAGAGCCTAGACCAGATCGCGCTGACCGAGATTGCCTTTGACGATTCGAGCGTTGATGTGCGGGATGAGCCGGAAATCGAGGCGCAGCCCGATGATCAGGATGCAAAAGACGATGGCGCCGCGCCCACCGAAGACGAGGCGGGGCACGAGGAATCCGAATGCGAGGCCGACGACCAGCCCGAATCCGACACGAGCGAGGAAACCATCTTGCTCGGCAGCTTGCCGGCCGAAGATTCCCTGACCCGCGAGCTTCCCGGCCTGGGCTCCGCTCCTGCCGTGGACGAGACCATCGCCATGGGCGATATTCCCCTACCGTCCGTTCCTTCGGCACGCGAAGCCGAGGTTCGTCATCGCAAGATGTCGCCCAAGCGCCGCAACCTGATGGTTGCCGGCGTTGTGGCCGTCGCGCTCGTCGCCGGCGGCGCAGGCTACGCAGCCTGGAACGGATACCGGCAAGAGCAGGCTGCCATCACCGCCGCCAATGCCCACACGATGATGTCGGTGCAGATTGGCGTGCATGCCGCGGGCCTCGACTGTTCCGCCGGCTCCAAGATTCCCGTACAGGTGAGCGGTCAGGACGCTGATGGCTCCTCCGTGAGCGAAACGCTCTATGTTGACGAGCACGGCCGCGGCATCAAACTGCTGCCCGGCGATTACACGCTCTCCATCGCTGCCTCCCCCATCGCGGCCGACGGCACCATCTATACCGTCCCGACCACCAAGACGCAGGTCACCGTTAAGAGCGATGGACAGGATTTAAGTGCCCAGGCCACCTTTAAGCTCAAGGTGCCTTCGGCCGACACGGTGACTGACGACCAGATCGATGCCGCCGCCAAGTATGCCGAGGAGGGCGGTGCGAGCTCCGCCGCGGCTGCCAAAGTGCTCCAGCAGGCAGCAACCGCGCGGCGCGACGCCGCCGTCAATGCCGTGAGCGCGCAAAAGGCACAGGCGTCCCGTGATGCTGACGCTCGCCACAAGGCAACCGACCTCTACCAGCTCGATATTCCCGTCGAGTGGTACGGCAAGGTCGCAACTTGGCAAAACGGAAGCACGCTATGCATCTATCTGGGCGACGACGCCAATACGCCGCTCGTGACGCTCGTCGCGGTGCGCGAGGGCGAGAGCTTTACGCCCGATGAAGGCGATACGGTTTTGGGTGCGGCCAATCTAGGCAACGGTTATACCGTCTACGCCAGCGGCCCCGTCTATCCGTACGTGGTGCCCCAGACCATCAACGGACGGACGCAGAACCCCGTGTCAACCTACCCCATGGATACGGCGATTGAGCTTGTCGAGCTCACGACCGGCAACCGCTACACCTATAGCCAGATCAAGAACGTGCTGGTCGGCAAAGACGGCAAGGCTGACGCCGCGACCAAACTCGAGACCGACTACCTCGCCCAGATTCTCCTGCCGAGTATCAAAGCCCAGGACTAGCCGGGCGCATCATGGTGCTCCCCAACCGTGATGAAGGGGCCAGGAGGTCCTGACCCCACAGGCCCATAGATGATTAGGCAAGGAGCCACTTCCATGCGGGCACAACGTGTACCACACCGTGTTCGCATGGAATATCGGCCTGCTCATCCATGGTAACGATTGCCGACTCGCCAAGATCGAACTGGGCCATCGAGGCATCAAGCGCGGCAATTTCGCGCTCGCGCGTTTTCTCACTTGCCATATCCACACTCACCTGAATCAGGCTATAAGCCCGCATGAGAAGTGCGTCCCCAGCCACAAAGTCCACCTCATGGCTTTTGCTCTTCTCTTTGATCAGCAGGCGGCAGACCGAGCCGGTCCTCACCGCGGGAGTCCTTCTTCTTAGCGCATTGAACACTGCGGTCTCGAGCCTCTGGCCCTGATCCAATGCTGATGCGGGAGAGAATGCTCCAAACATCGCAGGGTCGACAGCGTAGACCTTAGACGCAGACCGCATGTTATTTGCCAATGAACGCGTGAACTCCGGCACAGAAAATAACAGGTATGCATCCTCATAATACTCAAGTAAATCGCTGAGCGAATTACGACTGACGGGTATCTGTCTGCTCTTGAACTCGTTGTACACTTTGTTCACTGACAGCTCTCGTCCCGAAGATGCCATACACCGCGTCAAGAACAGCGATGCCAGGCGAGGGTTCTTGACGTCGTAACGCTCAATGACGTCCATAGCGACCGTTCGCGAAGCATATTCCTGTAGCAGCTGAATCGCGTCTGCGGGCGTCTGCTCAAGCGTCGCGATGAATCCCCCTCGTTCAAGATATCCGATCAGATGATGTCGAAGCAGCGCCGCATCGCTTGGGGAAAAGGTCGCATCTGGCTCGAAAACGCTCCCCGTCTTATACCGAACGTATTCCGAAAAACTCAACGGAAAAAGCTCCCGTATAAGAGAACGACCCCTGAACTCGCTCTTAAGCTCTGAGGACAGCATCTTAGAAGAAGATCCCGTCACATAGACGGTCGCTTTCTCCGTATCGACTACACGCCGCAGAAACGCACCCCATTCGGGAATTTCCTGGATCTCGTCAAAGAAAATGTAAGCGCCCTCGGTTCGAGCAGCAGGATACAGCGCATAGAACGTGTCGAGCACGTCCGCCAGCAGCGATGACTCATACGGGCGCAAGCGCTCGTCCTCAAAATTAAAGTAAAGCATCCGGTCAAGCTCGACGCCCCGGCCCTGAAGCCGCTGCATCTCCTGATACAGGCGATACGTCTTTCCACAACGGCGGGCCCCCACAACCACATTTACGATGTTGTCGCGCTTTGGCTCCTGTGGGTTTCCCAGATCAAGGTCTCGCTCAAAGACCTGCGGAACCCCCTGCTGTTCAAAGTCCTTTATTTTCTGGGCGATCAAGTCGTTGAATGCCATGATTCTCCAATCTTGCTCTCTAGCTAATCAAAATTATACTGATTCTTGATTAATTAGAGAGCAAGATTGTGTGTAGCTTGATTAACACTTAAGCAAGTTTTTTCACTATTATTGCTCCGAAGGATATCGAGTGGCTAAGAGGACAACCGAGCTCGAATGCGACTCCCCGAGCGGTCAATTTGGGACGGGGCTTTTTTGACTACCCTCCCCCTGTAGAAAAGTCCCTAACGCAGTTGCGGTGAAATAGGGACTGTTTTTGCTGGTCAAACCGCAAAACAGTCCCTATTTCACCGCAACTTATTGGTGGCCTTTTGGGTGGCACTCAGCGCCACGGATCGGCTTCGAACATTGGCTCGCGCTCGGGGCGGCGATCGCTGTAGGGGTCGTAGCCGTCGTCATCCTCGTTCTCGGCACGGATGTAGGGGTCGCGCGGCTTGGGTGCCGGCTTAGACGCAGGCTTGGGTGCGGCGGGCGCTGCCTCAGCCGCCGGTGCGTTCGTCTTCTTCTCGTCTTTCATCTGCATAGCTCCTTGCCTTGTACTCACGTTCAACACCATCGATTGTCGCATGAAAAAGGGCGGCGGACCCAATTGGATCCGCCGCCCTTGGCGTTTAGAGACGACTGGCAGATTTTAAGGCATGTCCCAAAAATCTACTTGGCGTCGGGAACTTCGTAGGTGGCCGCCGGCGTGTTATCGCACACGACGGTAAAGCCGCCGTCCTTGTCGACATCGACCGTCACCTGATCGCCCTCGCGCACCGTGCCGTCGATGATGGCGGCGGCGATGGCGTCCACGACCTCGCGCTGGACCAGACGCTTGAGCGGACGGGCACCGAACACGGGGTCCAGGCCGCCCACGGCGAGCATCTGCTTGGCCGCCGGGGTGATGGCAAGCGTCATGCGCTCCTTGGCCAGACGCGCGCGGACGTCGGCAAGCTGGATGTCGACGATCTTCTCGATCTGCGCCATGCCGAGCGGATGGAACACCACGATATCGTCGATACGGTTGAGGAACTCGGGGCGGAAAGTCTGAGCCATGGCCGCGTCGACCTGATGGCGCATCTCCTCCTCGTCCTTACCGGACAGATCGGCGATGGCTTTGGAGCCCACGTTGGACGTCATGATGATAATCGTGTTCTTGAAGGACACCTGGCGACCCTGGCCATCGGTCAGACGGCCGTCGTCGAGCACCTGCAGCAGCACGTTGAAGACATCCGGATGAGCCTTCTCCATCTCGTCGAGCAAGATCACGGAGTACGGACGACGGCGCACGGCTTCGGTGAGCTGGCCGCCCTCGTCGTAACCCACGTATCCCGGGGGCGCACCGATCAGACGCTGGACGCTGAACTTCTCCATGTACTCGGACATGTCGATACGCACGAGCGCGCGCTCGTCGTCGAACAGGCACTCGGCAAGCGCCTTGGCGAGCTCGGTCTTGCCCACGCCGGTGGGGCCCAGGAAGAAGAAGCTGCCGATGGGCTTGTCCGGATCGGAGAGACCCGCACGGCTACGGCGCACGGCCGCGGCCACGGCGGAGACGGCCTCGTCCTGGCCGATGACGCGCTTATGCAGCTCACCCTCCAAGCCCTTCAGCTTGTCGAGCTCGCCCTGCATCATCTTGGACACGGGCACGCCAGTCCAGGCACTCACGACCTCGGCGATCTCATCGGAGGTCACCTGCTCGTTGAGGCCCTCGCCATCCTGCTCCTTTTGTGCCTCGAGCGCGGCCTCGGAATCCTGAATCTGCTGCTGCAGGCCCGGGATCACGGAGAAGCGCAGCTCGGACGCACGGCCCAGGTCGCCGTTGCGCGTCGCGCGTTCCTCTTCGCTCTTGGCCTCATCGAGCTGGCCCTTGAGCTCCTGCACGTGGTCAATGGCGTTCTTCTGGTTGAGCCAGCCGGCCTTTTGCACGTTGAGCTTTTCCTGAACCTCGGCAATCTCCTGGCGCAGGGCCTCCAGACGCTCCTTGGAGGCGTCATCGGTCTCCTTCATGAGTGCCTGCTCCTCGATCTGCAGCTGGGTGAGCTGACGCGTGGTGGCGTCGATCTCGACCGGCATGCTGTCGAGCTCCATGCGCAGGCGGCTTGCCGCCTCATCGACCAAGTCGATGGCCTTGTCGGGCAGGAAACGGTCGGCGATGTAGCGATCGGAGAGGTCGGCAGCTGCCACGAGCGCGCTATCGGTGATATGCACGCCGTGGAAGATCTCGTACTTCTCCTTGAGGCCACGCAGGATCGAAATGGTGTCCTCGACGGTAGGCTCGCTCACCATAACGGTCTGGAAACGACGGGCGAGCGCCGCGTCCTTCTCGATGTACTTGCGGTATTCGTCAAGCGTGGTCGCGCCGATCGCGTGCAGGTCGCCACGAGCGAGCGCCGGCTTGAGGATATTGCCGGCGTCCATGGAGCCCTCGGTGGCACCCGCACCCACGATGGTGTGGAGCTCATCGATGAACAGGATGACCTTGCCCTCAGATTTTTGCACTTCCTTGAGCACGGCCTTCAAGCGGTCCTCAAACTCACCACGGTACTTGGCGCCGGCGACCAGCGCGCTCATGTCGAGCTCGATAAGGTCGCGGTCGCGCAGGGTGCTCGGCACGTCGCCGGCCACGATACGCTGGGCGATGCCCTCGACGATGGCCGTCTTGCCGACGCCCGGCTCACCGATGAGCACGGGGTTGTTCTTGGTGCGACGGGACAGGACCTGGATGGTGCGGCGAATCTCATCGGTACGGCCGATGACCGGGTCGAGCTTGCCAGCGCGGGCCAGATCGCAGATGTTGCGACCGTACTGCTCCAGCGCCTCAAACTGCGTCTTGTCCTCGGCAGACGTCACGCGGTCATCGCCACGCAGCTCCTCGTAGACCTGCTCGATACGCTCCTTGGTCACGCCGGCATCGCGCAGCACGCGGCCCGCCTCGCCCTTGTCCTCGGCAAGCGCCATCAGCAGATGCTCGGTCACCACAAAGCTGTCGCCCATCTTGGTGGCCTTCTTCTCGGCCTTCTCGATGACGCGGACGAGCTCATTGGAAAGACCCATCTGCTGGCCCTCGCCCGAAACCTTGGGCGCGTGGTCGATGGCATCTTGTGTGGAGCGTGCGAGCTGGGCCGGGTCGGCGCCGATGCGCTCGATGATCACGGAGATATTGCGCTCGCCGGCACCGAGCAGGGCAGACAGCAGGTGAATCGGCTCCACCGCGCCGGCCTGCGCGTCGGCAGCCGTGCTCATGGCGGTCTGCAGCGCCTCGCGCGACGTCATTGCTAGCTTATCGATTCTCATGGAATCACCTCTCTTGGGGCGGCCGCCCTACGGGGCGGCTTCACGTTGTTCGAGAAGTATTGTTGCCAGCTTTGTATGATCTTATACACAAATCTAAGTCTCTATATATAAGATTTTCTGAGTGATTGATGGATAGGGTACTGAGATGTCAGCCCGCCGCTGCCCAGGCGCACTACCATCTCGATCTGTAACATCTAGCAGCCATTTTTGGTCCTAGGTGTTACAGATCAAGATGAAATGCTCAGCGGCGCCCGTTTATCTAACTCTGTAACAACTACTCGGCAAATAGGGCCCTATCTGTTACAGATTGAGACAAACAGAAGACACCCGAATCGAAAATCTAAATCTGTAACACCAGGCCCACTTTTAGCGGCCAAGATGTTACAGATCGAGACAAACCGAGAACTACTACAAAGGGGACGGGTACCTTTGTGGTGGTTGCAGTCTCTATTTACTTGCCGAACCCGTGCTTCCCGATTCGCCGCTCCAGGGCATCTCATCCTCGAAGAGCCATATACGGGCAGACCCACTATCGCGTGCAGTCTGCGGGTCGGGCAAGCAGGTCTGTTCATAGGCATCTTGGATACACTGACCCATAAAATCGTTGAGCTCGGCCTGGTCGCCCTCCATGACATAGGCTGCATCGCCGGCCATGATGTAAATACCCGGACCCTCATTGCCCTCGTAACCCGGATCGTACGAGACATCACATAACTTTGCGCCGTTTGCAGTGTCCAGCTCGATGGAAGAGTGGCATCCGCCAACCATGTCGTTCGCTTTTGCCCGATAGGACGCATACCCGTACCAACGCTTAAATGTTTTGCCCTTGAGTAGCTCGGACGCCCTATCGATCAGGCTTGTATCCGTGGTATAGCGCATGGCCCCAAGCTGAATACTCGGATAATTGCTAATACCCAGCACAGCCGGCTGCTCATCAAAATCAACGGTAATGGTCTCGGGCTTGTCGTCGCCGGTCAGAAGTTCGACAGATTGAGCCACAGGCTTGACCAACGGCTCCGTCACCGCAGCAGGTAGAAATGCCATACCGACAGCGCCCGCGCCAACCACAGCGATCGCAAGCGCCAAGACAATCAATCCAATACGGGCAGAACGGCTCACGGCAAAACACCCCACAATGCAAACCTTCGCCACCTGCACTAATGATACCGCCAGCTAACACTATTACCAAAAGAAGCCGCGCGCTCCTCACCACCACAAAGGGGACAGGCACCTTTGTGGTGGTTTTCGACGCTAACGGTCGACCATCTCGCGCCATGAGATTAAACTTGAATTGTTCTCTGAACATATCCATTTCTGCCTATCCTCAACAGATCTTTGTCTCGAGGAGCGCATATGAAGCCGTCTCATTCCACCGGTCGCAACGTCATCGCCATTCTCGCCATACCCATCGTGATGCTCTTCCTTATCGTCATCACGCCCTTTTCTTTTGGTATCGCCTCGCCCTTCGATCTTTGCGGGATGATCGACGCCGGCTCGCGTGCCACCTCGCTCTCCTTTGTCTGCCGTGGCGTGTTCTACGAATATGCAATTCCCACCGGACTTTGGCAGTCCAAGTTACCGTTGCTCGGTCAGATCGACGGATGCTCCCCCTATTTCTGCCTTGGACCTCAGGCGCTAAACTATCTAATCGACGACCAGCCACTCGACTCCATCGGCCTTGCCTACGACTACGCACCAAACACCGATGAGCGCCACATGAACCAAGTCCTCGACAAGATGCTTGGACAGTGCGGGCTCACCGAGGAGGCCGGTCGAACCATCTATAGCAACCAGAAATTAAAGCGAACAGAACTCCGCCGTGTCGGAAAAATCAAAGGGCGAAACAGGGCCGCCTACTGGGATGCCTGGGCAACACGCGACAAGGGCGAATTCGGACACAGCACCTATATGGTCACCGTCTACACCAAAGACGGAATTAAGGACAATGTTGACGATTTCGCGTCATCCAAACTCGGCATCCCCAAAACAACCAAACCCGCCAGCCCAGATGAAATTCTGTAGAGACGCTCATTAGAATGTCGTTCAACGAGCACGGCAACATCGAGCTCGCCCCACCACCACCATAAAGGAGACAGGAGCCTTTGTGGTGATCTTCGGCCCCGGCGTTCACCATCTCAATCTGTAACATCTAGCGGCCGTTTTTGGGTCCAGATGTTACGGATCGAGATGAATTGTTTAGCAGTGCCCGTTTATCTAGATCCGTAACAACTACTCGGCAAATAAGGGTCTACCTATTACAGAACGAGACAAACCGCGACCACCACAAAGGTGCCTGCCCCCTTTGTGGTGGTTTTCGACAAAAAGAAGCCGCCCCGATAACAGAGGCGGCATCAAGCAAGTCTATTTATTAGCGCCCCTCAAGACCCAACGAGAACGTCGCGGTAGCCCCGGCCACACCTTTCCCTCGGGCGACCCTCGCGAAGCGCGTGAGCACGAGGGAAAGGTGTGGCCCCGGGCGGACAATTAAGTGCGTTACTCGGCAGCTGCCTTGAACTTGTTGTAGTTGATCAGGCAGCCGGCCTTGACGATGGCACGCTCCTCTGCCGTCATATCGGCAATGTAGAGCTCAATCTGCTCGACCGCACCATCGGCGCGCACTACGTAGGCGGCGATGTCCTTCAGGTCGCCATCGAGCGCAGCGCGGATACCCGGCACAAAGACGTAGTCGCCCACCTCAAAGTTGGGCTCCGCCTCCATCTGGAAGGGCACCATGCCCCAGTTCATCACATTGGAGCGATAGCGCTTGGTGGCGTACTCGTGGACGATGTTGGCCAGGCCGCCAATTACGCGCTGGCAGCTCGCGGCCTGCTCGCGGGCAGAACCGTCACCGGGCTTCTTGGCATAGAGCATGGAGCCGTACTCGGTCGCCCTGGCGTCGGCAGCGATACCCGCGCCGGCCAGTGCCTCAAACACGCCGGCAAGCTCGGCATCGAGTGCCGCCAGGTCGCCTGCTGCCCCGCCGGCAACGCGGCGCTTCTCTACGGCGTCGACCTCCTTCGAACGGCCCACGTAGGCCGGGTCGCGGCGGCTGAGCGTAAACTCTGCCAGGCCCAGCGGATTGGAGCGGAAGGAGCTCGTCTCGCCCGAAGGAATGAGCTCGTCAGTCGTGGTGACCGGGTCCATGATCTTGGAGCACACCTTGAGCAGGATATCGTCGCCGAGAGGCTCCATCGCGGGCCACGGCTTGATGTTGGGGCCTTCGACCAGCTCGTCGGCCGGCTCAGCCTTGCCAAAGCCCCAGTACACGCGCTTCTTGTACGGCGCGTCGTCAAAGGTGTACTCGCAGGCCTCGTCCCAGGTCTCCTCGGGCAGGTCGGTCGCCGGCGTCAGGACGCCGCCGTTGGCAGCCGTCGCCGCAATGGAGCGGGCGTCCATCAGGGCCACCGCGCTCAGCTGGCCATTGCCCGGCTTGGAACCCTCGCGGTTGGGGAAGTTGCGCGTGGTGTGGCGGATGGACAGGCCGTTGTTAGCGGGCGTGTCGCCGGCACCGAAACACGGGCCGCAGAACGCCGTGCGCACGATCGCGCCGGCCTCCATAAGGTCGTAGATGTAGCCGCGACGCGTGAGCTCGAGTGCCACGGGCTGGCTCGTGGGATAGACCGACAGCGAGAACTCGCCGCAGCCGGTGTTGGCGCCCTTGAGCACGCGGGCAGCCTGGACCACGGAGTCGTAGTTGCCGCCCGAGCAGCCGGCGATAACGCCCTGCTGCACGTGCAGCTTGCCGTCGACGATCTTGTCGAGCAGGCTAAAGTGCGTCTTGCCCTCGCCGATCTTGGCGGCCTCGAGCTCCACCTCATGCAGGATGTCCTCGAGGTTCTCGTTGAGCTCGTCGATCTCAAAGCCGTTAGAAGGATGGAACGGCAACGCGATCATGGGCTTGATACTCGACAGATCGACTTCGACGCAGCCGTCGTAGTAGGCAACATCGGCGGGCTTGAGCTCGCGGTAGTCCTCGCCGCGACCGTGCATGGTCAAAAACGCGTGCGTGTCCTCGTCGGTGGCCCAGATGCTCGACAGGCAGGTGGTCTCGGTGGTCATGACGTCGACTCCGTTGCGGTAATCGGTCGTCATACTCGCGATGCCGGGGCCCACAAACTCCATGACCTTGTTCTTGACGTAGCCCTTGGCAAAGACGGCGCGGATGATGGCGAGCGCCACATCGTGCGGGCCGACGCCGGGACGCGGGGCGCCCGTGAGGTAGATGGCAACGACGCCGGGATAGGCAACGTCGTAGGTGTCGCGCAGTAGCTGCTTTGCCAGCTCGCCGCCGCCCTCGCCCACGGCTATGGTGCCCAGGGCACCATAGCGGGTGTGCGAGTCGGAACCCAGGATCATCTTGCCGCAACCGGCGAAGTTCTCGCGCATAAAGGAGTGGATGACGGCGATGTGCGGCGGGACGAAGATGCCACCGTACTTCTTGGCCGCGGAAAGGCCAAAGACGTGGTCGTCCTCGTTGATGGTGCCGCCCACGGCGCACAGCGAGTTATGGCAGTTGGTGAGCACGTAAGGCAGCGGAAACTGCTCCATGCCCGAGGCGCGCGCCGTCTGGATGATGCCGACAAAGGTGATGTCATGGCTCGCCATGGCATCGAAGCGAATCTTGAGCGCCTCGGGGTCGCCGGACGTGTTGTGTGCTTGAAGGATCGAATACGCGATGGTGCCACGCTTGGCATCCTCGGGCGTCTGCGTAATACCGCGCTCGGCGGCCTCGGCCGCAGGCACAACCTCGCTGCCGCCGCGCAGGTAGATGCCGTCCTCGTACAGCTTAACCATACTGTCTCCCACTCTGCCCGAAAGGCTCGGGCGCATAGCATACATTCGTTCAATATCGTGCCATAGAACGGTTGCGAGTGGGTTACAAATCTGCGCGTTCACTTTATCTCGGTAAAGTACAGGACGAGTCCGGCGAGGGCCGGCAGATTTGGTGTAAGAGTGTCCCTTCGACTAGTCATTTAAGAACGTCCCCCATGACTACCGCATCCGGAGCAAGGCAACGCCGATATTTTGGCACGGACAGCGAAAGCCCGCCAGAGCGAGCAAGGTGCCTTGAAACAAGGTGGCATTGATCTTTTGATCATGCCGCCGAAGTTGAAAGGCAGATTGCCGCTCTGGCGGGCTTGCAGCGTCAACTGGTTACGCGGTTTGGTAAAACCGCGTAACTACAAATCCCCTCCGGCGCCCAAAAGCTTGCGCATGACTTGCTCGGGGTTGACTGAGCCGTCGCGCGGGGCCAGGGCGGTAATCTTCTTTTGCATCTTGTACTCGTGCAGCTCATCTTCGAGCTGGCGTACGCGGGCGCGGAGCTTCTCGTTCTCGTTCTCGCGCTCCTCGGCACGCTCCTTCATATCGAGAATGCGCACCACGCCGGCGAGGTTGATACCCTCGTCGGTCAGCTGGTTGATGAGCTCTAGGCGCTCGATATCGGCACGCGAATACAGGCGCGTGTTGCCGCCCGAGCGCTGGGGGTTCACCAAGCCCTTGGACTCGTAGACGCGCAGAGTCTGCGGATGCATGCCGGTCAACTCGGCCGCCACGCTGATCATGTACAGCGGTTTATTCCTATTGTCCTCGGCCATGCTACCTGACCCCTTTCCGTCTCGTTATCGTCCATCATAAGCCCGCGGGCGCGGGTGTGCGCCACGACCGCCCTAGTACGTCGCCTTGTAACGGTTGACCTTCTCGCGATAATCGCGCGTGTCGGCCTCGCGCAGCTTGGTCATGGCATCGCGCTCGTCATCGGATAGGTTCGTGGGGACCTGCACCTTGATCTCGACGAGCAGCGCGCCCGTGCGGCCACGGTGCTTAACGTCGGGCGCCCCCATTTCCTTAAAGCGGAACTTCTTGCCCGTCTGGGTACCCGCGGGCACCTTCAAACGAACCGTCGCACCGCCGGGCGTCGGCACGTCCACCGTGCAGCCGAGCGCCGCCTCATAGACCGAGACCGGTACCTCCATGGTCACGTCGGCACCTTTACGCTTAAACAGCGGATGCTCCTCCACGTGCGTGGTCACGACCAGGTCGCCGCGCTCGCCGCCGGCAACGCCATACTCGCCGCGACGCTTGTAGCGCAGCTTGCCGCCATCGACCGCGCCCGCAGGGACCGAGACCGTAATGGTCTGCTGCTCGCCCGTCGAGGGAATGCGGTAGGCGACCTTGTGCGTCACGCCGCGAAACGCGTCCTCGGCCGTCACGTCGACAGTCAGCGACAGGTCGCCGCCCTTGCGCGCGCGGTTGCGGCCCGCACCGGCACCGGCAGCGCCCGCGGCCCCGGCAAAGCCCGAGCCCCAATCGCTGCCCCAGGCGCCGTTGCCGCTAAAGATGCTGTCAAAGATATCGCCCCAGCCGCTCGCGCCGGCACTGGCTCCGTAGCCACCGCTATACGCGCCGCCCGCGCCCGGCATGCCGCCAAACATGAGCATCTGGTCGTACTCTTTGCGCTTCTTCTCGTCCGAAAGCGTCTCGTAGGCCTCGCTGATCTCCTTGAACTTGGCCTCATCGCCGCCGGCATCGGGGTGATATTTTTGCGCGAGCTTGCGAAACGCGCTCTTGATCTCTTTGTCGGAGGCGCTCTTGGATACGCCCAGGATGTCATAGAAGGTTTTGCCTGCAGCCATCGTAGCTCCTCTCCTGTTACGTCCGCCGCCCATGCAGACGACGGCCCATGCTTTCATATGGCACTAGGCCAGAAAGGGCCCCGGGTGTTGCCCCGGGGCCCTTCTCAATTACTCCTCGGTGCTCTCGGCCGTATCGGCCGCAGCATCCTCGGGCGCCGCTTCGGGCTCCGGTGCGGGGCGCTTCTCGCCACCGTAGGTCACCGTCACCATCGCGGAACGCAGGATGCGATCCGCCATGCGGTAGCCCTTCTGGTACACATCGTTGACGGTCTCGTCGTACTGCGATGCGTCCTCGACGCGACCCACAGCCTGGTGCTCGAGCGGATCGAACGCCTCGCCCTTGGGGTCGATGGGCTCAACGCCCTCGTGCGCAAACACATCGAGCAGCTTGGCATGAACCGCGTCAACGCCATCGACGAACTGCTTAAAGTCGTCGGAAAGCTCTTGGCTGCGGGCATGGTCAATCGCGCGCTCGATATCGTCGATCACCGGCAACAGCGCGGTGACAAGCTTCTCGGTCGCGCGCTCGCGCTCGGCGATACGCTCGTTTGCGGTGCGGCGACGGAAGTTCTCCCAGTCGGCCTGCAGACGGGCGGTGCGCTCGGTGGCGACCTTTGCCTTGTCCTCGGCGGCCTTCTGAGCCTCTGCCGCAGCATCGAGCTCGTTACGCACGTCGGCAAGCTCCTTTTGGGCCTGCTCGAACTTGAGCTTAAAGTCGTTGTCGGCGGCTTCCTCACCGGCGCGGATAGCGGCTTCCACCATCTCGTCCTCGGTCATCGTCGCCTCCTTGTTGGAATCCTCTACCTGGTTCTCGGCAGCCTCGGCGGCCTCGGCCTCGTTGGCCTCGGTATCGTCGACGGCCTCTACGGGAATCTTCACGTCCTTCTCCTCAGAGTCAACGGGGGCGGCGCCAGCGGCAGCCGCCTCCGTGCGAGCTTTACGGGCGGACATGATTACTTGTCCTCGTCGTCCACAACCTCGTAGTCGGCGTCGACGACGTCATCGTCGGCAGGCTGGGCACCGGCGGCACCGTCGGTCTGCTGCTGAGCGTCGGCGTAGACAACCTGAGCCAGCTCGTAGGCCACAGACTGCAGGGACTCGCCGGCGGCCTTGATGGCCTCGACATCAGAGCCCTCGAGCGCCTTCTTGGCGTCGGCGATAGCGGCCTCGGCCTTGGACTTCACGTCGGCGGAAACCTTGTCGCCCAGCTCGTTGAGGGTCTGCTCGGTGGAGTAGCACAGGCTGTCGGTCTGGTTGCGGACCTCGACCTCTTCCTTCTGCTTCTTGTCCTCCTCGGCATGAGCCTCGGCGTCCTTGACCATACGATCGACTTCGTCGTCGGACAGAGCAGTGGAGCCGGAGATGGTGATCTGCTGCTCCTTGCCGGTGCCCTTGTCCTTAGCGGAGACCTTGACGATACCGTTGGCGTCGATGTCGAAGGTGACCTCGATCTGCGGCACGCCGCGGCGGGCAGCCGGGATACCGGTCAGCTGGAACTTACCGAGCGACTTGTTGTCGCGGGCAAGCTCGCGCTCGCCCTGGAGCACGTTGATCTCGACGCTGGTCTGGTTGTCGGCAGCGGTGGAGTAGACCTCGGTCTTGGAGGTCGGGATCGTGGTGTTGCGGTCGATCATCTTGGTCATGATGCCGCCCATGGTCTCGACGCCCAGCGACAGCGGGGTAACGTCGAGCAGCAGGATGCCCTCGACGTCGCCGGTGAGCACGCCGCCCTGGACGGCAGCGCCGTCGGCAACGACCTCGTCGGGGTTCACGGACATGTTGGGCTGCTTGCCGGTCATGGTCTTGACGAGCTCCTGGACGGCGGGCATACGGGTGGAGCCGCCGACGAGGATGACCTCGGTCAGATCGGAGAGCTTAAGCTTGGCGTCGCGCAGGGCGTTGGTGACAGGCTGCTTGCAGCGCTCGAGCAGGTCGCGGGTGATCTTCTCGAACTCGGCGCGGGTCAGCGTGTAGTTGAGGTGCAGCGGGCCGGACTGGTTCATGGTAATGAACGGCAGGTTGATGGTGGTCTGCTGGGCGGCAGAGAGCTCCTTCTTGGCGTTCTCGGCGGCCTCCTTCAGACGCTGCAGGGCCATGGGGTCCTGACGCAGATCGACACCGTTCTCCTGCTGGAACTTATCGGCCATCCAATCGATGACGCGCTGATCCCAGTCGTCGCCGCCCAGGTGGTTGTCGCCCGAGGTGGACAGAACCTCAAACACGCCGTCGGCGAGGTCGAGGATGGAGACGTCGAAGGTGCCGCCGCCCAGGTCGAAGACCAGGATGCGCTGGTCGGTGCCCTGCTTGTCCAGGCCATAGGCCAGAGCAGCAGCGGTCGGCTCGTTGACGATACGCTTAACGTTGAGGCCAGCGATCTTACCGGCGTCCTTGGTGGCCTGACGCTGGGCGTCGTTGAAGTAGGCCGGGACGGTGATGACGGCGTCGGTGACGGTCTCGCCCAGATACTTCTCGGCGTCGGCCTTCATCTTTGCGAGCGTCATGGCGCTCACCTGCTCGGCGGTGTAATCCTTGCCCTCGATGTCGACGACGGCACGGCCACCCTGGCCCTCCTTGACCTCATACGGCACGGTCTTGATCTCGGAGGTGCACTCGGAGTACTTGCGGCCCATGAAGCGCTTGATGGAGAACACGGTGTTCTTGGGGTTGGTGACAGCCTGGTTCTTAGCGGCCTTACCAACGACGCGGTCGCCGTCGGCACGGAAGCCCACAACGGACGGGGTGGTGCGGTCGCCCTCGGCGTTCACGATAATGGTCGGAGAACCGCCCTCGAGAACGGCCATAGCGGAGTTAGTAGTACCAAGGTCGATACCAAGAATCTTACTCATTAGAAATTCCCTCTCTCTTGTGCGTTTGCACCGACTCGGCGGTCTGCCAAGCGGTGTTTCGGCTTGTCTTTCGGGATGTAGTGTATCCCCTTATGGGCCGGAATATACAAAATCTAAGTCAATTCATATAAGATTTCTTATTGCTGAGAGTTTAGGTTCGCAAATACGCAGGTAGACGCACTGTTTGAGTTCTGGGCAAATCTATCGAGATCTATGTAGAGATGGCTGAGGTTTGCGTCCGGGGGTGCCTGGGGGCCGTCTTGCGGAAAGCTCATCCCGGTTTGAGCGTGGATTCCGGGTCGCAGTTTCCGTCTGAAGGCTCAACCGGAAACCGTATCCCGTTTTGAGAGCTGATACCGGCTCGCATTTTCCGCTAGCGGGCCTAACCGGAAACTGCAACCCGTTTTTCGACAAAATAATGGGATGCGGTTTCCGCAAGCACGCTCAATCGCCCAATATTTCAAGTCACCTTTAGCTAACATTTGCGCAGCTCATCGGCCTCACCTGCGTGTTTTTTAGTAAACCTTGGCATACTCGGCGAACGGTATGAAGATGCCGGCCAGAGGGTATTGCAAACGGTCGCTCCCGTGGTATGTTTTTGCCCGAATCAAACCGGCGCGCATCGTCTGTAGCGTCGGTCAACAGAGAGGAAACTACCATGGCTCATCCCGTAATTGATGCCGACGAGTGCATCGCTTGTGGCGTTTGCGTCGACTCCTGCCCCGCTGGCGTTCTGGAGCTCCAGGACGTCGCTACCGTCGCTGACGAGGACTCCTGCGTCGCCTGTGGCGCTTGCCAGGACGCTTGCCCCGCTGGCGCGATCACCGAGATCGTCGAGGAGTAACAACTCCCCCACCTGCACACTCAAAAGTACACCGTGCACAAAAAAGGAGGCCTCCGCATCGCCGCGGAGGCCTCCTTTTTGTTTGTGCGGATAACTAAATTTGGCACCGCTGCAGATTGCCGCTTAGGGGCGTTTGCAGCGTCGGCTAAGAGAGATCGTCCTCGTAAGGCATCAGGTCTGCCAAGTAGCCTTTCTCCTTGAGCATAGCCTCGATCTCGTCGAGGGTTTGCTCGTCCTCTGCCGCAATGCGATGGAAGTGATAGCCGCTCGTCACCGTTAGTAGTGGAAAGCTCTTGCCGCTCTCGATATCGTGCAGGTAGCGCTCAACATCGCGACGGTTGCGAATGTCCAGATCGGCTGTGATCTTGCCATACACGCGGTGGTTGACGATTACATTGAGCACGGCACCGCCCACGTCGACGATACTCGTGAGCTCATCACCTGCCTGCTCCACGCTGTGGCGAACCTTGACCAAGCGCGTGGGCACGGCGGGGCTGCTGGGGGCCTCCTGCAGCACATAGCCACGGTTGGTCGCCACGATATCGTGCCCATCGGCGCGCAGCAGGGCGATGTCTTGCACGACAATCTGGCGGCTCACACCCACCTCGCGAGCAAGCGCGCTGCCCGAAACGGGCTCCGTGGCCCCCTCGAGCACGCCCATGATGGCACGGCGACGCTCGCGGGCGTCCATTATTTACCGTCCAGCAGACGCAGGTGCTTGAGCGAGAGGTCGAGAATCGGCGCAGAGTGCGTCAATGCCCCCGAGCTAATAAAGTCAACGCCCAGGTCGGCGAGCGCGCGGATATTGCTGACATCCACATTACCCGAGCACTCGGTCTTGGCGCGGCCGGCGATAAGCTCAATCGCGGCAGCCATGTCGTCGTGGGTCATGTTGTCGAACATGATGATATCGGCACCGGCCTCCACGGCCTCGCGTACCATGTCCAAGTTCTCGCACTCAATCTCGACCGTCGCGGTAAAAGATGCGTGGGCACGTGCCATCTCGATCGCACGCGTCACACCACCGGCGGCGTCGATATGGTTGTCCTTAAGCATGACGGCTGTCGACAGGTTGTAGCGGTGGTTGCTGCCGCCACCGATCTCGACCGCGGCCTTCTCGAAGACGCGCATGCCCGGCGTGGTCTTGCGTGTGTCAACAAGCACGGTCTTGGTACCCTCGAGCGCCGCTGCCATGTTGTGCGTGTAGGTAGCGATACCGCTCATACGCTGTAGATAGTTGAGCGCCACGCGCTCGCCCGAAAGCAGTACGCGCGCGTCGCCGCGCACCTGGCCCACGTGGTCGCCGGCGTGCACCTCGTCACCGTCGGCAACATCAAACAGCACCGAGCTCTGCGAATCCAGCAGCTCAAAGGTGCGAGCGAACACGTCCAGGCCCGCGATGATGCCGTCGGCCTTGGCGATGAGCTCCACCGTGGCGGGACGCGCCGTGGGGCACACGCTCGCCGTGCTCACGTCCTCAAACGTAATGTCCTCGCGCAGGGCCTGCAGAATCAGATCATCGACGACGAGTTTCATGGTAATGGGATTCATGGTCTACTCCTCCACGGCCTGCGTGCCGGCGGCACGGGCCAGATCATCGATTGCAAGGGTATCGGAACTCAAGGCGCGATGGCGTCCATCGAGCGCGGGCTCGCCTGCCTGTTCCACGGCCAGCGACTCGCCGGTGCGCATACGCCAAGCGGCGCGGCGACCCCAGACTAGGGACTCGAGCAGGCTGTTGGAAGCTAGGCGATTCTTGCCGTGAACGCCGTTGCAGGCCGTCTCGCCGGCGGCGTAGAGCTCAGGCATCGATGTGCGGCCGTCCTTGTCGACCCACACGCCGCCCATAAAGTAGTGCTGCGTGGGCGTGACGGGGATGGGCTCATCCAGGATGTCACGACCGTCCTCCAGGCAGCGCGCGCGGATGTTGGCGAAGTGCCCGGTCACCACGTCGCGCTCGACGGGGGCAAAGCTCAGCCACTCGTGCTCGGTGCCGTCCTGCTTCATCTGCTCGCGAATAGCAGCGGCGACCACGTCGCGCGGCTGCAACTCGTCGGTAAAGCGCTCGCCGGCGGCGTTGAGCAGAATCGCGCCCTCGCCGCGGCAGCTCTCGCTGATCAGGAAGGTGCGGCCCGGCTGCGGCGAGAACAGTCCCGTGGGGTGAATCTGCACATAGTCCAGATGCTCCATCGTAATGCCGTGCTCCTGCGCGATGTAGCAGGCGTCGCCGGTGAGCTGCGGGTAGTTGGTGGAGTGATCGTACACGCCACCGATACCACCCGTCGCCCACAGCGTATGGCGAGCATGAATCTCAAACGGCCCGCCGGTATGCACGCCCTCGGCGGCATTTGCGAGCTCGTCGGCGGGACGGACCGAATCGCCCTCGTCCACAGCAACAGCGACGACACCAGTGCACACCGTGGCCCCATCGCGCTCGGCCGTGAGGATGTCAGTCATGGCCACGTGCTCAAGAATCTGCACGTTGTCCAGCTTGCGGACGGCCTGGAGCAGCTTGGTCGTGATCTCCTTGCCCGTAATGTCGGCATGGAAGGCGATGCGCGGGCGGCTGTGCGCGCCCTCGCGGGTAAAGTCGAGGCCGCCATCGGCCTTGCGCTCAAAGTCCACGCCCATCGCCAGCAGGTCGTTGATGACCGAGCGGCTCGAGCGGATCATAATGTCTACGCTCTCGCGGCGGTTCTCGTAGTGACCGGCGTGCATGGTGTCCTCAAAGAAGGCATCGTAGTCCGAGCCCTCGGGCAGCACGCAGATGCCGCCCTGCGCGAGCATCGAATCGCACTCGTCGACCGCACCCTTGGAGAGCATGATCACGCGCGTGCTCGTCGGCAGATTGAGAGCCGCATACAGGCCCGCCACGCCGCAGCCGGCAATGACGACGTCGCACTCCATATCGGGGTATTGCTTGGTTTCCACAGGAATCCTCTCCCTTGAATGTGACATAAGGGACCGTCCCTCATGTCACATTGTTCTAGCGTGCTGCGTACTCGAGCATACGGTCGAGCGTGAGCTTGGCCTGGTCTGCTGCCTCGTCCGAGACGCCGATCTGCACCTCGCCCTCGCCCGTCTCCAGGCAGCGCACGAGCTTTTCGAGCGTGATGAGATCCATGTTGACGCAGGTGGGCTGCACCACGGGGAAGTAGAACTTCTTGCCGGTGCCCTGGCAGCGGCGCTCGAGCTCGTAGAGCACGCCGCGGACCGTCACGATAATGAACTCGCTCGCGTCGGACTCCTCGGCATACTTGATGATGCCGGCGGTGGAGCCGATGTAGTCGGCCTCGGCCAGGACGTCGGCCTTGCACTCGGGGTGCGCCAGCACGAGCGCGTCGGGGTGGGCCTCCGTCGCGTCGACGATCTGCTCGACGGTGATGATGTGATGGCGCGGGCAGTAGCCGTTGTTGAGGATGACGTGCTTTTGCGGCACCTGCTCGGCTACGAAGCGTCCCAGGTTTTGGTCGGGAATGAACAGAATATGCTGCTGCGGCAGCTCGGACACGATCTTAACGGCGTTGGAGCTGGTGACGCACACGTCGCTCCAGCTCTTGATCTCAACCGTGGAGTTGACGTAGCACACCACGGCCAGGTCGTCGCCGTACTCGGCGCGCGCCGCGTCGACCGTCTCGCGCTTGACCATGTGCGCCATGGGACAGTCCGCGCCCGGCTCGGGCAGCAGCACGGTCTTAGTGGGATTGAGCAGCTTGGCGCTCTCGCCCATAAACTCCACGCCGCACAACACGATGGTCTGCTGCGGCAGGCTTTTGGCGAGCTTTGCCAGGTAGAAGCTATCGCCGACGTAATCGGCAACGGCTTGGACCTCGGGCGCCACGTAATAGTGCGCCAGGATCACCGCGTCACGTTGGGTTTTTAGTTGCTGAATGGCCTCGACGAGCTCTGCGGGCACCAGTGCCGCGCGCTCCGTTGCCGTCGTTGCCGATGCTAGGCCGGCCGCGATATCGCGTGCAAGCTCCGACGCATCCATGTTCGCGCTCTGTGCCATCAAGGCCCCTCTCTTTTGGCGAATCTTGGGCCTTTAGTATGACACCTAGGTTTACAGCTGACAAGACAGCTGTAAACCTAGGTGTAAAGTTGAAATAAAGATTCAATCATATGGCAGGTCCATTTTCGAACTGGCAAGCTGAGGATAGCCGAGCTCTCGATAGCGCAGGAAGCATCTTTCGCCACCGCAATACCGCTCGGCGCGAGTTGCACGCCGTGGGGCGCAAACGGTCCGCACCCCCGCAAGCGGCGCGTGCCCGATGTGGCAAAATCGAACTACTTAAGGGGGCCGAATGCTCAAGATTATTGCCTGCGACGATGATGTCGCTTTTCTAGATAGACTGCACCGGATGATCGACCGTTGGTCGACCGAGACGGGCACGGCGGTCGATGTTGCGCTCGTCACGCGTGGCGAGGACCTGCTGGCCCGCCATGCCGCATCGCGCGCCGACATCATTCTGCTCGACATGATCATGCCGCTCGTCAACGGCATGGACACCGCACGCGAACTGCGCCAGGCCGACACCGCCGTGCGCCTGGTGTTCCTCACCTCGTCGCCCGAGTTCGCGCTGGAATCCTACGAGGTCCGCGCCTTCGACTATCTGCTCAAGCCCGTGACTTACGAACGCCTGGCGCGATTACTCGACGAGCTTTCGAGCATGCGCCCGACGGCAACCGACGAGCTCGTGATCAAAACTTCCTTTGGCTACCACGCCCTGCGCCTGTCCGACATCGAATATGCCGAGGCGCGCAACAAGCACGTGGTCTTCCACCTGCGCGACGGACGCGATATCGAGGCACTCGAGTCGTTCCGCAGCGTCGAGGACCGCTTGGCGCAAAATGCCACCTTCTTTAAATGCCACCGTAGCTACCAAGTCAACTTGCGCAACATCGACCACTTCGATCGCACGGACATCGTCATGCGTTCCGGCGCGTGCATTCCGCTGTCGCGCAGCAGCAAGCAGGGGTTCCAAGACGCCTACTTTGCGGTGCGCTTTGAGGGTGGGAGACACTGATGGTCTCCTCGGTCGAAATGGTCCTTTGGGCAATCCACCACGCCACGACGCTGCTCTTTGGCGTCTTTGCCTCGGCGGCGCTGTGCGGTGTCGAGATCAACCGGCGTCATGCGCTTGAACTGGTGCTGGTCGGTGCCGTAACCGGATGCGCATTTGGCCTCGCCAATGCCGTCGGCGGCGAGCTTTTCGCCCGCCAGGTATATCCGCTCGTCGTGCATCTGCCGCTCGTCATCTATTTGTGCGCGCGCTACCGCCTGAGCCCGCTGCTTGCCGTGCTCGGCATTACGAGTGCCTATCTGAGCTGCCAGTTCAGCAATTGGATGGGCATCGCCGCATTTGCCGCAACCGATTCTCAGATCGCGTACTATCTGGCGCGCATCGCGACCACACTCGCCGTCTTTGCCGTCCTGTTGCATTGGGCCGGCGACATCGGTCCACGCTTGGCGATTAAAAGCACCACCGAGCTGGGCATCCTTTTAATCCTGCCGCTCGTCTATTACGTCTTTGACTATGTCACCAACGTCTACACCACACTGTTCCACTCGGGCTCGGTGGTGACGGTTGAGTTTTTGGCATTTGCGCTCTGTGCCTTCTATCTTATGTTCCTTGCCGTTTACCTGCGCGAATACGAAGAAAAGGAAACCGCCGAGCGAGAGCGCTGGATGCTCGAAACCCGCGACAGCGCCGCCATCAAAGAGCTCGAGGCCTGGCGTCAATCTGGGCGCGAGCTGTCGATTCTTCGCCACGACATGCGCCACTTCCTACGCGGCCTGGCCGCTTTAATTGAGGAGGGGCACACCGACGAGGCACTCAAACGCATCGACGAACTCTGCGAAGCCGGCGACCGCACCGCCGTACGCCGCTTCTGCGCCAACGAGACCGTAAACATCGCGCTTTCGTCATTTAACTCCGATATCAATAGAAACGGCATTACCGCCAACCTGCGCGCCGCCGTACCCGAAACCATCCACGTAGGTGACGCCGACCTGTTTAGCGTGCTCTCAAATGCCTTGGAAAACGCTATCACCGCCGCAAGCGCCGCACCCCAAGGAAAGCGATTCGTTGACTTTGACCTGCGATTAGAGGACGGCCAGCTGCTGCTGTTAGTTTCCAACACGTTTGACCGCGCGCCGCGCATGGTCGACGGCATGCCCGTGACCCGGCATGCGGGCCACGGCTTTGGCACCAGGAGCATCAAACTTGCCGTGGAGCGCATGAACGGCAACTGCCAGTTCCGCATTAACGGCGATCGGTTTGAGCTGCGCGCCGTGATGTAGGGGCTGCCGCCAGCCTCGCTACAGCGGAGCGGCTGCCGGGGTCAGCTGCTTGATGTATGCCCACATGCGCTGCTTGGCGGCTTTGTCAGTGAGCGCCGCCTCAAAACCGTCGAGCGCAAGCACGCGGCGACCCTGCACACGGGCGACCAAACCGGGCTTGAGCATGGCGGTGTCGAAGTCGTCGATTGCCACAAGCATGTCGGCATAGGTCTCGCGCATGGTATCGGCCGCGCGATCGTCCAGCAGCAGGACCGCCTCGGGGTCCAAGGCCTCGAGCGCCTCGCGGAACAGCTCGCACGGCAGAGTCTCGCCCACCGCGACCGCTCCGTCACCCACGCCGGCGACGCTTGCCAGCACGCAAAAATCCTCGGGCGCGTAGCCGATGGCCCCAAGCGCCTTGCGCAACGCCGCGCCATCCGGGCCGGCGGCAAGCTCGCCACCCGAACGCTCGGCCTCGTCCAAATCGCCTTTGACCAGCACGATCGGCGAGCACGCGTTGCCCGCGATACGCACGCCACGGCCCGCGAGCGATGCGAGCTCCTGCTCGGTCGCCTGGGCGATGGCTTCTTTTTTCTGGCTTTGTGACGTGGACATGCGCTCTCCAATCGTTTGCGTGCCCACCATTATATAAAAGAGCTGCCCGCGAGTGGTTGCTTTGCGGGCGGCTGGGTATAAGCACGGTCGTACTGAGTTTTACGCGGCCAAGCCGCGTCGCATTATGGAGGTCACCATGGCTGACATTAATCAGATTACCCCCGAGAACTTCGATTCCATCGTTAACGACAGCCTGCCCGTGCTGGTCGATTTTTGGGCACCGTGGTGCGGGCCCTGTCGATCCCTCTCGCCCATCGTTGACGAGGTTGCCGATGAGCTGGCGGGCAAGCTTGCCGTTGCCAAATGCAACGTCGACGACAACCAGGACCTGGCCATGAAGTATGGCGTCATGAGCATCCCCACGCTGGTTGTGTTTAAGAACGGCGAGGAGATTGACCGCTCAGTTGGCGCTCTGCCCAAGGCGAGGCTGCAGGCGCTGCTGGAAAAGCATCTGTAATACGCTTGTTACATGTTGCCGTCTGCCTGCCGCCCATGAGCGCTTTTGCACCGCTCGCCGGACTTCTAGATGCACCGAGTGCAACCACGGATAGTATGGTAGTCACAAACAGCCCCCAGTGAACGGGTGCGAGTCGCACAGACTCGTACCCGTTTTCTTATGCAGCTGCACGCAGAGCGGGCGTAGTAAAATCTGAACCACTGAACTGCCCCATACAAAAGGAGATTTCCCATGCATGACGTCGGAATGAACATGAGCCAGCTTGCCATGAGCGTCAAGCAGGTCGACGACACCATCGAGCTCGCTCACGAGTGGAGCCATCAGCTGCTGCATGCGACCGAGAATTTTGACATGGAGCGCATCGGCGCCAAGCTCGAGGCCGCCATGGCCGCGCTCCACGAGGCCCACGACGCACTCGAGGGCTACGAGGAAGCCATCGAGGCCGACCACAACTCCGTCGGCTCCGTGAAGCTGGTGTAAGGTGGCCGAACACGAGCACTGCTGCGGGTACGAGCACGAGCATCCGCACGGGGCGGACGGTGACGCGGGCTGCCACTGTAGTGGCTCCGGCTCCGAGCTGGTCCGTTTTTCGGTTACCGCACCCGACGACCTGCTGCGCCGTTTTGACGAGCAGATCGCGCGCCGCGGCGACGTGGCCAACCGCTCCGAGGCCGTGCGCGATTTGATTCGCGCCTCGATCGCCAAAGAGCAGATGCGCACGCCCGATGAGCACGTTATCGGGTCGCTCACCATGATCTACGACCATCACACCGGCGATCTGACGCGCCGCCTGGACGAAGTGCAGCACGACTACACCGACGAGATCGTATCGACCATGCACGTGCATCTGGATCACCACAACTGTTTGGAGATTCTGGCGCTCAAGGGTCGCGGCGAGCGCGTCTACGAACTAGCCGACCGCCTGCTGGGCCTGCGCGGCGTTAAGCACGGCGAGCTCACCTGCGCCGCCACCAAGCAGAGCCTGGGGCTGTAGCGGGATTTCTCGCAGCGCACCTGCCAAAAAGGGACAGGTTTGTTTTGGCAGGTTTAGCGTTTTACCTACCAAAATAAACCTGTCTATTTTGGTCGGTTTTGATGAGGGGTGTCGCATGCGGCATGTGCATATTCATGTGACGGGCATTGTGCAGGGCGTCGGCATGCGGCCGTTTGTGTATCGCGAGGCCATGGCGCATGGCATTTGCGGATGGGTGCTCAATGCGGGCGACGGCGTGCATATCGAGGCGCACGCTCCGGCCGATGCGCTCGATGCTTTTGTTGCCGCGCTTTCTGAGCATGCGCCTGCGGCAGCTCGCGTAGAGTATGTCGAGGTTGTGGACCTGGCAGCCAACGGTTGGGATGCCGCCAATGAACAGGGCTTTCGCATCGTAGCATCGCAGGACCAGACCGCGCACACGACGCTCGTCTCGCCCGATATCGCCACCTGTGACGATTGCCTGCGCGAGTTGTTCGATCCCGCCGACCGACGCTATCACTACCCCTTTATCAACTGCACTAACTGTGGCCCACGCTTTACCATCATCCGCTCGCTACCTTACGATCGAGCGGCTACCTCGATGGACCGTTTTCCCATGTGTCCCAAGTGCGCTGCGGAGTATGCCGACCCACTCGACCGGCGTTTTCACGCGCAACCCGATGCCTGCTTTGATTGCGGGCCGCATATTACGTGGCGCGAGGCTGTAAACGGCAATGCGTGCGGGAATTCGTCCGCGACACCGACCGTCGGCACCACACGCGAGGCCAGCGACGCTATCATCGAGCGCTGCGTTGAGCTGCTGGCCAGCGGTGGCATCGTCGCCATCAAGGGCCTGGGCGGATTCCACCTGGCCTGCGATGCTGCCAACGAACAAGCGGTGCGCGAGCTGCGCCGTCGCAAGCGTCGCAGCAACAAGCCACTTGCCGTCATGGTTCGCAGTCTTGCCGATGCCGGGCGCCTGTGTCATATCGACGATGCTGAACGCAATCTGCTCGCTGGCAGTATCCGCCCCATTGTGCTGCTGCGCCGGCGCACTGTTGGCGAGGGCAACGGCGGTTCCCCCGACATCCTCGCTCTCGCGCCATCTGTCGCGCACGACCTTCCTGAGCTCGGCGTCATGCTCCCCTATACGCCGCTTCAACATCTGTTGCTTGCCGCGGCAGAAGCCTGCGGTATGCACGCGCTCGTCATGACCAGCGGAAACCTGAGCGAAGAACCCATCGAGACCGACGACGACCTTGCCTGGGAACACCTCGTTGCCGCCGGCATCGCCGACGCGCTGCTCGGTAACGACCGCGCGATCCTCTCGCGCTACGACGACTCTGTAGTGCGCGTGGTCGACGGCGCCATTATGCCCGTTCGCCGCGCTCGCGGATATGCACCCCAGCCGCTGCCGTTGCCGGCGCTCGACGGCGCTCCGTCCTGCGTGCTCGCCTGCGGGCCACAACAAAAGGCCACGATTGCGCTCACGCGCGAAGGGACGAACAGCGAGGCGACCTGTTTTGTGTCGCAGCATATCGGCGATGTTGAAAACGGCGGGACCTTCGATGCCTGGAACGCCGCGCGCACGCGCTTGGAAGATCTCTTTGATTTGGCGCCCGCCGCCTTGGCCTGCGATTTACACCCCAGCTATCTATCGGGCCAGTGGGCGCGCGAGCAGGCGCGAAAATGCAATCTGCCACTCGTCGAGGTGCAGCACCATCATGCGCATATCGCGAGCGTAATGGCCGAGGCCATCGCCGCGGGCCAGCTTACAACCGACGCGCGTGTCCTTGGCATCGCCTTTGACGGCACCGGCGCCGGCACCGATGGGACCATTTGGGGCGGCGAGTTTCTTGTTGCCAGCCTTGGCGGCTTTGAACGCGCCGCGCATTTGCGCACCTGGGCGCTCCCCGGCGGGGCGGCCTCCGTGCGCGACGCCCGCCGCAACGCCTTTGCCCTGCTCAGTGAGCTCGGTCTGCTCGAGCACCCAGGTGCCGCTCGGCTTTTGGACAGCCTCGACGAGCAAACGCGCAGCGTGACAGCCACCATGATCGAGCGCGGCATCAACAGCCCGCGTACCAGCAGCATGGGGCGTCTCTTTGATGCCGCGGCAGCAATTCTGGGCATCTGCGACAAGGCAACCTACGAGGGCGAACCCGCCATCGAGCTTGAGGCTGCCGCCTGGCGCGCGCTCAGCAGTGAAAGTGCCTGCCCCGCCGGCAATATAGCCGGCTTTTCCGTAACCGAATCATCCCGTCCGGACGCCTGCCATGTTCTAAACTCCAGATCGCTTATTGAGGCGCTTTTGGAGGGAACCGGGGCCGGCACTGCGGCCTACAGGCTCGCGCTCGACTTCCATATCGCCATCGCGCGCTCTTCGGCACGAATCGCACGCGAAATCTGTGCGCGCGAAGGCATCGATACCGTCGCGCTCTCGGGCGGCGTATTCATGAACCGACTTTTGCTCCAGCTCCTCACCCGCGCGCTCAAAAGCATGGGTCTCACTGTCTTGATTCCCCAAACCGTGCCCGTTAACGACGGCTGCATCGCCTACGGTCAGGCGGCAGTCGCAAGCGCTCGTCTTGCGCAGGTTGCATCGCAGTAGGCTGTTCGGTCAGCCCGCAAGCCGCCGTCTCACAGGTGTAGCGCGTTTGCCCGCAGCGCCCGCGAGCGCTACCATCAACTGATGGATTATTGAGCGCCCGTCCAGCGCAAAGCGTATAAAAGGGGAACAATATGTGCCTTGCCGTTCCCGGTAAAGTAGTCAAACGCGACGACGACCTCAAGGCCACCGTCGACATGATGGGCATCGAGCGCCCCGTGTCGCTGCGACTCGTGCCGACGGCGCAGGTTGGCGACTATATTCTCGTACACGCCGGCTTTGGCATCCAGATTGTCGACGAGCAGGAAGCACAGGAAACGCTCGAGCTTGTTAATGCCATGTCCGAGCTGGTCGAAGAAGACCAGCTGACCACCAACCCGGCGGAGGCTTACTAGTGGCGCCCGAGCAGCCGGCGCGCTCCGGTATCGATTTCTCGGCATTCCGCGATCCCAAGCTGGCTCGCGAGCTCATCGAGCGCATTCATGAGCTTGTCGGCGACCGCACCATCAACCTTATGGAAGTCTGCGGCACGCATACCGTGAGCATCGGCCGCTATGGCTTTCGCTCCATTATGCCGGCAGGGCTCAAGCTGCTGAGCGGCCCGGGCTGCCCCGTCTGCGTCACCGCCAACCGCGACATCGACCACGCAATCGCGCTCGCCAACATAGACGGCGCCATCATCACCACCTTTGGCGACATGATGCGCGTGCCCGGATCATCCACCTCGCTCGCCGCGCAAAAGGCGGCGGGGCGCGATATTCGCATTGTGTACTCCCCGCTCGACGCGCTCGACATTGCCGAGCAAAACCCTGATCGCCCGGTCATTTTTATGGGCGTGGGCTTTGAGACTACGACGCCCACCATCGCCGCCGCCATCTTGGAGGCCGAGGCGCGCGGGCTTTTGAACTTCTCGGTCTATTGCGCCCACAAGACCACGCCGCCGGCGTTGCGCGCCATCGCCAACGACCCCGAGACCGCCATCGACGGCTTTATCCTGCCGGGCCACGTCGCCACCATCACGGGCTTGGCCCCCTTTGGCTTTTTGGTCGACGAGTTTAAGACTCCAGGCGTGGTAACGGGATTTGAGCCGGTCGACATCTTGCAGGGTATCTGCATGCTGGTCCAGATGGTTGTTGAGGGGCAGCCCGCGATCGACAACGCCTACCGTCGCGGCGTCAATGCCGACGGCAATCCCGTGGCGCGCCAGCTGGTCGAGCAGGTATTTGAGCCGTGCGACGCCACGTGGCGCGGGCTGGGAGCGATTGCCAATTCGGGTCTTTCCATCCGACCCGAATTCGCGCGCTTTGATGCCGGCGCCCGCTTTGACGTGCCCATTGAACCGACGGTTGAGCCACGCGGATGCCGCTGCGGCGACGTGCTGCGCGGTGCCATCACACCAAGCGACTGCCCGCTGTTCGGCCACGCATGTACGCCCGAACACCCCGTCGGCCCCTGCATGGTGAGCTCCGAAGGTAGCTGCGCGGCGTACTACCGCTACCGCGACTAGCCCGGACACACCCGCACACCGGCACCACCCACGATTGGAGTTTTCGATATGTCCCATAGCGTTACCGATAGCACCGTCCTGCTGGGCCACGGCTCCGGCGGCCAGATGATGAAACGCATCATCGATGAGGTCTTTTTGGATGCCTTTGGGTCGCCCGAGCTGCTCGAAGGCAACGACGCCGGCGTCGCCGCGCTGCCCGCGAGCGGGCGCATCGCCATGTCGACCGACAGCTTTGTAGTCTCGCCGCAGTTCTTCCCCGGTGGCAACATCGGCCGCCTCGCCGTGTGCGGAACCGTCAACGACGTCGCGACCTCGGGCGCCAACGTGCGCTACCTATCGTGCGGCTTTATCCTCGAAGAGGGCTATCCCATGGATAGGCTCCGCCAGATTGTGCAGACGATGGCCGAGACGGCACGCGAGGCGGGCGTGTCCATAATCACGGGCGACACCAAGGTGGTCGAGCGCGGCGGGGCCGACGGCGTCTACATCAATACCGCCGGCGTGGGCGAGGTGCCTGCGGGCGTGGCGCTCAGCGGCGCAAACTGCCAGCCCGGCGATGTCATCCTGGTCTCGGGTACACTGGGCGACCACGGCATCGCTATCATGAGCCAACGCGAGGGTCTGGCGTTTTCGAGCACCATCGAAAGCGACGCCGCGCCGCTCAACCACCTGATTGCCGATGTGCTTTCCGCAGCACCCGACACACGCTGCTTCCGCGACCCCACGCGCGGTGGCCTGGCCTCGACGCTCAACGAGTTTGCGCAGGCCAGCGGCGTTGCCATGGAGATCGACGAGGATGCCGTGCCCGTGCGTCCCGACGTGCAGGCCGCCTGCGAGATGCTCGGCTACGATGTGCTGCAGGTGGCAAACGAGGGCAAGATGGTTGCCGTCGTGCCGGCCGAGCAAGCCGATGCCGCGCTGAGCGCCATGCGCGCCGCCCGCTACGGCGAGAATGCCGCCATCATCGGCCGCGTGCTGCCACTTGCCGAGGGCGCCCATCCCGCCGTGCGCGTGCGCACCGGCTGGGGCTCGACCCGCATCCTCGACATGCTCGTAGGAGAGCAGCTGCCGAGAATTTGCTAACGACAAAGGCTCAGGGCTATTAAAGATATTCAGATTCCAAACATGCCCGGCACGCATGCCCAGTATCATGGGGTGCGTTTTACAACTCAAGCGGCAGGAGCACCCATGGCAGCAGCTTTTTCCCATGTGATCTTTGACCTGGACGGCACCATTCTCAACACGCTCGAGGACCTGGCGGCCGCCGGCAACCATACCTGCGAGGCGCACGGCTGGCCCACGTTTGCCGTTGACGAGTACCGCTACAAGGTGGGAAACGGCATGCTCAAGCTGGTTGAGCGCTTTATGCCCGCCGAGTACGCAGGCGACGGCCGCATGTTTGAGCAGACGCTTGCCGAGTTTAGGGCTTACTACGGCGAGCACAAGGAAGACCACACCGCTCCCTATGCCGGCACGATCGAGATGCTCGACCGCTTGCGCGCCGCGGGCGTTCAGCTTGCCGTGCTCACTAACAAGGACCACGTCTCGGCGGCTCCGCTTATCGAAAAGTATTTTGGTTCCGAGCGCTTTGCGCTGGTGCAGGGCCGTGTCGATGCGTTTCCGCCCAAGCCCGAAGCACCCGTCACGCTGCATGTGATGGAAGAGCTAGGCGCCGACCCGGCGACCACGCTCTACGTAGGCGATTCCAATGTCGATATCCTGACCGGCCACAACGCCGGCCTTAAGAGTGCGGGCGTCAGCTGGGGCTTCCGCGGCCGCGCAGAGCTGGAAGCCGCCGGCGCCGACTACGTGGTGGACACCCAGGGCGAGCTCGCAGCGCTAATCCTGGGCGAGTAACGAGCGACACTGCTTAACGCAGCTGCGACAATTCTTCCGCGCGGAAAGCGCATCCCGTTTTGAAGCTCCGGAATGGGATGCGCTTTCCGTTTGAGGCGCATCAGGGAAACCGCATCCCACTTCAGAGCAATATTCCGGGTCGCAGTTTCCGCTACCCGCCCCATCCGGAAACCGCGACCCGGAATTTGACCAAAAACCGGGTTGCATCTTCCCAAGCACTCGATGCAACGCTGGCACAAGGAGTGTCCCCAACTGCCGGCAGAAAAGGAACGTCCCCAAGTGCCGCCCCAATGACCACCACGGCAACGCCGCAGGTAGAGAACGGACAGCGAAAACGCCCCTAAGCGAGCAAGGTGACGTGAAATGAAAGGGCGCTGACCTTCTGGTCGCGCCCTTGAAATTGAACGTCAGATTGCCGCTTAGGGGCGTTTGCAGCGTCGAGCAGTTACGGCGTTTGGTAAAACGCCGTAACGAACTACCGCGCAACGAACTAGCTCAGCATTGCATCCATCATCTCGGAGTTGACGGAGTCGTCGGCAGACCACTCGCCGTCGTCGTTGCAGGTGTACTTGAAGATAACCGTGGTCTTCCTGGGCTCGGTGGCCTTGGTCACATCGACCATAACCTGACCGGCCATCTTGTACAGCTCGTCATCGGAAGGAACCGTATCAAGCGCGGCGACCTTCTCCTGATACTGGGTGGAGAAGTCCTCGACGATTTTGTTCATAGACTTGCAGGTGATAGAGACCTCGGCGGTCGCGACACCCTTGTCCTCGTCGACCGTCACGTCGCCGATCTTGTAGTCAAAGCCCTCGAGATAGGTCTTGGCATACTCCTTGGGATCGATACCCAGCTGCTCGAACTCGTCGCCCGAAGCCTCCTCCAGACCAGAAAGGAAGTCGTCGCCACCGTTCTTGACCTCGTCAAACTGCGTCGTAAGATCCTCGGTGATGAGCTCCTCAACCGAAGGACCTCCACAGCCGGAAAGCACGACCACACATGCAACCAAGACGGCCATGAGGGGCGCAAGCAGCAGCTTCTTTTTCATGTTGTTCCTCCCAATGAGCGGCACCGCGCTTCCCGGACGCGGCACACGTTGTAATAAGTAAGCCCATACTATCCACTTATGAACACCCTCGGCAACGCGAAGGCGTGGTCGGTTCGTTTTAGCGTCCGAACGGTTTGCAAGCCCGCCCAACGTGCAATAAAACGCTTCCCCACGGTGCAATAAAAAAGGTGGCTGGAAAACCCGACCACCCTTGCACATCCTTTGGACGCCGCAGTTTACTTGCGGACGACCTTGACGATAGCGTCACCGGCGGCGACGGCGGACTCTGCCTCGACGGTGAGCTCGACATCGGCAAACTCGGCGGTGTTGGACACGGCCACGACGACGCAGTCCTTGTAACCGGCAGCGGCGATCTTGGCGCGGTCGATCTTGAGTATGGGCTGGCCAGCCTTCACAACGTCGTCGGCCTTGACGAAGCCCTCGAAGCCATCGCCGTTCATGTTGACGGTATCGACGCCAGCGTGCACCAGAACCTCGATGCCGCTATCGGACTGCAGACCCACGGCGTGACCCATGGTGACGGTCACCTTACCGTCGCAGGGAGCGTAGACCAGATCGTCCTCGGGCCACACGGCACAGCCCTTGCCCAGAACCTCGCCGCCAAAGACGGGATCGGGCACGTCGGCCATCTTGATGACCTTGCCCTTGACGGGCGAGCACAGCACGTCGGCGCCGGCAGAAGCAGAGATGGAGGCCGGAGCAGCGGCAGCCGCGGGCTCAGCCTTCTTCTTGAACATATCAAACAGACCCATACGTTTTCTCCTCTTGATTAAGCGCAACGTTGTGCGCATGCCTACGGTAATTATAGTGCCAAATGACCAAAATACTAAGGCGAGGGCTCGAATCGCAAGCCCTTCTCGGTAGTGCTCGTGGGATGAGCATCTCCTTTGCATCGCGGTTCGATAAGCCGAGTATCGCCCACGCGCGGGACGGGCAGAAGCGGGCGCACCAAACCCGATACTTCTTTTCGCTCTCGAGTCCTGCCGCCGCCCCGTCCCTGACACTTCCTGATACCGACCGAAACGTGCCAAAATAAAACCGTCCCTTTTTGGTAGGTTTGGCGAGTGTGGATTTTCGGACGCTTAACTAACGAGCGTGGATAATCTCCCACTTTGAGCCCGCACACAGGCCAAAAACGGGAGATTATCCACGCTCATTCCTGAGTAGTCATTTATGAACGTCCCCAATGACTAGTCCGGCAACGCCGATGCCTTGGCAACGGCAGCGAACGGGCCGCATTCGGAGCAAGACGACGCCGCAGGTAGAGAACGGACAGCGAGCGGGTCGCATTTGAGACAAGGTGACGTGAAACGAAAGGGCGCTGACCTTCTGGTCGCGCCCTTGAAGTTGAACGTCAGATTGTCCAAATGCGGCCCGCGCAGCGTCGAGCAGTTACGGCGTTTGGTAAAACGCCGTAACTAACGTGCTCCGTACTGCTCGTAGTAGGCGTCGATGGCGGTCTTGAGCTCGTCGTCGATGACAACCTTGCCGTCGATCTCGTGGTTGTAGAGGGTCTCGACGACCTCAGCCATGGAGACGATGCTCGCGACGGGGAAACCGTACTTGGCCTCGATCTCCTTCTGCGCGGTGGTCACACCGCCCTTGCCGACCTCCATGCGGTTGAGGGACACGATCAGGCCCTTAATCTCGACATCGGCAGCAGCCTTGACCTTGGGATAGGTCTCGTCGATGGACTTGCCGCTGGTGGTGACATCCTCGACCATAATCACGCGGTCGCCGTCCTTGGGCTCATAACCCAGCAGGTTGCCCTTATCGGCACCGTGGTCCTTGGCCTCCTTGCGGTCGCAGCAGTACTTGACCTCCTTGCCGTACAGCTCGTGGTAGGCAATTGCGGTCACGACGGCCAGCGGAATACCCTTGTAGGCCGGTCCAAACAGCACATCAAAGTCGTCGCCAAAGTTATCGTGGATGGCCTGGGCGTAATACTCGCCCAGCTTCTTGAGCTGATAGCCCGTCACGTAAGCGCCGGCGTTCATAAAGAACGGGGACTGACGGCCGCTCTTGAGTGTAAAGCTGCCGAACTTAAGAACGTCGGACTCAACCATAAACTTGATGAACTCTTGCTTGTAAGCCTCCATGCGGGCTCCTCTCGTAATCGCGTACGTGCCTTCCAGTTTAGCGCAGGCGAAGCGTCGATGCGGGCGCGCTTTGGGGCCACGGCATTCTGTAAAGGCTTTGTCAGGGGGAATGGTTTTCCGAACAATGGGGTTGACATGTCAAACCCCCTCATCAAGAATACGGGCGGATTAAAAAGGGGTACGAGATACCCAAAGCGCGCTGCGCTCAGCCTTTAGGAGGTGTGCCATGGAAGGCAGTCCTAGTCGAAAAACCTGCATGTCGCCCTCGGCACGCCGCGAGGACTCCGCACACGCATAAACGCCACCGGCAGATCGCCAAAACCACCGCAAAGGCGCGCTGCACCCTTTGTGGGCTCAAGAGCTTGACGTGAGCGACATCTAGGTTTTTTGAAGCAAATACGACACGTACGCTAACTCCCCTCAACAAGGAGGACCCTATGCTGATGCTCAAAACCGTCACGGTACTCGAAGCCATCTCCAAGCGCCGCCGCACGGCGCGCCCTGCCGCTCATACCGGCCTGTCCAAGAACACCATATTCGCCGCCACCCATAGTGCCGAGGACGCCCTCGTACTGCTTGACGCCACGGCAAACGGCCTCACCGTCGAGCAGGCAACTGAGCGCCTGAACGCCGTCGGCCCCAACACCATCGAGGCAACGACCAAAACGCTCGCCCGCCGCATCGCCGACGCGTTCATCGATCCCTTCGCCGGCATCCTCGCCGCGCTCGCACTGGTCTCGCTCTACATCGACGTGCTCGCCGCACCCGAGCCGCAGCGCGACCCCTCCACGGTCATCGTCATCGGCATCATGCTGCTGGTATCGGGCGGCATGAAGTTTATCCAGGAAGCCCGCAGCGGCAATGCGGCCGAGGCCCTCAAGGACCTGGTCTCCAACACTTGCACCGCCCTGCGCGACGGCGAGCGCATCGAGATCCCCTTCGACGAGCTCGTCCCCGGCGATGTAATCCGTCTCTCTGCCGGCGATATGGTGCCGGCAGATGCCCGCATCATCACCGCGCGCGACCTGTTTGTGATCGAGTCCGCACTCACCGGCGAGAGCGAGGCCGTCGAGAAGACCACCGCCGTCACCGTCGTCGAGGGCGCCGACGGCTCCGCACTGCCACTCTCTGCCTGCAAGAACATCGTCTTTACCGGCACCTCCGTGCAAAACGGCGCCGCCATGGCGCTTGTCGTTGCCACCGGCTCGGACACCTACCTGGGCGGCATCGCCAAGATGCTCAACGGGCGCGGCGAAAAGAGCGCGTTTGACCGCGGCGTCTCGAGCGTCTCCATGCTGCTGGTGCGCCTGATGCTCGTTATGGCGCCGGCCGTCTTTGCCATCAACGCCGCCACCAAGGGCAACGTCATCGACGCGCTGCTGTTCGCCACGAGCGTGGCCGTGGGCATCACGCCGCAGATGCTTCCCGTCATCGTGACCACGAGCCTGTCGCAGGGCGCCAAGGACCTCGCCCGTCGCCAGGTTATCGTCAAGGAGCTGCCGGCGATTCAAAACCTCGGAGCGATGGACGTCCTGTGCTGCGACAAGACCGGCACCCTCACCGAAGACCGCATCGTGCTCGAGCGCTACCTCAACACCGATGGCAACGAGGACGCGCGCGTGCTGCGCCATGCGTTTTTGAACAGCTTCTTCCAGACCGGCCTCAAAAATCTTATCGACCTGGCCGTAATCGACCGTGCCGATGTGACGCCCTCGACCGTCGCACCCGATTCCATGCTGGGCCAGAGCCTGCGCGACCGCTACACCAAGGTCGACGAGGTTCCCTTCGATTTCTCGCGCCGTCGCCTGAGCGTAGTTGTCGCCGACGCCCAAGGCAAAACCCAGATGGTTACCAAGGGCGCTGCCGAGGAAATGCTCGAGATCTGCTCCTTTGTCGAGATCGATGGCATCGCTCAGCCGCTCACCGACGAGAAGCTCGCCCAGATTCGCAAGCAGATCGCCGGACTTAACGCCGAGGGCCTACGCGTAATTGCCGTGGCGCAGAAGACCAATCCGCGCTGCGTGGGCGAGTTTGGCATCGCCGACGAGTGCGACATGGTGCTGATGGGCTTTTTGGCCTTCCTCGATCCGCCCAAAGCAAGTGCCGCGGGCGCCGTCGCCACCCTCGAGGCCAAGGGCGTGGCGGTCAAGGTCCTAACCGGCGACAACGACCGCGTCGCCGCCACCGTCTGCGAGCAGATTGGTATCGATGCGAGCAACGTCTTGCTCGGCTCCGAGATCGATGCGCTCGATGACGCCGAACTTGCCAAGCGCGCCGAGAAAACCCACCTCTTCGCCAAGCTCTCGCCGCTGCAGAAGGCGCGCCTGGTACGTGTCATGCGCGAGATGCTCGGCCACACCGTGGGCTTTATGGGCGACGGCATCAACGACGCCGCCGCCATGCGTGCGAGCGATTGCGGCATCTCGGTCGATTCGGCCGTCGATATTGCCAAGGAATCCGCCGATATCATCTTGCTTCAGAAGGACCTGGGCGTGCTCGAGCGCGGCACCATCGAAGGCCGCCGCACTTACGGCAACCTGCTCAAGTACCTCAAGACCACGGTGAGCTCCAACTTTGGCAATGTGCTGTCCGTGACCGTCGCGAGCCTGTTCTTGCCGTTTTTGCCCATGAGCGCCCTGCAGCTGGTACTGCTGTCGCTGGTCTACGAGATCGTGTGCATCGCACTGCCGTGGGACACCGTCGATGACGCCTGGACTGCCCGCCCGCGTGCCTGGGACGCCGCGTCCATCAAGGGCTTTATGCTCGAGCTGGGCCCCGTGAGCTCGCTGTTTGACATCGTGACCTTCGCCGCGCTCTTCTTTGTCGTGTGCCCCGCCGCCGTGGACGCAAGCTGGTCCGAGCTTGCCGCCGCGGGCGACGTCGCGGGTATGGCGACCTTTGCTGCGCTCTTCCAGAGCGGCTGGTTTGTCGAGTCCATGTGGTCGCAGACACTCGTGGTCCACATGTTGCGCTCCCCGAATCTGCCGAGCCCGCGCGACCACGCCGCGCCCGCATTGTGCGTTCTTACCGTGCTGGGCCTGGCGCTCGTCACCTGGCTGCCGGCAAGCCCCATCGCCGATGCGCTCGGCCTCATGCCGCTGCCCACGAGCTTTTTTGGGCTGCTCATTGGCATCGTTACCGCCTATATCGCGCTCACCCAGCTGGCAAAGCGCCGCTACATTGCCCGCCACGGCGAGCTGCTGTAGCAAGTAGACGGAAAACACCCTGCCAGCTGCCGTTGCCACTACCACAGCTGCCAACGCCGCTGCCGTTGCCTCTGCCGCCGCCGCAGTCTATCCCCCCAGCAGTTGCGGTGAAATAGTTCCTGTTTAAAGCCCCGTGACTTTAATTTAGGGACTATTCCACCGCAACTTATTGGGAGATTAGCTAGTCCTTGGGTGTCCAGGACCAGAAGAAGTTGATAAGGGCCACACGCGAGGCGGTACCGGCCTTTTTGTTGATCGAGGAAATGTGGCGATAGAGCGTGGAGCGCGAAAGGAAGAGCGTTGTGGCGATGTCCTGAACGCTCTGGTCCGAAACGACCAAGACCTCAAGAATATCGCGCTCGCGCTCTGTAAGCCCAAAGGTGGCGACGAAAGCATCGAGGCGTTCATCGGACGTGAGCTCCGCTGCCTCCACGGGCTCGGGGTCGGAGCATGTGGGCGCAAGATCCCCACCAAGATCGTCGGTGGCAAGCGGCGGTCCGTCCCGCATCGCGGCATCATCGGCTCGTTGCCCCAACTGCCCCAGCAGCGTAATCGCAATGCCCACAAACATCACGAGCGCCGCACCGACCGCAGCCAGCACATTTTGACTCGAGATAATCGCCACTGCCGGCGCCGTCACGAACATCGAGCACACGTTGTTGACGACGCGACCCATGCACGGCCAAAAATATGACCAGCGCGCATAGAGCGAGACGGCGGCATATTTTGTGGTAAAGAACACCACGAAAAAGCCCGAGCCCAGATAAAAGATAATCGTGGCAGCAAGCTCGTTGCCGCCATTGCCATCGACGATGAGCACAAAGAACGAAAGCGTGGACAGTATGGCGGCACATGTCATGCCGATATTCATATACGAGCGGCCGTGCAGGTCAAATAGGACGCCGGCAGCCAACGAGCTCACGACAAGCAGCAGGCGCGGCCAGTCACCCAAATCAACGGCTCCGACAGCATGCAAGGTCGTGAAGCCCGCGTTGAGAGCGGCGAATACGCCGGAAAGGTACGCCGTCGCTACGGTCAGGCGAACTACGGCACGACGGAATGCCGCCTTTGCCTCGGGATCGTCTTGCCACTTGGCGCCATGTTCCAAAGCATCTACCGAAAGCCCGGCAACACTGGGTTCAAAGCTGGGATCGGACTCGTCGCGCAGCTTGGCGCGTCGGGCGCCGTGGAGCGACGCCACCTGCGCGGTCGCACAGACAACCAGAACAGCCTGCTGAGGAATGCCGGCAGGCATCACCATGTGGTTGAGCACCTGCACCAGAACGCCCATGGCGTAGGAAAGTGCGGCGGCACGCGCCAAGCAGGGCGTCCGCGCAAAGCGCCGTGCAAAGTTTGCGTGGGCAGTCGATCCGCAGTAGCCCAGCGCGCAGCACGCCACCAAACCGCCGGCAATTACCACCTCAACCTGAACCGCCACAATCAACAGCAGCAATGCCGCCACCAGCAAAACGCCCGTGATGTCACTCGTCGCGTCGATAGCATGGGGACGGCGATAGTACAGAACGGGACGCACAAAGAAGCCAATCACGCTCGCGCCGATGACAAGGCTCTCATAAATAACGACCTCGTTCGGAGACACGAACTCGGCCATGCGCACGTCAAAGAGATACTCGCACGCCAAAAACGTGAAGAAGAACAGCGCCAGGCATATAATCTCCCGAATGCCCCGACGCAAATATGCGATTGTGTCTCCCATGTCCCCCATGGTTAACCCCCAGCCGCTCAATTGTCTGGAAATCTATTTTAATAAAGAACCAGTCTCAATATCGAAGCCAGGCTTGAAATGCTGCAAATTTGACCCCAGCCGTTCACGTCACACCGCGGTTTTGAGCCTCATGGACCAGAAGGGACACGCGCGGCCTCTAGCTCGGCAAGAAGTGTCTCCAACTGCCACTCATTTAAGTACGTCCCCAATGAGTGCCCAATGACTACCCGCAGCAAGGAGTGTCCCTATGTGTCGGATGAAAAATGGGCCATGTGTCCCAGTTGTGGAGACTCGTTGAGCCGTCTGGGTATCGTGAAAGATCGCGCGCTCGTCCATCATCAAAAGTGACACACGCTACCAGTTGATGGGAGGCAGCCATGGGCTTCTTTGACAAGATGTTCGAGAAGAAAGAGTGCGCGATTTGCGGTACCGAGCTGGGACTTCTAGGTAAGACAAAAATCAATGAAGGCTACCTGTGCAAAGAGTGCGCCGGCAAGCTCTCCCCCTACTTTCACGGCTATCGCTCCAGCACCGCGGACGATATCCGTGAGCAACTCGCCTACCGCGAGGCCAACGCCGAGCGCCTGTCTTCGTTCAACCCCACGCGCACGCTTTCTGCCGGGCGCACCAATATTATGCTCGATGAGGACGCGGGCCTGTTGATCATCACTTCGCAGAGCCGCTGGCGCGACGCCAATCCCGACATCATCGAGTTCTCGCAGGTACTCGGCTGCGATATGGATATCGACGAGCATCGCACCGAGATCTATCGCGAGACCAAGGACGGCGAGCGCGAGAGCTACAACCCGCCGCGCTACGACCTGGATTACGACTTTAATCTGACCATCCACGTCAACACGCCGTACTTTACCGAGATCAACCTGCGCGTGAACGACTCCACCATCGATCAGCGCGGCTCCATCGAATACCGCGAGGCCAAGCGCCAGGCAACCGAGGTCCGCGACGCGCTGGTGCAGCTGCGCCAGGAGACGCGCGACAGCGTCGTGGCCGCCAAGGCCCCCAAGACCGCGGTGACCTGCCCCTTCTGCGGAGCCACCACCATTCCCGATGCCAGTGGGCGCTGCGAATACTGCGGCGGCGCCATCGGCGCATAGCCTCCGGCAGCGAAAGGACCGATCATGGCCTTCGAGAGCGTTAACTATCAGTGCCCTGCCTGCGGTGGCCCCTTGCATTTTGCCAGCGCCGAGCAAAAGCTCGTCTGCGACTACTGTGACTCGCGCTTTGAAGTCGAAGAAGTCGAGGCCCTCTATCGCGAGCGCCAGGACAAGGCAGATGCCAAAGCCGATGCCGCAGCCGCGGCCCCCAAGCCTGCTGTCGACGATGCCGTGCAGGAGCTGGCCCAAAACGCCGGCTACATCTGCTCGTCGTGCGGCGCCGAGCTCGTGTCCGACGGCACCGTCGCCGTCACCACCTGCCCGTACTGCGGTAACTCCGCCGTGGCGCCCGGCCAGCTCTCTGGCGACTTCTCACCCGACCTGGTGATTCCGTTTAAGCTCGGGCGCGATGACGTCACGGCCGCACTCAAGGAACACTACAAGGGCAAGATCTTGCTGCCCAAGAGCTTTGTCACCGGCAACCACATCGACGAGGTCCAAGGTGTCTACGTGCCGTTTTGGCTCTACGGCGCCCGCGTTGACGGCGAAGTGTACTTTGACGCGACCAACGAGACCGTGACCGAGGAATCCGACCGCACCGTCACGACCACCGACCACTACGATGCCTATCGCAAGGGCAATATCTCGTTTAAGCGCGTGCCCGTCGACGGATCGTCCAAGATGCCCGACGGCCACATGGACGCCATCGAGCCGTTTGACTACGACGCACTGCGTCCGTTCTCGATCGCATATATGCCCGGCTACATCGCCAACCGTTACGACAAGGACTGCGAGACCTGCAAGGCGCGCGCCGAGCGCCGTATGGAAGAAAGCACGATCTCGGCCCTGCGTGAGACCGTCGTCGACGAATACGACGATGCCACGGTCGAAAGCAAGCAGCTCGACTACACCTGGGAAGACAGCGACTACGCCCTGTTCCCCGTCTGGATGCTCTCCACCTCGTGGAACGGCAAGAGCTACCTGTTTGCCATGAACGGCCAGACCGGCCGCTTGGTCGGCGTGCTCCCCTGCTCCAAGCCCAAGCTCGCCATCGCCTCGGTGCTGTTCTTCGTGATCGGATTTATCCTCTCCCAGATTCTCTTTATGGGGGAATACGCCTTCGATCCGGATTACCTCACCTTTGATATCGAGGGCATCCTCATCAACGTCATCGCGCCGCTGATCATCGTGATTATCGGAGACGTGCTACTGGTAGGCCAGCTCAAGACGGCCAACGAAGCAACCCATGCCGATGAGTATTGTGGCGAGCTCGACCTGACCGAGAAGCACGACACCTTCAGCCACACCGAGACCACCGTTGTCATGAAAGACGACAAGGACGACTAAGCAATCCAACCAATACCACCCGGCCTTTGACGAGAAAGGAAGATCACCATGGGACTCTTGAAAGCTGGATTGGGAGCTGCCGGCGGCGTCATGGCCGACCAGTGGAAGGAATTTATCTACTGCGAATCGATGCCTGCCGACGTCTTGGCCTGCAAGGGCAGCAAACGTACCGGTGGCCGCAGCTCCAACACGCGCGGCGAGGACAACGTCATCTCCAACGGCTCGGTCATCGCCGTCAACGACGGCCAGGGCATGCTCGTGGTGCAAAACGGCAAGATCATCGAAGTCGCGCTGGAGCCCGGTGAGTTCGTCTTCGATACCGGCAGCGAGCCGAGCGTCTTTAGCGGCAACCTGGGCGATTCCATCAAGGAGACCTTCGCCAATATCGGCAGCCGCTTTACCTTTGGCGGCGACGCGGGCAAGGACCAGCGTGTCTACTTCATCAACACCAAGGAGATCATCGGCAACAAGTACGGCACCGCCTCGCCCGTGCCCTTCCGCGTGGTCGATAACAACATTGGCCTGGACGTCGACATCTCCGTGCGCTGCAACGGCGAGTATTCGTACCGCATCACCAACCCGCTGCTGTTCTACACCAACGTATGCGGCAACGTGACCGATAGCTACACGCGCGACAAGATCGACAGCCAGCTTAAGTCCGAGCTGCTCACCGCCCTGCAGCCCGCCTTTGCCAAGATCTCGGAGATGGGCATCCGCTACAGTGCCATCCCCGGCCACACCACCGAGCTCGCCCGCGCGCTCAACGAGGTCCTCTCTGCCGACTGGCGTGACCTGCGCGGCGTCGAGATCGTGAGCTTTGGCGTTAACTCCATCGCCGCCTCGCAAGAGGACGAGCAGATGATCAAGGACCTGCAGAAAGCCGCGGTCATGCGCGATCCCACCATGGCGGCAGCCAACATTGCCAGCGCCCAGAGCGACGCAATGCGCGCGGCAGCCGCCAACCCCAACGGCGCGATGACCGGCTTTATGGGCATGGGCATGGCAGGCGGCATGGGCGGCATGAACGCCAGTCAGCTGTTCGCCGCCGGCCAGGCACAGCAGCAGGCCGCCCCGCAGCCGGCTCCGGCACCCGCCCCGGCTCCTGCCGCCGCACCTGCGGCCGGCGCATGGACCTGCAGCTGCGGCGCCACCAACACCGGCAAGTTCTGCTCCGAGTGCGGTAGTCCCGCACCCGCCCCGGCACCGGCCAAGTGGTTCTGCCCCAACTGCGGTAGTGAAAACGGCGGCAAGTTCTGCAGCAACTGCGGAACGCCCCGGCCCTAGCCCCTCTATCTGGTAATTGGCGGGGGATCCGCCACCCCCGCATTTGCTTCTATGGGTTTCGTTCGATGAAGGAGGACACCATGAAGACAACGTTCAAAAAGTCCGCGCTCGCATTCCTGACATGTATCTTGGCGCTTGCCTTTGCCCTGACGGGCTGCAGCAGCGGCGGCAAAGACCCCAAGGCCAACTTCGTCGGCAGCTGGGAACTCTCGGGTGGAACCATGGAGGGCGAAGAGCTGACCGATGAGTACATGAAGATGCTCGAGGATTGGGGTGTCCACTGCGTCCTGATTCTCGATGAGGACGGTACAGGCGCCCTCGACCTGTTCCTTGAAGTCGTCGACCTTAAATGGGAGGCAAAGGACGCCGCCACCGTAACCATCACCGCCGAAGACGAGTCGCATGACATGAAGCTCAAGGACGGCAAACTCATTCTCGAAGAAGATGACGGCAATCTTGTCTTTACCAAGTCCGACAAGGACCTGTCCGGTACGGTGAAGAAGGATCGCGAGGCGGCCGAGAAGGAAGAAGAGATCGATGAGGCCGTCGAAGACGAAGATGTCCAGAGCGTCGAAATCTCCCCCGCCGTCACCGTCGCCGATGACGATCTGTGCACCATCACCATCACCGAGAAGTTCAAGGACGACTGGGGCGACATCGGCTTTGTCGTCAACATCACCAACAAGAGCGACAAGGACCTGACCTTCTACGCCCCCACCGGCAAGACCAACGTCAACGGCACCATGAAGGAAGCCTGGTTCTCGGCTCACCTGATGCCCGGCACCAACGCCACCGAAGAGTTCACCTTCTCGAAGGGCACGCTCGATAGCCTTGATGACCTCGTCAATACGACCATCGGCATCGACGCCTACCTGACCGATTCCTACGAGGACGTCGCCTCCTACACCGCGACCATCGCGTAGCGGCAGACCACGACAGCCGCGGATTGGCGGACACATCCGCGCACATGCCAGACGGGGCCGCAGGAGTTGATCCTGCGGCCCCGCCGCTTTATGCCGATGCGTAGCGAGCGCTAGCGCTCCATGTTGGGAACGATGCTACCCTCCGTTACTGCGCGCACGGCCAAGCGCATGATGTTGTCGTAGCCGGTCTTATTGAGAATCTCCGAGATGCGGCGTTTGATGGTGCCCTCACTCATAAACAGCTCGGCCGCGATCTCGCGGCGGCTTTTACCCTCGCAGGCAAGGCGCAAGATCGACAGCTCGACATCGTCGAGGGCCGCCGTGCCCGAGAAGATGCTCTCGGGCGGCTTGGGAAACGTGCAGTAACCCGCCAACGTGGAGCGCATCACGGCGAAAAGCTCGTCGATACCGACGTTCTTGTACACAAAGCTGTCGACGCCCGCCTCGCGCGCCTGGTCCACAAAGGTGATTTCGGGCATACCCGTCATGATAATGACGCGGCACTCGGGCAGTTGTTCTTTGATGCGCGCCGCCGCCACGATGCCGTTGGAATCATGCTCGGTGCATACGTCCATCAGTATCATGTCCGGGCGCTCCTTAAGCACAACGTCCAAGGCATCCGAGGCGTCGGCGATCGCGGCAACAACCGTCATGTCGGGCTGGTCACCGACGGAGCGCGCGAGGCTCTCGCGCAAGATAGCCTGGTCTTCGACGATTAACACGCGAATCATGAACTTCTCCTTTGGACCGTGGCGCTGGAGGCGAGCGGGATGGACACCGTAAGCGTGAAGGGCGGGGCGGTGTGGACTTCCAGGCTGCCGCCCAGATTCTGTGCGACATGCCTCATACCTGGGATACCCGTTCCCTCGCGATACGATACGGGTGCAGGCGCGCCGTCGTTAGAAACGACCATCCGCGCGACAGCGCCGTCTTCTGTCCCCTCCTGCCACAGGCGCACATGGACCTGATGGGCCTGTGCATGCTTGGTGGCATTGGTCGAGGCTTCGCGGATAATCTGCAAAAATGCTGCGGCGACACGCGCGTCGTTTGGCAGCTCGCCCTCCACATCGATCTGCACGCTCACCAGGCCAAAGGCATGGACGATATCGCCCAATTGCTCTGCCGGTTCGGTGTCGCCCCCGCTGCGCAGATCGGCAGCGATTGAGCGCAGCAGCGGGTCGATCTGCTCGAGTGACTCGTCATCCAGGCGCCCTTCCTCCAGATAACGATGGAGAATGGACAGGCGCTGCCCGATCACGTCGTGCACGCGAGCGCGCATACGCAGATAGGCCGCATTGTCAGCAACTTTTTTGACTTCTTCGATCTGGGCTTGGAGCTCTTGGCCCGCAAGCTCAAGCAGGTGGTTGGCTTGCGCTAGGCGATCATGGGCATGCGCATACTCTGTTACATCCAGACCGATAATGCGCTCGAAGAGGCGGCCCGAAACCATAACGTCATCGTGCACGAACAAGCGAATCTCGGCGGGAGAAACCTCGACCACAACGCGCGCCTCACCAAAGCGGTCCAGATTAATCCGCACACGGTTCCTGCTGCTTTCGGGCATTTGCATGCTGAGTTTGCGCAGGTCGTTCCATGTACCGCTCATATCGCCTAGGTCGGTGGGCATATGAAGCTCCACCAGGTTTTTGCGCATGCAGCGGTTCATGAGCAGCGGACGGCCCCTCGGGTCCAGATACAGGATGCCCACGGGAATCACGTTGATGGTCTCGATCGTCGAGAACATGGTGATATCCTCCTGGCGGTTGCGGACATCCATCAAGAGCGCCGCGATGGAACGGAACAGGAAGAACGCTCCCTCTGCGATAAGGACAACGGTCCACGCCGAGCCCATGGCAAAAACCACCGGCGGTGTAACGGTGACAACAAGCAGCAGCTCGACCAGCATGACGGGGCGACGATAGCGCACCATAAGCACCACGCCGTAGGCAAAGATCACGGCATTGAGCCACAACGCTCCGCCCATTGCCCTGGCGCAAACGTCAAGCGGCGCCACCAGATATGAGCCAGACGACGCGAACAAGATGAGCGCCGAAATAACTAGGTGAAGCACAAGGCTCGCCTCGTAGGCACAAATCACCTTACGGTTATAGGACGAGCGGCGCGATGCGATGAGCGGGACGTGGATCGTCTGCAGACACGCAGCCAGGGCAAAGACAACATCGAGCGCAACGATTTGGGGAAGAATGAGCGAAATCTGCATCGTCACTCACCCGCCCTCGGCATCAAGACGATCATGCGCAGCTGGCCGGGCTCGCCCTCAAGGCGGTATGCCACCTTGCGCCCTTGCAGAGCGCTATCGAGCTCTTGCGCAGCGGGCGTCTGCGAAAGATCTGCATCATCGTTGGAAAAAAGCGTGGCGCGTAGCTCGACACTGCATCGGTCATGGTCGCCCAAGTGATACATAAGCGCCGGATGGTCGGTGGTGTAGGCAAAAAACGCAAAGTCATACACGCAGTCGTACAGGGCGCTTACCGTACTGGCGTGCAACGGGCGCCGTATGGCGATAATCGAGGCGCAATCGATATCGATGGTGCGCAGGTCGCTTGCGAGCTCGTTGGCAATGAGCTGAATGCGGTCGCGATCAAAACCGCTCTCCCCGTGCTGTGCCAACGTGAGCGACCCCTTGCGCTTGCAATAGGCGACGAGCATCTTGGCGCGCTGCAGCATGCGGTAACGCTCGTGCGAAGACGATTCATCGGTCAACGACGGCAGCGAGCTCAGCAGGTCGTACATCCCTTCGAGCGCGCGGGCAAGCGCCTGGTCCACGTCTTGGACCAGCAAGGTCTCGGCCTCTTGGTCTGCCAGGTGCGTCTTAAGGTCGTAGTCGGCGGCGAGCAGCTCATTTTGACGCTGCAGCTCCATACGACGATGTGCCAGTTCACGGTTAAGCTCGTTGAGATCCGACACGTCTTGGGCAAGCAGGGCCGATCCGCCCAGCAGTGGAAAGGCACGGTACATCACATCGGGATCGGACGCCACGGCAAAGGCATGGGCGCGGCTGTGCGCCTGGGTCCGCAACTCCTCGCGCACGCCTACCGGCATTGGCTTTGACACTGGCGTGGCATAGACTTCCTGCAGGTCGCGCGTTAGAACTTTGAGGTCAAGCGGCAAGGTGTCGAAAATGCCGGCGATGTCGTGATATGACGGAACGACACCGCAATCGAGACAGATTTCCATCGCCACCACGCACAAGACGCAATTGACGAGCGAGAAGTTGAGCCTCCATGCCCAGGGCACGCGCAACGCATATGAGATGGCAAAGAACGCGCCGCCCAGCAGCACGAGCGCCGCCGTGCCCGAGAAACGTTGGATGCGAAAGGACGAGGACCGGCCCACCAGGATAAAAAAGGCCACAAAGTTAAAGGCCGTCCACACGAGGACGGCGAAATAACCCCAGCCGTACGTGTAATCGTTACTCCAGGTGTCGCTTGTACGGTCAAAGTGGAAGACCTGCTGGTGAAAATCGTTGGTGAGCACAAATCCGATAAGCAGGATAGCCATAATCCACAGCGCAGCGCAGTAGCGGCGACCCAGGCGGTGTTGCTCCAGGCCCGCAAGGCGCAGACCACACAACTGGTAGAGCAGCGGAATGAGCGTCATGGGCACGTAGTACAGGTACCACAGCACGGTGGCATAGAACGGCGTGAACGACTTGTACTTGAGAATGACTTCGATCATCCACAGGGCGCAGATGGTGGCGATGGCAACAAGACGGCGGCGCAACACATAGTCCAAACAGCGCAGATAGACCGATACGCCCCAGATCGAAAATGCAATTGCGGCAACAAGCAACGGCAGAGAGCTCGAATGGACGAGCGCATCCACGACCTCTTCGGACACCTCGCTATAGGCGGGCACGGCGTTAGAAAGTTTGGAGTCGAAGGCGAACAGCGCCGGCAAGACTGCCAAAAGCATGAGGAACATCGCGGTGATGACACCGGCGATAGCAAAGACGCGGTGGCGGTACACCTGATGTGTTATGCCAACAAGGAATCGCGGCATGGCGAAGAGCCTGCCGCCCCTGGGATCCGCCACGGGTGCGGATCGGGCGGCCGCGTTGCCAATATGTCGTGCGCGGGTACCCATAGCGCTTTTAGTGTACCGACAGGCAGGCTCAAAAAGCGGGCCACATGTCCCAAAATCCGCAGACGGCAAGGCGCCCGGCAGCCTCCCCCGTCTGGCACTTCCCGATATCCGCCCGCCCCAAACCACCGCAAAGGAGACAGGCACCTTTGTGGTGGTTTGGGGCGATGCGCTAGTCCACGGTGATGTCGAGATTTTTGCCGATGAGGCCTACGTAGCCGCCTTCGGCTGCCTTGGGGCTGTCAGCATGGCAGAGGACCCACTTGTCGGCCTTCCAGTAGCAGTAGCTGTCGCCGGCCGCAGGCATGTCGGCCGCGACCTCGGGGCGCGGGCCGTTGGTGCCGGCGGGCAGCGCCACCATCACCTGGAAGCCACCGTCGTCGACCATGCACGGCGTGTAGTGGAGCGTGGTATTGTAGACTTCGACGACCGTACCCGCCGGCACGCGAAACGCCTTGACGCACGCGGTGTCGAGCTTGCCGTCCTCGATCTCCCAGCGATGCGCCACGAGCAGGATAAAGTCGCGAGCGCCCAGGTTGAATTCGCTCGCGCGGTGATACTCCAGGCAGTTGAGTCGTGTATTGTGGCCGTTGCACCAGCCGAGCTGGAAGGGACGGCCACCAAACATGAGAAAGCCAAGCTTGTCGGCATCCTTGACGTCCTCGAGCTCCGGCGCACTTGCAACGTACTTGCTGCCCTCGGGAATGGGCGTGGCAGAGAGCGCCTCGAGCACGGGCGACGTAAGCTCGGACGGAACGTTATCCCAAACGTTGCCATAGGACTTGAACTCGGGATCGTTGACAGAGTAGATATGCATGTTCGCTCCTGTTCGTTTATGTGACAGTATGAACATTCTAGAACAAACATAAGCGATTTTAAACACTCGTCCCGACCACTCAGCAAAAAGGCACCCCCGCATAAGCGAAGGCGCCCAATGCGCGCGTTTTGGGCGATAAAGCCCTTACGCCTGCTGATAGTGCAGGTGCTTCTCGTCGATATCGGCCAGGTCGCGGTCGAGGTAGCGGCGCGCAAGCCAGTTGGCCATGGGGAGGTTCTGGTCCAGGTAGTTACCGCATTCCTCGGGAGCGGCACCGGGGACATCGCCCTCAAAGCCGGCGACAAACTCGAACAGCTCACGCACGAGCGGCAGGATCTCCTCGCTCGTCACCTCGCCAAACACAACCAGGTAGAAGCCCGTGCGGCAGCCCATGGGGCCAAAGTAGACAATGCGGCCCGACCACTCGGCATGATTGCGAAGGAACGTCGCGCCCAGGTGCTCGATGGTGTGGCACTCGGCCGTGTTCATGACCGGCTCCTTGTTGGGCGTGGTCAGGCGCAGGTCAAAGGTGGTGACGGCGGCCCCGGTCGCCGGATCGCGGTCGATACGACTCACATACACGCCGGGCTCAAGCAACAGATGGTCAACGGAAAAGCTCGAAATGCGCTCCATGGCAGATCCTCTCGGTAGTCAATTTGGGACGGGCTCTTTTAGCTGGTTCGAATGGTCGCACCAATCATAACAGTCAAAAAAGCCCCGTCCCAAAAAGACAACTTAGCCCAGGACGCGGGCCATACGCGTCTTGAACTCGGACAGGAAGCGCGGAGCATCCACGGTCAGTGCCACAAGCGCGCTCTTGTCCGGATCGGACAGGCGGCGCTCATCGCAGATGGTGCGACCGCGGTACTCGCCCAGCAGATCAACACGCAGGTTGCAGCCGAGCGCACCTACGAGCGTGGGGTCGATCGCCACGGCAACGGCCAGCGGATCGTGCAGCGCACAACCACCCAGGTAGGGTGCGTTCATCTCGTACGAGCCAATGTAGTGCTCGACCATGCTCGCAAATGCGCAGCCCGCCATGGTGCCCGAGCCCGTCCAGCCGGCAATGTCGCGGCGTGTGAGCACCACGCGATGCGTCACGTCCAGACCCACCATGGTGAGCTTACGGCCCGAGCGCAGCACCGCGTCGGCTGCCTCGGGGTCGCTCGCCATATTGGCCTCGGCGCCCGCGCTCACGTTGCCGGGCACGGTAAGGGCGCCGCCCATCACGACCACGCGGCCGATGGACATCATCGCTGCCGCATCGCGCTCCAGGGCGAGCGCCAGGTTGGAGAGCGGGCCAGTCGCCACGTAGACCAGATCGGGACCATAGGTGCGCGCGGCATCGATCAGATAATCGACCGCGGCGTTGCCGTCGGCCGAGGTCGCCCCCACCGGCTCGTAGGGCGACGCGGGCACGCTCGCGCCGCCGATGCCGTTCTTGCCGTGAATGAGCGCGGTGGACGCCGGCGGCGTATAGGGCTCAGTCGCCTGCAGAGGACGGTCGGCGCCCAGGTACACCGGCACCTCGGGACGACCCAGCAGATCGAGCACCGCCAGGCAATTGTGCGCCGATTGCTCGACGCGCACGTTACCAAAGCACGTGGTGATGCCCACGAGCTCCACCTCGGGGCTCGCGATGGCATAGGCCAGCGCCATCGCATCGTCCACACCCATATCCAGATCAAGGATCAGCTTCTTGATTGCCATTGTTCTACTCCGCTTCTCCGTCTTTATCGTTTAACCAAACCAATGTTCAACTTCGGTGCGCATGGGAATCGATTGCTGAGCGCCCAGGCGCGACACCGTCACTGCCGAGGCGCGAGCACCCGCGGCCATGCACTCAAAGAGCGGCAAGCCCTCTAGGCGAGCCGCCGCCAACGCGCCGATAAACGTATCGCCGGCGGCCGTGGTATCGACTACCGTACTCGAAAGTGCCGGCATGCGCAGCAGCTCACCGCCATCGCCGAGCGAAACCGAGCCGGCACCGCCCAACGTGATGACCGCAGCCCCGGCACCCTTGTCGAGCAGCGCATTGAGCGCGGTGACGCAACTCGCGTCATCCGTGGGCAGAATGCCCGTCAGCACCTGGCACTCGGTCTCGTTGGGACAGACCAGGTCGACCGCAGGCCAGACCTCCGCAGGCAGCTCGCAGGCGGGCGCTGGATTAAAGACCGTATAGAACCCCAGCTCGTGAGCGCAAACAAGCGCCTCGGCCGTCGCCGCAAGGTCGCATTCGCCCTGGGCGATAAAGACGCTTCCGGCAGCCGGGGCAATCTCGCTGGCGCCGCCGTCGAGCTCATGGGCCACCAGACGCCTCAGCGCGCAGGCAACGTCCGCGCCCGCAAGCGCATGGTTGGCGCCCGGTGACAGTATGATGCGGTTGTCGCCCTCGCAGCGAATGATGGTCGCCGTTCCCGTCTCCACGTCATCGCGATGCACTACAAAGTCACAGTCCACGCCGGCGCCTTGGAGCCCCGCCACGAGCGACGCGCCGAACGCATCGCGACCGACCGCGCCGATCATGTGCGTGCACGCGCCCATACGCGCGGCAGCTACGGCCTGATTGGCGCCCTTGCCGCCGGCGTTGGTGATAAACCCGCTGCCGCCGACGGTCTCGCCCGCACGCGGTATGCGCTCGCACGCCACCGAAAGGTCCATGTTCATGCTGCCGAACACCGCAACGATGCCGCGATCTGCCATGGAAACCTCCTCATCTGCGGGCTTTGCACCCACCGTCGACCGTCGATTGCGCGCCTTCGCACCTCTATAACTTTAGTTCACTTTGATGTGAACGCACCCTTGAGGTTGCGCCAGCAGCAAGCATTCACAGGAGCAGGCAGCTACAATGAATACGTGCTGATTATTCTCGTCATTGGATGATGTTTTATGGAACAATTCTCGCAATCGGGCTCGCGCGGTCGACGCCGCACGGGCAACGAGCCGGCGCCGCACGAACGCGTGAAGAGCGAACGCCGTGCCAACGAGCCGCGACGCACCACGAGCCCCCATCGCGCTTCTGCCAACAACGCGGGCCGCGCCAACACTCCCGCCGCGGAGCAGACGCCTGCTCGCCCCAAGTCCCGCTACATCCCTGCCCTTGACGGCCTGCGCACGCTTGCCGTCGTCGCGGTGGTGCTCTATCACCTCAACCTCACGTGGGCGCAGGGCGGTCTGCTCGGCGTCACGATCTTCTTTGTGCTTTCGGGCTATCTGATCACACGCCTGCTACTCAACGAAGTCGCTAAGACCGGCCGCATCGACCTCAAGAGCTTCTGGATCCGCCGCATCCGTCGCCTGGTCCCCGCCGTGGTAACCGTCGTGGTGGTGACCTGTGCGCTGTGCACCGTCTTCAACCACGTGATGCTCACCAAGATGCGCCCCGACATTCTGCCGTCACTGCTGTTCTTTAACAACTGGTGGCAGATTGCCCAAAACGTCTCGTACTTCAATGCTCTGGGCGACCCCTCGCCGCTCACGCACTTTTGGTCGCTTGCCATCGAGGAACAGTTCTACCTGATTTGGCCGCCACTGCTGTTTGCCATGGTATCCATGCATGTGAGCAAACCCAACACGCGCCGCGTGGTTCTGGGCCTTGCCGCGGTATCTGCCCTCGCCATGATGGTGCTTTACAACCCTGCCGCCGACCCCAGCCGCGTGTACTACGGCACCGACACCCGCGTGTTCTCGCTGCTGCTGGGTGCCTGGATGGCCTTTATCCCCGATCGCGACCTGGCGCCGGTGCGTCTCGCTCGTCGTTTGGGACTCAATCGCCTGGCTGGCGCCGCCAAGCACGGCAAGAACGCCGAGGGCAAGCCTGGCGAGAAGGCCGACGAATCAGCCGAGACCGCCCCGGCACAGCCGAGCGCCCTCGTGCGCTTTTGGTCCTCGCCCGCATCCATCGATGTATTGGGCGTCGTGGGTCTGGTTGGCCTTGCCGCCATGGTCGCGCTCACCAACGGCTACACCGCGTTCCAGTATCGCGGCGGCACGCTGTTATGCTCCATCCTCACGCTCATGGTCATCGCGGCCTGCGTTCAGCCCCAGGGCACGGTCGCACGAGCTTTGGCCGCCGAGCCACTCGTGTGGGTTGGCAAGCGCTCGTACAGCATCTACCTGTGGCACTATCCGCTGCTGTTGCTCATGAACCCGGTCGCCAACATCAACGATACACCGTGGTGGCAGTACATTTTGCAGGTGCTGTTGGTGGTCGCCGTGGCCGAATGCTCATATCGCTTTATCGAGACGCCGTTTAGAAAGGGCGCCTTTGGGCGCACCGTATCCGAGTTCCGCGACGGCACCGCCACGCCCGCCAACTGGGTGCGCGCGCACGTCCCTGCCTGTGCAGCCTGCGCTGTCGTGTTGGTCGTTGCACTGGGCGGCCTGATCTTTGTGCCCGAGACGTCTGCGCTGAGCGGCGAGGGCGCCGAAGTTCTGAACAAGGAAGCCAAGAACGCCGCACCCACCGACCAGCAGGCGGCCGACGACACCGACAAGGACAACGACGGCTTCCCCGACGGCTCCTACGACCTGTTGATGATCGGTGACTCCGTGTCGCTGCGCGCCGTTGATTCCTTTGACGGCGTGTTCCCGCACAGCCATATCGATGCCGAAAAGGGCCGCCAGTTTGATGCGGGCCGCGCGACATTTGAGGGCTATATCCAGCAGAACCTTGCCGGCAAGATCGTGGTCTTTGCCCTGGGCACCAACGGTTTGGTAACGGATGACCAAATCGACGCCATCATGGCCGATGCAGGAGATAAGCGTATTGTGGTGTTTGTGAACACGCGCAGCCCGCAGCCGTGGGTTGGCTCTACCAACCAGGCCATCGCCAACGCCGCTACGCGCTACAAGAACGTACGCGTTATCGACTGGTACGGATACAGTGCCAACCGCAACGACCTGTTCGATGGCGATGGCACGCATCTATCGACCACTGGCGTGACTGAGTACCTCAACTTGATCCACGATGCCGTCAAGAAGGACCTGCCCGTACACCCCGAGGATCACGTCAACGATCCGCAGCCGGCAGCCGTCAAGTCTGCCACCGACGCACTCGTCAATGCGCTCGCTCTCAAGCCGCACAAGCTGGGCACCGACAAGTAACCTGCAGCGCAAACTTCCCACATCCGGAGGGGTGTCTGCCACGGCAGACACCCCTCCGGCAGTTAGGGACGTTCCTTATGTGCCGGCACCCAGGGACACTCCTGACACAGCCGAGGAACGCCCTCCTTGCGACCGAATTCTGGGCGCCTCGCCACCCCGAGCGTTGTTTCCAAGCCCACACCCGCAGCAAACAACCCAAAATCACTCTTTTCGAGCCCGATCCAAGAGGTCGTGGACAAAAAGGGGCAAATATGAGTACTGTTATCATTTTAGTAGCAGGCAAATAAGCCTAGAATGGCGCCCATGCGGTAGCGCGCGACCCTTCCAGTTGACCAGAATGGCCGGCTTAGGTCTTGGAGCCCCGCTTTTAGTGAGCAGATTCTTAGATATGTTCATTATTTTCTTTGTCGTAAATGCTATCGGCCAGACAACAGTACTCATATTTGGCATTTTTTGTCCACTCGCATATTACTAACCCCCTATAACAGGCAAAATACAGGCCGCAGCCCATGGCGGCGGCCTGTTTAGAGTCCAAAAGAGGCGCTACGCGCTGTAGCCCATCGCCTGCAGGACAAACATGACGACCGTGAGCACCGTAATCACACCGATAGTCGCCCAAGTGAGCACATTCCACACGCGGCCGTTGCGGTTAGTGCCCATAATGTGACGGTCAGCGGCAATAACCACCTGGAACACCAGAACCACGGGCAGTAGCACGCCGTTGATGACCTGCGAGGTCATCATAATCTGGAACAGATCGACGCCGGGCATAAGCACCAGTACGGCAGAGATACCGATGATGGCCGTAATGATGCCGCGATAGACCGGGGCCTCGTCCCAGCTGCGGTCGGCACCGCGCTCCCAGCCAAATGCCTCGCAGATAGCGCTCGACGTAACGCCCGGCAGCACGCAGGCGGCCAAGAAGCTCGCCGCGACCAGGCCCGAGGCAAACAGTACCGTGGACCACTGACCCGCAATAGGCTCCAGCGCGCGGGCAGCATCGGCGGCATCGCTAATCTGAATACCCGCCGGGAACAACACCGTACCGGTCGTGATGATAATAAAGCCGGCAATGATATCGGCGGCAAGCGAGCCGCTCACAGTATCGATGCGCTGCAGCACGATATCGTCCTCGCCCGCGTTCTTATCGACCACGTTGTTCTGCGCCAAGAAAATCATCCACGGCGCGATGGTGGTACCGATCGTTGCGACCACGAGCGACACGTAGCTGGGGTCATTTTGAATGTTAGGCACGACCAGGTCGACCGCGACCTCACCCCAGTTGGGGCCAGCCATAAACGCGGCGACAATATAGGTCACGAACACGCAGCTCACCAGCAGCAGAATCTTCTCGATGCGCTGGAAACTACCCGACATGGTAAGCATCCACACCAGCAGCGCTACCAACGGCACCGAGATGCTCGCCGGCACGCCAAAGAGAGCAAGGCCGCTGGCGATGCCCGCAAACTCCGAAATGGTCACAGCCGTGTTGGCGATCAACAGCGCCGCCATAGCAAGTACACTCTTGCGCACGCCAAAGCGCTCGCGAATGAGCGATGCCAGGCCCTTGCCCGTGACGCAGCCGCAGCGCGCCGCGGTCTCCTGCGTCACGATGAGCAGCACGGTCATGACGGGAAGCATCCAGAGCATCTTATAGCCATAGCTGGCGCCCGCGCTGGAATACGTGGCGATGCCGCCAGCGTCATTGCCCGAAAGCGCCGCCAGAAGACCGGGGCCCATGGCGCCAAAGATGGCCGCGATGGTCAGCTTTTGCTTGGTGCTCGGCTTTTGCTTCGTATTTTGCACGCGACCACCTACCCCATGACCGACATGGTGAGCAGCACCGCGGCGATGCAGTACGCCACACACGAGATCATGACGGCGATGACGTTCATGGCGGTACCCGACGTATTGAGGTCGTGCTCATCGCGCCAGAACAGCACCATCAGGTAAATCACGGCGCTCATGTTGCCCACCAGGCAGATGATGGCCGCGATGTTAAAGCAGCCGGTAAAGAGCTGCTCCTCAAACATAGGGGCATCGAGGAACGCGGCAGTGCGCACCAGCTGCGCGCACAGGTAAGTAACAAGCGAAAGGATCAGGCCCATACCCGTGCTCTGGAAGAAGAATCCCAGGTACGGTTTGGGCTCGTCGTCGTGACCGTCGTACTCGAGGAAGTAGTTCTTGACGAACGACACCATGCGCGAGGCCGCCAGCAGCACGAGCGGCATGGCGCACATGGGGAACACCACCAGATGCGCGGAGCCCAGCGCCGTCCCCAGCACCGTCGCCATAATGCACGAGGCGATGCCCCACACGACGACCCAGTACTGACGATGCACGAACCAGCTGAGCACGTTCGTCGAGTCGTCCGACGCGCTATCGCCCGAGCCGACACCGGCGATCTGCAGGTCCTCCTGATGCTCCTCGGCGATAACGTCCATGGCGTCGTCGAAGGTCACGATGCCCAGGATATGACGGTTCTCGTCGCAGACAGGGATGGCAACCAGGTCGTACTTGGTCATCTCGTCCGTCACGTCTTCCTGGTCCTCGTCGGGCGACACGTAGACCAGGTCGCGATAGGCGAGCTGGCCCAGCGTGGCATCGCGGTCGGCCACGATCAACGTGCGCAGCGAGAGCACGCCGGTGAGCATGCCGCTCGGATCCTCGGTATAGACGTAATAGACACTCTCGAAGTCCTCATCGAGTTTGCGAATCGCCTCGATGGCATCGCCGACCGTCGCCGTGGCGGGCAGCGAGACAAACTCCGAGGTCATGATGCGGCCGGCGGTGTTGTCCTCATAGCCCAGCAGGTTACGAATCGCCTTCTCCTCCTTGACGCCCATCAGGCGCAGGAGCTTCTCGGCCTTCTCGTAATCGAGCTCGTCGATCAGGTCGGCGGCGTCGTCCGGGTCCATCATGGCCAGCATCGACGATGCATCCGTATCGGACAGGCCCTCGAGCATCTCGGTCATGAGCTCGTCATCATCGAACTCCGAGATGGCCTCGGCGGCCTGGGCGGTGTCGAGCTGCGCGAACACCTGCGCACGCAGGCGCGGGTCGAGCTGCTCGATGATGTCGGCAATGTCGGCAGGGTGCAGCTCGCCAAGCGTCTTGTGCGACACCGAGAGCTGGATGTTCTTAGTCGAGCGATCGAGCAGGTCCATGTAAGACCAGGCGATAATGTCCTCGCTGAGCGGCTTGCCCAGGTGCTTCATAAAGCCCTCGACGACATGCTCGAGTGTGGGGCTGATCGCGCGCAGCAGACCGCGGGCGCCAACTTCGGCACCCAGCAGGCGCAGCTGATTTTCGCCCGACATGGAAAACTTGATGTCGTTTACGCGCACGACCTTCATGCCCTGCGTGTCGACAATTTGCTTGTTAAGCACGTCGCGGGCGAGTAAGAGTTCGGTCGGCTGCAGGTACGAAAAACGGATTTCGGTGGCCGACGTCTTAAGGTGTACACCCGTCTCGTCGATACGGTCGACCCATTTGCGCCAGCTGATCATAAACGGCGTCTTGCCGGGTCCGCGGAACGCGAGCGACGTCACGTGCGGAAAAACTTCGCCGGTAGCAATACCAAAATCGTTGACCACGCCGAGCTTTTCGCCGTCGACGTCCAAGACCGGCAATTTGAGCATCTCACTCAGATAATTCAATGGTGCTCCCCATCATTATTCCTCCGGACGCGGCCGCGCGTGCGGCGTCTGGGGGCTTCTGGATATGTATACGCATGCGCGGGCGGCACGCCGCTCGACGCTTACACCCCGTGCATGCGCAAAAAGCACCTGCATGGGGTCATCGACTGTATGGTCGAGGTTTGGATTTCACCTGTAACCTTTCTCTTGACCCTCATTAACCGCAGTAACTATAGCATCAGCATCGCCCTGCGGCATCGAATTTATGCGCTGCACATTGCAGGCATACCAAACGCTGACGCATCCGTGACATAGTCATTGGGGACATTTTTAAACGACTATTCCGTGGTGTCGTCATTTTCGGCGAGCTGGGGGAACACGGCGTTTTTGGGCATGGTGACCTTCGTCAGCGAGGTGAGCTTTTTGCTCAGCGATGTATCCGTCTTGACCAGATCGCTCAACGTCACGATTTTGTAGCCGTCGGCAATAAGCCCGTCGATAATCTGCGGCAGCGCCTCGAGCGTCTGCTCGGAGCAATCATCGCTATCGGTGAGCAGCACGATATTGCCCGGCGTCACCGAATCCAGCACCATCGAGACCTGCTCGTCGGCACCGTTAAGCAGCCAATCGCCCGAATCGATATTCCACGAGACCACCGCGGACACCAAATCCATCGAGTCGATCCAGTTTTGCTCGTCAAAGGCGGCGTACGGGGCACGCAGCAGCATCGTCTTCACGCCGGTCGCCGACTTGATGGCGTCGGTGCCCTTCGAAATTTGCTTGCGCACCGTCTCGCGGTCCGCGCCCTTGAGCGAATCGTCGCTGTAGCTGTTGGAACCGATCTCACATCCGGCATCGACAATCGCTTTGGCGGTAGCGGGCGAGGCTTCCGCGGCATCGCCCGAAAGGAAGAACGTCGCCGTGACGCCCTTTTCCTTGAGCACCTGCAAGATCTGCTTGGTCGCGCCGCTCGGACCCTCGTCAAATGTCAGGGCCACGTACTTTTCGTTGCCCTTGGGCGCTACGCTTGCGCACTCGACTACGCAGTCGGTGGCGGGCACGACTTCGCCGCGGTCCTGCGTCTTGCCCGACTGCTCGCCGACCCATACCTCGGAGCGGCCCTGAACGCCCCAGGTTTTGACATACTCAATGGCACCCGTGCCCTCGACCTTGAGCTTTGGCTCGATGGTCGTGGCCTGGACCTCGTGCTTTTCGTACACGTTGCGGCCGTCCTTGACCGTTACCTTCTCGCCACCCGTAAGCTCGCGACTGTCCCATTTGCCTTGCTTCACGCGCTTGCCGTCGACCTTCACCGACAGCTTTTCGCCGCCATGGCGCTTGAGCACGCCGTCGTCGACGGCCAGCAGATCGCCGGCGTCGTACGTTTCGGTCAGGTTTTGATCGTCGATAAGATTCTGCAACGTAGAGCCCACGCGCACCGCGGTCTTTTGCCCGTTGAGTTCCACGTCCACGCTGCGGTTGACGTAGCCCACGACGGCAGCGATAAACAGCACGAGCGCGCAACCCACGGCGATGAGCGCATAGGGCAGGCGGGACGGTCGGCGCGGCGAGCGCCCGTTGCCGATGCGCGCGCTGCGATCGCTAAACCCACGGCTATGGTTGAGGTACATCGCGCCGGGCTTACGGCGACGTCGACGCTGACCGCTGGGCAGCTGCCCCAGGTCGCGGCGCGCCGTCGGACGCGCAGCCGAGCGCCCGTTTAAGTTAGATCCGTTTTGGCGCATGTGCCCTCCCCCATAAACACAGCGAGCCGGAGCAACATGTCTCCGGCTCGCCTCCCATCATTTGGTACGTCGCTATTTGCTAGCTTTTGACGAGCCCCCGCTCGCCTTTTGATATTCATCCTTAAAGGCCTTGAACATACCGCGCGTCTTGCCGAGCTGCTTGCCCAGTGCGCGGCTGCCCTTGTCCACGGCGAGCGATCCCTTGTCATCGAGCACCTTGGCGCCCTTCTTGACCTTATCGCCCACCACGACGCTGGCCTCGGCAGCCTTGGCGGCCGCGCCGCCCGAATACCCGAGCGCCTTGACCTCGTCCGAGACAATCATCGCGCCGTTCTCGTAGCCGCGCAGCATCGTCGGCGGCACCTGCGTGTCGCCCACCAACATGCTCGATGCGGCGCTGGCGGTCACATAGAACGTCTGCACAATACCCGAGCGCGGCTTGAACTCAACGTCCGAGCAGTAGCCCACGACATCGCCCGATTCCGTGCGCACGTCCATGCCAACCCAGATGATGCAATCGTCCAGGTTGATATCGAGGCGCTTGGCCGCGGCGGCATCGTAGGTGCCCTTGACGTCGTCGACCGCGACAGCGCCCTCATAGACGCCGATGGCATCGAGCGCCACAAACCGGTCGGGGCGCTCGATCATTCCCGCGATATCGGACTGGCGAACCATAAAGCCCACCACGCGCGTGCCGCCCGGGGTAAAGACGGGAAAGTGAATCTTGCCGAGCTTCTTAGGGCTGCGCGGCGTGCCGTCCTTTTTGGTGCGCTTGTCTTCGGCGGGCTTACGATAAACCTTGACGCCGACAAAATCCCCTGCGCGCATTATGCCTCGGTCGAGGGCTCCGTGGCCTCGGTGACGTTCTCGACCACGACGTCGGCAGCGGGCGTCACGTTGCCGCCCGAGATAGCGTCGTTGAGCTGCTCGCGAAGCTGGTCCATGCGCTCGCGGGCCAGGTCGACCTTGGCGCGCAGGTCATCGGTCTTGGCGTCGACCATCGGACCAAAGTCGTTGACCGCGGCACGAGCCTCCTCGGCACTGTGCTCGTAGGTGTCACGCATGTTATCCCAGGCATCGTTGGCGATATCGGCGGCCATGGCGCGGGTCTCGGCACCCGAGCGCGGGGCCAGGGCAACGCCGATGATAGCGCCGGCGGCAGCACCAAAGAGCGCACCGGAGACAAAGCTGAAAGTCTTTCCCATGATCATTCCTCTCCTGCGGGCACCTCGATGCCCACCGTTTGAATGCTGTCCATTATACCCGCAGCGCAACACTTGCCGTCGCGCTCATCTGCGTACGGTAAAAGCGCAGGTACATGATGGTGATAAGCGAGTGAACCTACTCCTGCGGCATGGCAGGCATGGCCACCGTGGCGGCCGGGTCCTCGCCGGCGCCATCGACGAGCGGCAGGTTGCCCTCGTGCGCCGAGCCGGACGGAGCCGTTGCTGCACCGCCAAAGACGGCCGCGGGGGCCTCGTGGTTCTCGGCGACCGCACCCTCGGTATCGATTGGCATCTGCGGCTCGTCGTCAAAGCTCGGGACGCCTTGGGGCTCCGCAGACTCGGGCTCAACGGGCGCCTCGGCAACGGGCTCAGCGTCGGCGTCGGCAGGAGCGTCGTCCTCGGGCGCATCCTCGGCCACGTCCTCGCCGTTCGCAGCGGCAACGGCCTCGTGCGGGTCCTTGCCCTCGGCCTCGGCACGCATGCCCAGCACCAGGTTGCGCAGGCCCGCGACCGTGCCTTCCACGTCGGGGGCCGGCTGGTCGGCGTGCAGGTACGCCCAGTCCATCATAAAGGTCGCCGACGACAGCGCACCAATGGCCAACGCGTCATCGGGACACGAAAGCTCGACCTCAAAGACACGCTCGTCGTGCTCGCTCACGCGCGTGCGGCCGCACGAAATGCTGCCAGCGAGACCGGTCTCGTTCATGAGCTCGACCGTCACGTGCTCCAGCAGGTGGCAAAGCTCGGTCTGGCCCATGCAATCCTGGAACTCGCGACCCGAATCGCCCAGGCACAGATGCTTGGCAATCGCGGGCACCAGGTAGTACACGCGCGCCGTGGCCTCGATATCCTCCGAGGTCATGAGCGGCATGCCGGGGTTCACCAGCACATGCGCGCAAATCTTGTCCTCGCTGACGGTGACCTTAAGGATGTTGAACAGGCCTGCCATAACTCTCCCCTACTCTTCCTTGCCCTACTCGTCGCCATCGTGCGGATCCGCAGAGCCCGCACCCGACGCCGCCGGCTTCTCTGCCGAGGACTCGGAATCCTTCTTATCGGTTTCGGCCGGAGCGATCACGCGAATGAGCGAGATGCGCTGGCCACGCATCGACTGTACCTTGAACTTGTACCCCGCGACCTCAAACACCTCTCCGATGTCGGGCACCGAGTCGCAAAGCTCCAAAATCCAGCCGGCGATGGTCTCATAATCATCGCTTTCCTCGAGCGGCCAACCAAGCTCAATCGCGTCATCGCACGAAAAACGCCCATCGACGAGCCACTCGCGGCGCGAAAGGCGCGTGAGGTACTTGTTGTCGGGGTCGAACTCGTCCTCGATCTCGCCGACGATCTCCTCGACGATGTCCTCGATGGTGATGATGCCGGCCGTGCCGCCGTACTCGTCCACGACGACCACGATCTGGTCGTGCGAGGTCTGCATCTCGGACAGCAGCGGCAGGATGTCCTTGGTATCGGGCACAAAGGTGGCGTCGCGCAGGTAATCGGCGATGGGCTGGTCGCCCTTGCCGTCGAGCGCGGGCTGGATCAGGTCCTTGATGTGCGCGATGCCCGCGACGTTGTCGGGGTCCTCGTGATAGACGGGGATGCGGCTGAAGCCGGTCTGGCGCATGGTGGACAGCACGTCGGCGACCGTCTCGTCGTCCTCGCACATGGTAGTGTCCACGCGCGGCACCATGACCTCGCGGGCAACGGTGTCGCCCAGGTCGAAGATCTCGTGGATCATGCGCTTTTCCTCGTCGAGCAGGTCGTCCTGCTCCGAGACCATGTACTTGATTTCTTCCTCCGAGACGTTCTGGCGGTCGTCGGCGCTCTTGATGCGCAGGATGCGGGCCAGGCCGTCGGAGCAGGCACCGGTCAGCCACACGAGCGGGCGGGCGATCTTTTGGAACACCGAAAGCGGTCCCACGACTTGCTTGGACACGCCCTCGGCATTGGCCAGACCAATGCGCTTGGGCACGAGCTCGCCAATCACGATGGACACGAAGGCGACGGCGACGGTGATGATGACCGGCGCCAGGCCGCGCGCGATGGCAGAGAGCGGCGCGATGCCAAAGCTCATGAACCACGTGGCAAGCGGGTCGGACAGGCTCGTCGATGCGACGGCGGACGAGGCGAAGCCCACGAGCGTGATAGCGACCTGGATGGTGGCCAACAGCTGATCGGAGTCGGCGGCGAGCTGGACGGCGCGCTCGGCGCGCTTATCGCCCTCCTCGGCATCGTGCTCCAACACGGCGCGCTTAGCCGTGGTGAGAGCCATCTCGGACATGGAGAAGTAGCCGTTGATAAGCGTCAGGACGAGGGTAGTGATAAGGGAGATGGTTATGTCCATCGGGAGTTTCTCGAACCTCCAAGATTCGGGACGTCAGGGTAAAACGTTGATGGCGGATACGGCAATTGCGCCAGTCACCCGTGCGAGCGGGGCCGTGGGCGCGGTCGCTAGATTACGAAGAGGATCACCGCCATGAACTGGAAGATACTGCCGGCGAGCACCCACAAGTGAAACACACTGTGCAGATAGCGCACGTTTTTGGCGATATAGAACGGCACGCCCACGGTGTAGCACACGCCGCCGACGGCGAGCAGGGCAAGTGCCACGGGGTTGAGCAGCGCCACAAGTTCGGGCAGCTTAAAGACAACGAGCCAGCCCATCAGCAGGTAGACCAGGCCGCTTACCCAGTGCGGTTGACGCTCGCGCAAAAAGCACTCGAGTGCGATGCCGATAATGGCGATGGCCCACACGGCAAAGAACAGCGCAGGGCCGCCGTCGTTTGCGAGCGTGATGAGGCAAAACGGCGTATAGCTGCCGGCTATGAGCAGGTAGATGCAGCTGTGGTCGATGATGCGAAACACGCGCTTGGCGCCCGCGGGCTGAATCGCGTGGTAGAGCGTGGAGGCCAGATATTCAAGAATAATGCTGACACCATAGACAATCGCCGCGGCCATGTGGGCCGGACCTCCGCCGCGCAGGGCAGCGAATACGATCAGGAGCACCAGGCCCGCGATACCCAGCAGGCAGCCGACACCATGGGTGACGGAGTTCATGATCTCCTCGCCCACCGTGTAGTGTGGAACGGCCGCGGTCTTGGGTCGCGGCTTGGAACTGTCGCTCGAATCGGACATGCCGGTTACATCCTCCAACGTAAAGAGTTCTCAACACTATATCAAAGCGTCTAGGTACGTGCGAAATTTGCACCATACGTGACCCTTTGTTTACCCATTCTTTGCTTGTTGACGCATCAACGGCGAACGTCCATAATGCGCTTGTTTTAAATGTTGATGTATTAACATCTTATAGGAAAGCTTCTCATGTCTCAAAACGCACGTTCCCATCGAAAGCTTAAGACAACCGTCGTTGTTGCGTCGGCGCTCGTTGTCGCGCTGCTGGGGTTTGCCGGCAACTTTTTGTTTGACTTTGCCCTGAACCCCCAAGCGCCGTACACCATGAAGATGATGCAGGATAGCAAGAACGGCAAAGAAGGTGAGCAGCCGGATGCCGAGGACACCGAGGCGCGGGCATGGTTTAAAGAGAACCGCGAGAGCAGGAGCCTCACCGCGGACGACGGGACCGAGCTTGCCGCCTGGTATTTTGCTGCGTCGGAGAGCACGCACGACTACGCCGTCTGCCTGCATGGATATACCAACGAGCCCATCGGTATGGCCCGATACGTCAAGCGATTCCACGACCGCGGCATGAACGTACTCGCGCCCGCCGCGCGCGCCCACGAGCGCTCCGGCGGCGACTATATCGGCATGGGCTGGCCCGAGCGGCTCGATGTCGTCGCATGGATCGAGCAAATCGTTCAGGCTGACCCCGAGGCACGCATCCTGGTCTTTGGCGAGTCGATGGGTGCGGCAACCGCCATGAACGTCGCGGGGGAATCTCTGCCCGCAAACGTGAAATGCATTATCGAGGACTGCGGTTATACGAGTGTTTGGGACGAGTTTTCTCTGCAGCTCAAGAACGTGTTCGGCTTGCCCAGCTTTCCCTTGCTCGATGTAGCAAACTTGGTATGCAACGTGCGCGCGGGCTACGACTTTCATAAGGCGAGCAGCGTGGAGCAACTCAAACACGCGACGGTTCCCATGCTGTTTATCCACGGCGACCAGGACACTTTTGTGCCGTACGATATGCTCGACCAAAACTACGACGCGTGCGCCAGCAAGGTCAAGCAAAAGCTCACCATCCATGGCGCCACCCACGCCAAGAGCGCGCAGGTCGACCCCGAACTCTACTGGAACACGGTCGACAACTTCCTCGACGAGTATTTTTAGGCAAAAAGCAACGTCTGGGGTTTTGTTGCCAAAAAACGGTTTGTGGTCGGCGGGATTCGATTTTTCGCCGCACTTCCAAAAAGCCGCCCGTGAGCGCTGTGTTCACGGGCGGCTTTTGCTCAACTAACGCTACAAAGGCGCTTATTTTGTCCAATAGCTAGGCGCTACTTGACCTCGATGAGCTCATACTCGCTCGTGCCCAGGCCAATCTTCTCGGCGTGCGCGATGCACACGCGCCAGTCGGTGTCGGGATGCGTGATGCAGAAGGGATCCTTGGCCTGCTCGCCCTCCAGATGCTCGTGGTTGTGCTCCATCTTGGCCGCGCTATCGGTGAGCTCGGTGTTGGGCAGCGGCTCGGATGCCATGACGGCATCGGCGCAGGCCTGGTCAATGGCGACCGGGTCGAAGCTCGCGAACATGCCGATATCGTTGACGATAGGCGTGTCGTTTTCGGGATGGCAATCGCAGTTGGGGCTGATATCCATAGCCAGCGAAATGTGGAAGCTGGGACGATCCTGGACAACGGCCTTGGTGTACTCGGCGATCTTACAGTTGAGCACGTCGGCCGCGGCTTCATAGCCGGGCTTGATGGCGTCCTGGTTGCACACGCCGATGCAGCGGCCGCAGCCCACGCAGCGATCGTGGTCGATAGCGGCCACGTGCACCGTGCGAGTAGCGCCGCCGGCAAGCTCGCGCTCGCGGGTGCCATCGAACGAGATAGCGTTGTGCGCGCAGATCTTTTCGCAGGCACGGCAGCCAATGCAGTGCTCGGCCGCGACGTTCGGCTTGCCGGCGGCGTGCTGCTCCATCTTGCCGGCACGGCTGCCGCCTCCCATACCCAGGTTCTTCATGGCACCGCCAAAGCCGGCCTGCTCATGACCCTTAAAGTGGGTGAGGCTGATCACGATATCGGCATCCATGAGTGCCTGGCCGATCTTGGCCTCGTGTACGTACTCGCCGCCCTCGACCGGGACGAGCGCCTCGTCGGTACCCTTGAGGCCATCGGCGATGATGATCTGGCAGCCCGTGGCATACGGGGTAAAGCCGTTCTGGTAGGCGGTATCGATGTGCTCGAGCGCGTTTTTGCGGCTACCGACATAGAGCGTGTTGCAGTCGGTGAGGAAGGGCTTGCCGCCCAGCTCCTTGACGACATCCGCGACGGCGCGGGCGTAGTTGGGGCGCAAAAAGCTCAGGTTGCCCAGCTCGCCAAAGTGAATCTTGATAGCGACGAACTTGTTCTCAAAGTCGATCTGCTCGATACCGGCGTGACGGATGAGGCGCTTGAGCTTGTCGAGCTGGCTCTCGCGAGCATGCGTGCGCAGGTTGGTGAAGTACACCTTAGCGGGTGCTGCGGGTGCAGTTGCGGTCATAAATCTATCCCCTCGGTCTATATGACGTTACAGACATAGGAGGATGGTACCCGTTGAAGTAGGGTCAAAGTCAAGCGCGAAACCTAGTCATTGGGGACAGGCTTAAATGACTGAAGCCACTCATTGGGGACGGACTTAAATGAGTGCCTCGCCACCTGGCAGCTAGGGACGTTCCTTTCCTGCCGGCAGTTGGGGACAGTCCTTGGCAACCCTGCCGGCGAGCCGGCGAATCGGCAAGGACCGTCCCCGATGGCTAGTCGTTTAAGAACGTCCCCGATGACTACTCTTGGACTTTAAGGGCTTCGGCCAGGCTCACGCGTTTGATGGAGCGCGTGTGCAGCAGTGCCACGACCAGGTAGGTCGCAAAGCCAATGCCGACGCATGCAGCCATAGACCAAGCGGGCACGTAGATCTCGATATTGCCGTTGTAGGCGAGCAGCATCGAGCGGAAGATGGCCGTGAGCGAGCCGATAATGACCGGCAAGCTCAGCACAAGCGACGCCGCCACGCACAGTGTGATCGACCGGATGTACAGATGCGAGATCTCGCCATCGCGATAGCCAAAGACCTTCATGTAGCTAATCGACCGGGCGCTATGGTCGATCACAGCCTTAGTCAGCAGGTACATAAACAGCAGGAAGATAAACACCGCGAGCCCAACCATCATGCCGATCATTTTGCTCATCATGCCTATAAACTGGTCGCCCACGGCGCGCATGTCGTCGGGCGTGATGTCGCCGGCAAAGTAACGAGCATCGAGGTCGAGCTTCTCGTCGCTCACATAGCCGTTAAAGTAGGCGGCGTCGTTGTCGAACAGCTCGTTAAAGTCGTCGATACTCATATAGATATTCATGTCCGACTTGGAGCCCCAGGCACAACCCTTGCCAACGTACTCAAGGGAATAATGCTCGCCCTCGTACTTGTCGCTGAGTGTGACCTTCTGGCCCTCGCTCCAGCCAAACTTATCGAGCAGGCCGCCGCCAAAGACGACGCGTCCGTCGCCGACGTTGAGGTCTTTCCAGTAGCGCGAATCGGGCGAGATACCGTAGACGGAAATCGTCTCCTCGCCATTACCATCGCCGCGGTCGTATTGCAGCTGGTAGACGGCATATTTCTCGGCCTGCGCGATTGTACCCGCGCCGTTGTCGGTCGTATTGATCGGGTGGATATCGTCGTTGTCAGTGTCGATCTTAGAGGCCTTGTCGATCAGGTCGATAGCCTCGTCGCGGTTGCAGCCGAGGGCATCGGCAAGATCGTCAAGGCGCGCGTAGAGCGCATCTTTCTTGTCCTGGACCTTGGCAAGCGCATCCTGCGCTGCGGTCAGGCTCTCGGCAGACGGAGATGCGGTCGCGGCATCGGTCGCCGCCTGCGCCGCATCGGCCGCGTTGTCAAACTCGTCATCGGCATCCTGGGCGACGGAAAGCAGCGCGCCGTCCACCGACTGCAAGCGCTCGAGTGCTGACCACTGCTCACGCTCCTCGGCAGTGCCCTCGAGCTCCAGCGGAGCCTTGAGCGTGTACTGGTGCTCGGCGACCAGGCTCGTCTCGAGGTTGTCCGCGTAGTGCGTCATCGTGGGCAGAATCGCCAGGCCAAAGAGCAGCAGCAGCGAGGCAAACGCAATGCCCACGAAGAGCGTGGCGAAGTTGCCCAGGTTGCGCAGGAAGATACGCAGGCGGAAGCGGGAAACAAAACCCATGCGCTCCGGCAGCTGCAGGCCGCGCTTGGTACCCGATTTGCCGCTCGCCTCGTGACGAAGGAATTGCAACGGCGTCTTGCCCATTTTGCGAAGCAGGCCCACCAGCGTGATGAGGATGAGCGCGGCGGCGGGAACCACGGCGCACTTCACAAAGATCTCCCAGCTCCAGTACACCTGGAAGGGCGGCAGGCTGTACGAACCGTAATAGAGGCTGCGCATGGGCTCGGTAAAGAACACAACGCCGAGCGCAGTGCCCAAAAGCGCCGCGACCACGCCCACGATGGCGGGAAGTGCCAGGTAGTGCAGCACGATCTCGCGACGGCGATAACCGCTGGCGAGCAGCGTGCCGATGATGGCGCTCTCCTCCTCGATGGTGGCGTCGGTAAGGACCACAAAGACGAACGCCATGATCACGATGATGATGTCGAGCAGCGTCATCCACATCATGGAGTCGCCGTCCACGTCATCGCGCGCATAGCCAATGCCCTGATTGGAATCGGCGTCGGTCAGATCGTCCACGCGCGCATCGGCGTCGGTCAGTGCCTCGACCATATCTTGCTCGGCGTCGATGCGGTCCGCGGTGGGGAGGTCGCGATCGGTAAAGGTGAAGGAGTAGGTGTAGGCGGGTGCGCCGCCGGCATCTTCGAGCGCGGCAAAGCCGCCATCGGTGACCTCGGCCACGCCGTACGTGATGGTGTTCACCGTAAAGTCCGAATTGTTGAGGAACAGCGCCTGGCTATCGGGCTGGGTCATGATGCCGCAGATGGTGTAGGTACGGCCCTCAAGCTCGACCTTATCGCCCACCGCGAGGTCGTTGTTGGTGGCAAAGACACGGTCGATCGCCACTTCATCGTCCGTCTTGGGCTGCTTGCCCTCACAGTAGGACGCAATGTCCACCTTGGTGCGGAGCGCATAGGTGCGCAGCGTGCGCTTGGTGCCGTCGTCGCCGGACGCCTTTTTGATGATGGCATCGATAGAGAAATTCTTGTAGAGCGTGACGCCGCCGACGTCACCGGCTGCATCCTCGGCGGCCTTGAGTTGATCGTCGGTAGCCTCGAAGGAGGTAGTCACGCGGCCGTCCTCAATCGTGTACGCATCGCGCATGCCGTCGATAAGGCAACCGATGGAGTGGGCCGCGAGCAAAAAGCCCGATGTAAGGGCGATACTTCCGCACATAAGCAAAAAGATGCCCAGGTACTTGCCGATATTGCGGCGCAGCTCGCGCGGGAGACGTTTTGCGAGAGGCGTCATGGCGCCGCCTACCAATCGAGCTCGGCGGCCGCGACGGGCGACTCGTTGAGCTCATCCTCGACGATGCGTCCGTCGCGCAGGCGCAGCACGCGGTTGGCCATGCGGGCGATGGCGGCGTTGTGCGTGACGATGATGATGGTGCAGCCGTACTCGTGATTGACATCCTCCATGAGCTGCAGGATTTCCTTGGACGTCTTGTAGTCAAGCGCGCCCGTGGGCTCGTCGCACAGCAGCAGGCCCGGGTTTTTGACGAGCGCACGGCCGATGGCGCAGCGCTGCTGTTGGCCGCCCGAAACCTGACGCGGGAACTTGTTGCGGTGCTCGTAGAGGCCCAGCGAACGCAGCAGGTCGTCGACATTGAGCGGGTTTTTGGACAGGCGCGCCGTGACCTCAATGTTTTCCTTGATGGTGAGGTCGGGCACCAGGTTGTAGAACTGGAAGACAAAGCCCAGCTCGCGGCGGCGGTACTCACCCAGGTCGGCGGGCTTGAGCACCGTGAGGTCGCAGCCGTCCACCATGATGGAGCCGCCGTCGGCATCCTCCAGGCCGCCGATCAGGTTAAGAAACGTCGACTTGCCCGAGCCCGAGGGCCCCAGCATGACGCAGATCTCGCCGCGGTTGATGGACGTGTCGATGCCGTCGAGCACCGTCAGGCGTGCATCTCCATCGCCGTAGTGCTTTTTGAGATCCTTAACCTGGACGTAGGCCTCCCGCGTTGCCATGGTATCCCCCATTGTTAGCCTTGTACTACTTTATGAACATAATAGTAAACCTTGGCGAACTATTTTTGGGCGAGGCCTGGATTTTATTTCAGACTAGTCATTGGGGACGTTCTTAAACGACTAGCTGTTGGGGGCGCTCTTTCGCCACCCGGCAGTTAGGGACGTTCCCTTTCTGCCGGCAGCTGGGGACAGTCCTTGGCAAGCCGGCGGTTCGGCAAAGACTGTCCCCGATGACTAGTCGTTTAAGTCTGTCCCCAATGAGTACCCGATGACTAGGTGGCTAGGCGCGGGATTTGGTGCGTGAGAGGGCTAGGCCTACGGCGGCGATGGCGGCGGCGAAGAGCACGGTGACGCCCAGGTCGCAGGCGATGTCGCCCAGCACGGTGGACGTCAGGTCCGCGGCGAGCGCCTTGCCGATCGCGTCGTTCACCCAATATGTCGGCACAAAGTGCGCCACGGTTTGCACGGCCGAACCCATGAGCGACAGCGGCATCCAGGCGCCGCCCAAAAACGTCATGAGCATGCCGAGTAAGTTGCCCACGCCGTTGAGCAGCTCCTCGCGCGCGCCCAAGCTCGACAGCGTAAAGCCAACGGCCAGCGGCGTGCACGCCAGGGCAAACGTTGCTGCCAGCGCAAGGCACACGCGGCCCACGCCGACCTCGGCAACCGCGCTGGCAAAGCCCACGACGCCCATCATGCTCGACACGAGCCAGATGCAGACGGTGAGCACCGCGGCAGCCGCGAACACGGCAAGTGAACGCTGGCGCTCGGAGACCGGGCCGGCATCCATACGACGCACGCGCTCGGGCTCGTTCATGCCCGAGAACACCAACCCCACCGATACGATGACCGACGAGATAATCGCGTACGCGCCAAAGTTGAAGTACGACTCGAGCGTGGCGGCAGCAGCCGAGTCGACCTTGACCTGCCCGATCTGGACCTCTGCGCGCTTTGCAGCGGCATGCTCGGCGGCCTTGGCAACGTCGCCGTTAGAAGCAGCGGGCTCAAGCGCCGCCGCAGCGCCCGCGAGCGAGATCCAGCGCGAGGCCTCGGCAGACGAAAGCGCCGCCGCCATGGTGCCGGCACCGTAGGTCACATCGAGCTTGGGCAGGGACTCCCCCACGCGGGCGGCTGCAACGAGGTCGTCCTCAAACCCCTCCGGGATAAAGAACACACAGTCGGCGCTGCCCTTGGCGCTGTTGCTCTTGGAGAGCGCGTCCGCAAGGTCGTACGTGTCGTCGCCAACACCCGTGACCAGGTCAAAGCGCGACCCCAGATGCTTGGTAAGCGCACGCGAAAGATCGCTGTCGTCGCGGTCGACCACAATCACATTGGCGTCATAGGGCTTGTACTCGGTGAGCTGCGACGAGTTCCAGCTTACCGATGCCGCGATGAATACGCCCATGAGCGAAATGAACACCGTGTAGATAAGCAGATAGAGCGGGTGTGCGAGCGCCATGCGAAGCGCGGTCTTAAAGGTGCTCATAGCGGCTCCTTCCAAAGATCAGCGTAGCGGCGGCAACGAACAGCAGCGCCATAAGGACCAGCACGCCGGCGCGAACGGCAAAGGGGCCCAGGTCTTCAAAGAAATACAGGCGGTTGAACATGTCGCAGATGAGCTTGACAGGGTTGAGCCAGCACTCGGCCGGGCAGGCGCGGGCGACATCGTCGGCAAGTGCCATCGCCGGCTCGCCGTAAAGCCCAGCGAACAGGGCGCACGTGGTAGCGAAACCCGTGAGGATGCCCGACTTGGATGCCTTGCCACCCTTAACGGGAAGCGTGCCCACAAAGAGTCCCAAGCCCGTGGCGGCAAGCGCGGAAGCGGCGCCGCCCACCAAACACAGTCCCTCACGCCCGCCAAAGTCGACGCCCACAACCAGGCGCACGTAGCCGATCGCGATCGCCATCGAGGCAAAGGAGACCAGCCACGAGCCCACAAAGATACCGGCCAGCGACGCCGTCTTGGAAAGGCCGCCCACGCAGCGGCGCGCGCCAAGGCCCGACAGATTGGGCTGCAGGTCGACAACGCTCAAGGCGGCAAACTCGGCAGACATCATCGCGACCAGGCCAAAAAGCGCGTAATAGTAGATGACCGTGCCATCGGGCGTGGTGCGTGTCAGGCTTACGCGGCGGGTGCCGCCCTCGAGCGACAGGGCGCGCGCAACCGCCTCCGGGTCGGCGAGCGCCGCCGGGTTGTCCTGGGCAATCTGGGACATGAGCTCGGCATTTTGTGTATACGAGCTTGCCACCGTCTCCAGAATGCTGCGGTCGGTGAGCACCGATGATGCGCGCGAGCTATCGTAGCTCGATAGCAGTGTGAGCTTGGGTACGCCCGCGTCGTCGACCGTATAGATGCCCGCGACCTCGCCGGCCTTAAGCGCACGGTTCGCATCGGCTGCGTCGTCGCACTCGTGGATCTCGAGCAGCTGGTCGTCGCCTGCCTTGGCTAGCGACGTCGCCACGTCCTTAAAGGTCGAGGCGTCCCAGGCCTCGTCCGCCACGACGGCAACCGGCACCGGGTCGACCGTGCCGTCGGAGCTCAGGTTCGCAAACATAAACATGAACATCGTGGAAAGCGCGACGGGAAAGACCGCGCCCCAAACCCACGTGCTCGGCCGGCGCAGCAGCGTCTTGACCGTAATGATAATGGTGTTGAACATGGCCGCCCCCTAGTCGCGCAGCTCGCGGCCGGTGATCTCGAGGAACACGTCGTTGAGGGTCGGCGGCTCGCTCCACACGCGGCCGAGCGCAACGTCGGCGGCGCGCAATGTGTCGAGGATGTCGACCAGGTTGTGCGGACTCGTCTCGCAGGTGCAGACGAGCTCGCCGCCGGACAGCTCGACACTGAGCACGTGCTCGAGGGCGCGCAGCCGCTCGACCGTGGCGGTCTCTACGGCGCTGACCTCGACAGTCACGCGCTCGCCCATTTGAATCATGCGTTTGAGCTCGTCATTGGTGCCCTGCGCCAGCACACGTCCGCCGTCCATGATCATGATGCGGCTGCAAATCTGCTCGACTTCCTCCATGTAATGGCTGGTATACACCACCGTGGCGCCCTCGTCGCGCAGGCGGCAGATGCCCTCCAGGATGGCGTTGCGGCTCTGCGGGTCGACCGCCACCGTGGGCTCGTCAAAGAAGATGAGCTCGGGCTTGTGCGCGATACCGCAGGCGATGTTGAGGCGACGCACCAGGCCGCCCGAGAGCTTGCCGGGGCGAAACTTGGTAAAGTCGCCCAACCCGACAAAGTCGATCGCCTCGTCCACCAGCGCGCGGCGGCGCTTGCGGTCGTTGACGTAGAGGCTGCAGAAATAGTCGATGTTCTCGCGCACCGTAAGCTCGTCGAACACCGCCACCTGCTGCGGCACCACGCCGATGCGGCGCTTGAGGTCATAGCGGGCGGGCGTCATGGGTTCGCCGAACAGCTCGATGGTGCCTTTGTCGTAGGCAAGCAGCTGCAGAATACAGTTGATGGACGTGGTCTTGCCCGAGCCGTTGGGGCCCAGCAGGCCAAAGATCTCGCCGGGGGCGATGCTCAGGTTAAAGTGGTCGAGCGCGATAAGATCGTCGTAGCGCTTGACGAGGTTTTCGACGTGGACGATGTCTGTCATGAGGCGGCCCTTCCGTTGATTGCGGCCCGGTACGATTGCATCATCGCAGGAGCCGCCGGCGCGCACCAGTGAGCTTTGTCACGAGTGCGGAGCTTGGTCGCACGACCTGCCGATGCCCCCGATTTGCCGCACGGGAGGAATGTCACGGTTGCTCCGGGTAGTGCCTCCCCCGTGCGCGGCATCGCGTACAATACCCGTATGAACAGGCTATTCGACAAATCGATCGTGCTGGCGTGCTGTATCGCGGCCGCCACGGGCCTTGTTGTGGACGCTCGTCTGGTTGCGGCGTTTTGCCTTGGCGTTATTGCCACCTCACTGGCCGAGGTCGCACAGGGAAACCGCGCCCGCCGTGTGAGTGAGGCCGCGAGCTACGCCTGCATCATCGCGGCCGTCTTCGTGCCGCCGTTTGTGCCGTTTGCGCCTCTCGCCTTCTATGACATCGCGCGGCGCGTGCGCCGTGAGCACGCCTGGGTCGCGCTGGGCATTGGCTCCGCTTTTGCCTTTGCGCTCGTCGCAGACCTTCGCGGCGGCGCGCTCACCACCCGAACGCTGTTGCTAACCGCCATCCTTTCGATCGCCGCCACGTTGCTGTCGCTGCGCACCGCGCAGCTGGAGCGCGAACAGGAACGCATGCGTCGCACCCGCGACAAGCTGCAAGAACGCGCCCTGGCACTCGAGGCACGCAACCGCGACCTCGCCGACCGCCAGGACTACGAAGTCGAGCTCGCGACGCTCGCCGAACGCGCCCGCATCGCGCGCGAGATCCACGATAACGTCGGGCACCAGCTCACGCGCGCCTCACTGCAGGCCGAAGCCCTACGCGTGGTCCACGCCGACGAGCCTGGCGTCGCCGCCGATTTCGCCGACGTTAAACGCACGGTTGACGAGGCGCTCCAGCTTGTGCGCGTCAGCGTCCACGCGCTCAACGACAATGCGACCAACCTCTCCGTGCAGCTCGAGCGCATCGTTGAAGGCGCACGCTCGGACGGCGGCCCGCAGATTGAGCTTGAAGTTATGGCCGAACATGCGCCCGCAAACGTCGCCAGCTGCTTTGCAGCGGTCCTGCGCGAGGCGCTCTCCAATACCATGCGCCACGCTTGCGCCCAGACCGTCACTGTACGATGCATGGAGCATCCGTCGTTTTACCAGCTCATCGTTACCGACGATGGCGCGGGCGGGGTCCAAGCAAGCAGCCGCGGCGCCGCGGAGGGCATGGGGCTTGCCTCCATGCGCGAGCGCATCGAGGCGCTTGGCGGCACCTTCTCCGCCGGCCCGCGTGCCGGCGCCGGCGGCTGGCGCGTGTTTGCCACCGTTCCCAAACAGCAAGGAGATGAGGGCCGATGAGGCTCATCGTTGTCGACGACGACCGCTTGGTGGTCGATTCGCTCAAGATTATCCTGGGCGCCCAGCCGCAGATCGAGGTAGTGGGCACCGGCGCCAACGGCGACGACGCGGTCGCGCTCTACGCCGAGCACTCACCCGACATCGCGCTGCTCGACATTCAGATGCCGGGACGCGACGGCCTATCGGCGGCACGCGAAATCCTTGAGCGCAACCCTGCAGCGCGCGTGGTGTTTCTGACAACATTCTCGGATGACGAGTACATTGTGTCGGCGCTTAAACTGGGCGCCCGCGGCTATCTAATCAAAACCGATGTCGCCGCCATTCCGCCGGCGTTGACGCAGGTCATGGACGGCAAACGCGTGCTCGAGGGTAAGGCGATCGAGAATATCAACTTTGATGGGGCGGACGCTGAAGCCGGTGCGACCCGCCGGCCCGCGGCCTTTGCCGGCCTGACCGACCGCGAGTTCGAAGTCGCAGAGCTCATCGCCCGCGGCCTCGACAACAAGGAGATCGCTGCCACCGCCTATATGGGCGAAGGCACCGTGCGCAACCACATCAGCTCGATCCTGGCAAAGATGGGCCTACGCAACCGCACGCAGATCGCCATCGCCTATCTGCGAGGGTAATTACCCAACGACCGACCGCCCCGGCATAGCAAAATGGCTGTTATCGATTTAATGCCATTTCAAAACCATGCCGGATTACGGGGCTAAACTCAGGGCCCCATCCATACTTGCGTTTTCTGCAAGATGACGGCTCGTCTACCTGCGGTTTTATTTTCACGAATATCGGCATGGTTGGGGACTCGTGATTCAGCCCCGTAAACCGGCATAGTTTTTTCGGACGGCCCTGTACGAGCGCCTCCGCAAGCCTCGTGAAACCAAGATGACCCGTTTCCCTCAGTCCCCGGGGGATCATTTGACGGTGCCCGCCACGAAATCTGCCCATCTACTACGTTTGACTCGGTACCCCTGACCATGCCTTCGTTTTGAGCAAAACCGCAGGCGTTCTACCTGCGGTTTTGTTTTCGCGTTTTTCGGCATGGTTGGGGGTAAGGGGCCAAACGTAGTAGATGGGCCGATTTCGTGGCGCACCCTCCTCCCCCGGCACACAAAAGTGCCGCCACGGAGGAGGGAGATACCTCCGTGGCGGCCAGGGGTGGGGTGGGGGCTGTGTTTTGGCTCCCCGCTAGCCGCCCGGGGCCTTTTGGCCCCGGGCGCCGCCAGCGTGCCTAGCGCTTACGGATACCCCAGACCAGGGCTCCGACGCCGGCCATGGCGATGACAAATGCCATAAGTAGAGCGGCAGCCTGCTGGTCGCCTGTGGTGGGCAGGAAACCCTTGACCGTCTTGACGATGTTCGTCACGGTCTTAGGCGTGCCGGGATCGGGCGTCGGCACGGGCGTCTCGGGCTTCTTGTACGTGTTGTTGAACACGATACCCTCGACGCTCTTGTCGCCCTTGGTAAAGGCGACGTTCGCCTTGAGGTTGCCCTCGCCGTCATCGACCACGTTGACGGTCACGGTAAAGACGGACTTGTCGTAGGTCATACCGACCTCGTCGCCCTTGACCTCGCTGATGGTGTAGGCGTGCGTACCGGGCTCGTCGTACTCAAACTTGTCAAAGTTGATCTTGCCGTCGGCATCGTTGGTAACCGTAGACTCGATGTCCTCGCCAACGAGCTTAAAGCTAAACTCGTCCTTCTTGAGTTCGCGTCCCTCGAGCACCTTGATAGCGCCGATGGAAACCTGCGTAGGCATGGCGTGATACTTGTTGGTAAAGCCAGCCGACTCGGTGGTTCCCTCGAGCTTGTGCGTCGCGGTCAGCGTGCCGTCGCCGTTGTCGGAGACGGTGGTCACGACGGTGTAGGTCGTGCCGTCATAGGTGACGCCCTTGTACAGGCCGAGCGCGTTGGGGCAAGCCTCGCGCAGCGTGTACGTGTGCGTGCCGGGTGCCTCGTAGCGAATCGGGCTCAGCGTCACGGTGCCGTTAGCGTCGTTGGTGCCGTTAGCGACAACCACGTCGTCCTCGAGCAGCTCAAACGTGAACTCACCTGCTGCAAGGTCGCGTCCAGTCAGGCGCTTGACTGTCTTGACCTGATCGGTCACGGACGAATCGGTAGGTGCCACGCCGTAGGTGTTGGTAAACGTGAAGGCAGCACCGTCGTCGCCTTCGCGCTTGACGCTCAGATGCCCGGCACCGTCGTCAGACACGGTGTAGGAAACCTTGCGCGTGGCGTTGGTGTCATTGGTCACGCCAGGGGCACTACCGGACTCGGTCACCGTGTAAGTAAAGGTGTGCGAGCGCGGAGCGGTGGGGGCTGCGGGCTCGGGCTCGTCGCTGGGCTCGTCGGCGTTGGCATCGGTGTCGGCCTCTTCAGCCTCTGCCTCGTCGGCCTCGGCTTCGTCAGCTTCGTCTGCCTCGGCCTTATCGGTCGCATCGTCCGTCACGCCCAGAGCGCGGTTGAGGTCCTCGAGCGTAAAGTGGATCTTGCCAAAGTCCACGTTGCCAGCCGCGTCGTTGGCTGTGGTCGTGCGCTCGGGCATCGGGGCACCAGCCTCGTCGGCGGTCACGGTAAAGGTGAACTTGCCCGTGATGTCAGCCGGGGTCAGGCCCTCGGCAGCTTGGAGCTTCTTAGTGCCGGTGAGCGCGGCATCGACGGCTTCGGCGCCGTAGACGTTCTCGAACAAGGGCTCGACGCCGCCGTAGTCGACCGTTGCCGTCAGGGTACCGTCACCGTTGTCGACGACGATAACCTTAAAGCCAAAGCTCCACGTTGTAGCGGAAACGCCATTCGGCAGCCCGAATAAATCTTCGTAGGCCGTGTAGTTAATGGTCCAGGCAAGCTTACCGTCCTTATCGGTACGATAAGCAAGCCCAGCAGCCTCAAGATTAGCAAGCATCTTAGTGTCGTAGTGCAGCGTATCAAAGCTCACGTGCCCGCCGATATTGGGCTTGAGGTTTTCGTATGCCACAAGCTCACCCTGATAGGCGATGCCGAACCAGAACTCGCCGTCGGCCATCGGGCGGCCGGTCAGAGTCTTGGTGGCAACGACCTGAGCGGCGGTGCCGCCAGGCGTGTTGGTCGTAGCGCTGTAACTGTTGTGGAACGGCACCAGGGCCTTCTCGACCTTGTTCTCGCCACTCTTGTGGACCGTCTCATGCGTGCCCTCGGGACCGCCGGAAACGGTCGTCGTAGCAGTGAGCGTGCCGGCGGTGTCGTCGGCGATGGCGATCGTCACCGTACGCACGGCGTCGTCGTAGGTGTAACCGGGCTGGCCGTCGTTCTTCTCGGCCACGGTGTACGTAAAGGTCTTGCCGGCGTCAGCCTGCGTAAATATAACCTCATGACCAGCCAGAATGTCGATCAGTCCGACCGTTGCCTCTGCCGCTGCGGGGGACTTGAAGCTATTAGCCCCGGGCAGCAGACCGAGCGCGCGAGCCGAAGCGTCGTCAGCAGGCGTCACGGTAAAGGTGAACTGACCCTCGGTCATGGGGCGGCCATCCAGATACTTGCTGAGCCACAGACCGCCGGCAGCGGTGTAGTTAAGCTCAGTGCGGTACGTGTTGGTAAAGCGTCCGTTTTCCTTCTTGGTGACGTTGGCGGTCAGGCTGCCATCGCCGTTCTCGGTCACGGTCACTTCGGCGGTTGCGACATGCGCGTCATACGTCATGCCGACCGTGCCGCCCGCGTTCTCGCGAATCTCGTACTTATAGGTTCCGGCGGCAGCGTAGTGAATCTTGCCGAACTTGATGGCGGCAATGCCGTCCTTCGCGTCCTTCTTGCTCACGGTTACGGTTGCGGGATCGGGCAGTGGGGCGTCTTCGGGGGCGGTGATGGTAAAGCTGAACTCGTCCCCATCCGTCCAGTCGCGGCCGCTGATGACCTTGCTCAGGTCAAAGTCGAGGTCTGCATCGGTCGGGGTCACGCTGTAAGTGTTCTCGAAGGTCGCAGGCGTGGCGCTCTTCAGCTCGTGCGTAGCGCTGAGGGTACCGTCACCGTTGTCGGTAATGGTGGTCTCGATGGTGTACTTGGCGTCGCTGTACGTGATGCCCTTGCTGGTGGTTCCGCCGTTGACCTCGCGCAGCGTGTAGGGGTACTTGCCGGGCTTGGCGTACTTCACGGCGCCCATCGTGATGTTGCCGCTGGCGTCGTTGGTGCCGGTGGCGACGACCTTGTCGCCCTCGACGAGCTCGAAGGAGAACTCGCCGGCAGCAAGCTCGCGTCCGGTCAGGACCTTATTCGCGGTGATCTGGTCGGTGACGCTGAACTCGTCAGGATTCGGCTTGTAGCTGTTGTTGAACTTCGCCTCGTCGGCTCCATTCAGGACATGCTTCGCCTCGAGCGTGCCGTCGCCCTTGTCGGTGATGGTCGTCTCAATGGTGTAGGTCTTGCCGTCGTAGGTGATGCCGTTGTTGGCGTCGCCCGGGACCTCGCACAGCGTGTAGGTATGCTTGCCGGCAGCGGTGTACTCGATGGGGCTCATCTTGATCTTGCCGCGGTCGTCATTCTTGCCGGTGGCGACAACATCGTTGCCCTCGACGAGCTCGAAGGAGAACTCGCCTTCCTTGAGATCGCGCCCGGTCAGGACCTTGGTCGCCGTGATCTGATCAGTAACACTGAAGCTCTTGGGGGTTACGGTGTAGGCGTTCTCGAAGGTCGCCTTGTCAACATTCTGCAGCTTGTGCTCCACGCTGAGGGTGCCATCGTTGTTATCCTTGACGGTGGTCACAATAGTGTACTCAGCGGTGCTGTAAGTAATGCCGTTTTCGGTGGTGCCGGCCTTGGTCTCGCGCAGTATGTAGGTGTGCTCGCCAGCCGCAGTGTAGGTGACGGGATCCATTACGATCTTGCCGTCGGCATTGTTGGTACCGGTGGCGACCACGTTATTGCCCTCGACGAGCTCGAAACGGAAATCGCCAGCCTTGAGGTCGCGCCCGTCCAGGACCTTGTCCGCGGTGATCAGGTCGGTGACGCTGGAGCTCTTGGGGGTCACGTTGTAGGAGTTCTTGAACTCGGCAACCTTGACGTCCTTCAGAACATGCGTGGCGCTGAGCGTACCGTCGCCGTTGTCCGTGATGGTGGTCTCGATGGTGTACTTGGCGTCACTGTAGGTGATGCCCTTGCTGGTGGTTCCGCCCTTGACCTCGCGCAGCGTATAGGCGTGCGTTCCGGCCTTGGTGTACTCGATGGGGCTCATCGTGATCTTGCCATCGGCGGCGTTCTTGCCGGTGGCAACGACCTTGACGTCCTTGCCCTCGCCCTCGACGAGCTCGAAGGAGAACTCGCCCTCAGCCATGTCGCGGCCGGTCAGGACCTTGGTCGCGGTAATCCGATCCTCGACAGGCTTCACGTTATAGGCATTGGTGAACGTAAATGCCACATCGCCGTCTGGCTTGTGGGATACGCTCAAATTACCCTTGCCGTCATCGGTCACGGTGTAGGAAACCTTGCGCGTGGCGTTGGCGTCGTTGGTCACGCCAGCGACCTCGCCGGACTCAGTCACGGTGTAGGTAAAGGTGTGCTCGCGCTTCTCGGGCTTCTCGCCCAGAGCCTTGTTAAGGTCGTCGAGCGTAAAGGTAATCTTGCCAAAGTCGACCTTGCCCTTGGCATCATTGGTCGCGCTCGCGTTCGTGGGCATGGGTGCGCCCTCTTCACCGGTCACGGTAAAGGTGAACTTGCCGGCAATGTCAGCCGGGGTCAGGCCATCAGGAACCTGCAGATTCTTCTTGCCCACAAGCGATACCTCGACAGGCGCGGCAGTGTAGGCGTTCACAAACTCGTTGCCGGCATCGCCGTAGACAGCCGTCGCCGTCAGGGTACCATCGCCGTTGTCGACAACGGTCACATATGCGTCAATTGCCGCCGTGGTAGTGCTCACGCCCGCAGGCAGCTCGCCGGTCTGCTCGGCAGCAATGTAGCGAATGGTCCACGTGGGCTTGTCTGAGCTAGCGTCAAACGACGCCTTGTCTTCCTCGACCAGCTTGGCAAGCGACTCGGTCGTGTACGTCAGCGGACCGAACTCAACCTTGCCACCCTTGTTGGTTGCATCCAGCAGAACCTCGTCGTGCCCCGCATAGCTCAGCGCAAACTTAAATTCGTCATCGGCCATCAGGCGCCCCGTGAGCGTCTTGGTAGCCTCAAGAGTCAGCGGGGTTTCCGTCTTGGCGCTATAGATGTTCGTGAACTTAGTCTCACCCGAGGTCTTTTCAACGTCGGCCTTAAGCTCACCCTTGGCGTTAACCGTCACAGCCACCTTGAACGTGGCAACGTTCTTGCTGTAGGTAATGCCACCGGCGTCGCCCTTGACCTCGCGGACCTCATAGGTGTACTCGCCCGGCTCGGCATAAGTAATCTTGCCAAAGTTAATGGCTGCCTTGCCCTTGTCGAGATCGGCATTGGTCACAGTTACGGTCGCGGGGTCGGGCATCGGGGCATTGTTGTCGGACGTCGCGGAGAGCTCAAACTCAAACGCATCCGTATCCGCCCACTTGCGGCCCTCGAGCACCTTGGTCAGACCAAAGTCAGTCTTGGTATCCACCGTTGTCGGCTTGGTTGCAAGGCTAAAGATAATCTTGCCGTTGTTGCCCAGGTGCGAATGCACGTGCGTGGAAGTCGCAACGGAGGAAAGGTCATTCCACCTGGGGTTAAGCACGTCGCGCGCGGTCTCGGTCTTGTTACCATTCACCTCCACATCGTCCTTGGTGGTATGCAGCTGGTCGATATAGGCCAAGCGCGCGGTTCCCTTATTAAAGGACCAATAGCCGTCATCTTTGACCAGAGCGCCGTCGTAGCTGGCGATCTCGTGCCCCTCAAACTCCACAACGGCATAGTCGTCCTTCGGCTTGCCGTTTGCGCCCATCGCCACAAACTCGTCCTTGTAGTAATAGACGTCGTTGCCCTGCGGCTTTACCGTCGCGCGCTGGGTGCATTCCTTGTCCGTGTAGATAGGCGTGATTTTTTGGAAGTAATAGTAGCTGTTGGTATCGGCGGGCTCAAACTCGGCGACAACATCGCCCAGCTCGCCGCCCGACCACTTGTTGGCCAGGAAGTAGACCGTCTGGTTGTCGGCGTCCTTGTGGTCATCGATATACTTCTTGAGCACCTTATCGGGCGTAAACAGGTTGTTGCGTGCTTCGTCCTTGACGCTCGAGGTGTATTTAATCTGAATAGGCTTGATGTCATTGAGCGACGTGCGCTCAAAGATCCCGTTTTCCATGTCCACGTGATAGCGGATCAGCGGAATCAGCGATGCGGGGATCTTAACCGTCACGATATCGCCCTGCTGCGCATTGGCAGAGCGCTCGACGGTGATGACCAGGTCCTTGGCCACGCCCGAAAACTCGTACGTGTCCGTATTGCCCTTGGTTGTCTTGGTCACTTCATCAAAGGGGACGCCATTAATCTGAGCGCTGACAAACGTATCGACCTGCATAAAGTCGCCCAGCTCATCACTGAAGGTGATGTAGCCGGACTTGCTCTCGTCGTAACCATCCTCGATCTGAGTGGGAGAGCCCTTGCCCGAGGTGATAGAGCTCGAGATATCATCAAACACCTTCTTGAGCTCATCGGCATTCGACGCAGCCTTGTAGAAATCGGAATTCTCGGTGCGCTTACCAAGCTCATTGGTTGTGTAGGACGTGGCGTTTGGATAGTTGCTCGACACGGCGTGCATGAACTTGTTTTCGTCGCTCGTCCAGTAGTTCGTAGGCTCGTCAGCGGGATTCGCATCATCAAAGATGCCGATGGTGTAGACCGTAGCGCCTTTCCCCTTCATTTTCTTGGCGGCGACTATGGCATTATTGGCAACCGTAGGGTTAAAGTTCCTGACGTCTGTGGGCGTGCCGTCCGTAAAGAACACAACTACCTTCTGGGCATCCTCGCGGCCCGACATGTCGCGAGCAAGTTCAAGGCCGTAATCAGCCCGCGTGGCACCGGCAGGTTCGATGTAGCCGACCGTATTCTTAAGTTCCGTCGCAGCGCTATCAACACACGGCGTCAGGCTCTTCATGGTCTGCGAGTAGTTGTGCGTGTATCCCTGACGATCGCGATACGTATCGTTGCCGATCTCGTTTTTCTTTGCACCCGAAAACTTAACGATGGCAACCTGATGCCGCTTATTCGTATCTTTAATGCTCTTGTTTTGCTCGGCGATGGTGTCGATAAAGGAACTGGCAGCTGCCTTGAGTGCGTCGATGCGTTTGGTCGAATCGCTGTCACCCATGTCATTATCCATCGACCCGGAGGCATCAAGCACCATCACGATATCGAGCGGTTTAGTGACCAGCGACGTTGTGTCAGAAGTCGAAGACATCGTGGAGAGCGTCGTCACAAAGTCGGACTTTTCGTCCTGCGCTGGCTCGACCGTCTTGTCCGTCCAGATTCGGCCTACATAACGTGTCGTCAGGTCCTGCTCGCCGCCCGACGCCCAGTACTGCCAGCGGCCGGTGGTGTCAGGGTCGACTATCTTTCCGCTCACCGTCGGTCCGTCCATTCCGGTGCTGGACCTGGCGTTGGCCTCGGGCAGCATGGCAAATGCTGCAGCCGGCAACACCAGCACCACGGCCAGTATCACCGCCAAGAGACCCCTCGTGTACTTACTCATCGCGTCTCCCTTCTCGCGGTCTCAGACCTTGCAACAGCCTAAGGTTACGAAATGAGACACAATTTGGGCAGGTGACACATGTTCCAGATTCGGTTTTTGGCGTGAGACAAATGTCTCACCAAAGTTGAGACACGGCGTTTTCGCAGGAAAACGGGTGCGACTCAAGATGGACGGGGCAAAAGGGCCCGTTTTCCTCCATCCCCGAGGGAGCAGTCGACGGCGCTCGCCACGAAATGAGCCTATCTACTACGTTTAGTCCGGTACCCCCGACCACAATCGCGTTTCATGCAAAATCGCAGGCGTTCTACCTGCGGTTTTCTTTTCGCGTTTTTCGCCGTGGTTGAGGGTAGCCACCCAAACGTAGTAGATGGGCCTATTTCGTGGCAGACGGGTCACGCGGCAGCCCTCACAAGGCAAAAATGATCCGTTTCCCTCTGTCCACGGGAGATCAAGGGCTGCTACGGATATGGTGCTATTTCAAAACTATGCCGGATTACGGGGCTAAAGTCGGAGTCCTCATCCATACAGCCTTTTTTTGAAAAACGGCAAGCAGTCTACCTGCGGTTTTGTTTTTGCGATTTTCTGTATGGTCGGAGATTCGCTATCCAGCCCCGTAATCCGGCATAGTTTTGTTCGCGACGGCACAACCGCGCGTTTAAGCGCGGGGCAGGTGGGGCATTTTTGCCCCACCTGCCCCGTCTTCGCGCTACTCCGGCTTGGTTTCTACCGTGGGAGTCTTGTCCGCCGCGACTGGGGTGCGGGCGGTGTCCATAGTCAGGCAGTGTTTGGGGCAGCTCTCGATGCACTCGCCGCACACCACGCAAGCGTACGGATCGATCGACCAGGTACCGCCCTTGCGATCGACCGAGAGTGCGCCCGCCGGGCAACGGCGCGCGCACATGCCGCAGCAGATGCACACGTCCATGTCGTTGACGATATGTCCGCGCAGACGCTCGGGTGCCGCGAGCTTCTCCTGCGGATAGCACACCGTTACCGGCTGCTTGACCATAGAACCCAAGGCCGTCTTGGCAAATGTCAGTAAACTCATGCCGCGCCTACCTTTCCGTGCAGCTAATGCAGGGGTCGATGGTCAGGATAATCATGGGCACGTTGGCAAGGAGCACACCCTGCAGCGCATGTGTCAGACCCGCCAGGTTCTGCGACGTCGGCGTGCGCACGCGAAAACGGTCCAGATTCTTGGTGCCGTTGCCGCGCACATAGTAGTACGCCTCGCCGCGCGGCTGCTCAATCACAACCTCGCCGCGCGCGCCGTCGGCCGGCGTGAGCTTGGTACGCCCGCCGATACCGTCGTGCGGAATCTTGCCGATAAGCTCCTTGATAATGTCCATGGCCTGCGTGACCTCGGCACAACGCACCTGGCAGCGGGCATAACAGTCGCCATCGGTGGCAACAATCGGCTCAAACGCAACCAAGTCCGCATAGGCACCGTCACCGAACATGCGCACGTCATAATCCACGCCCGAGGCGCGACCGAACGGGCCGACCATCGACAGATCCAGCGCGTCCTTCTTGCTGATCACGCCCACGCCATGCAGGCGCTCGCCGCAGCTGTTGTCGTCCAAAAACGTATGCACCAGGGCCTCGTAGTCAGGACGCATGGCGTCGAGCGTCTGGACAATACCCGCCAGCTCGGAATCCTCAATGTCGTGCTTAAGGCCGCCGATCTCGTTAATCGAAAGGATCACGCGTCCGCCGCAAGTGCTCTCGAAAATCTTGAGAATCTGCTCGCGCAGGGTCCATGACCGATAGAACAGCGCCTCGAAGCCAAAGGCGTCGGCAAGCAGGCCCAGCCACAGCAGATGCGAGTGAATGCGCGAAAGCTCGTGCAAAATGGTGCGGATATACTGCACGCGGTCGGGCACCTCGATTTCGAGCATGCGCTCGCAGGCGCTGGCATAGCCGTAGCTGTGGCCCACGGCGCAAATGCCGCAGATGCGCTCGGCGATGTAGCCAAACTGATGCATGTCGCGCTTTTCGGTGAGCTTCTCGAGCCCGCGGTGCACAAAGCCGATCTGCGGAATTGCCTCGATGACGCGGTCGTCCTCGATCACCAGGTCCAGATGAAGCGGCTCGGGCAGCACCGGGTGCTGCGGGCCAAACGGAATAACGGAGCGATGTGCCATGGACCTTACGCCTCCTTTTTCTGCTTGTCGCGGGCGGCCTTGGCGGCAAGCGCCGCGCGGACCTTGGCCGCTTTCTCGGGATCCATGGCGGCGAGCTTTGCCTCCATCTCGGCAGCCTTGAGCGCGGCCTTCGCAGCAGTTTCATCGTGCTGAGCATCGGAGCCGGCAGCCGCAGCGGGCTGAGCGACGGCAGCGCCCGCAGCATCGCCAGCGCCCGCAGTGCCCTCCCCCGCAGCGGCCGTGGCAGTAGCAGCCTTCTCGGCCGCGGCCTTGCGCGCCTTGGCCTCGGCAGCGGCACGGACCTTCATGGCTTTCTCGCGCGCGGCCTTCACCTCGGGCGTGATAACGCTCATGGGCTCGGCAGTCGAGACCTGGTAGAAAAAGCCCTTAAAGTCAATCTGCATATCGGTGATGGCAAGACCAAACAGGTCGTGCGCTTCGTTTTCAAACGGGAATACTGCCGGATAGTACGAGCTGATGGACGGAATCTCCTGGTACTGATTAATTCCCTCAACCACCAGGTTCTCGATCGCATAGCTGCCGTCCTGCGCAATCTGCTCCTGAGCAGCACGAACGTTGATAAACGTATAGACCAGGCGATACGTGCCGTCGTCGACGTTGCGCTCGGCGTGCATTTGCACAAAGCGCGCGCCGACGCCCTTGAGCGCCTGGACATGCGACAGGAGCTCGTCGATCCCGACGGTGGTATAGATAGCCTTTTGCATTACTCGGCCTCCTTTGCAGCGGCGGGTGCGGCAGGCTTCCCGGCAGGCGCGCCAGCAGCGGGCGCGCCGTCAGCCGTGCCTGCGTCGACACCGGCCCCGGCCCCCGCAGCCACAAACCCGTCCTCGCCCAGCTCAACGCCACCGTCCCAGGTTGCGGCGCCGCCCACGGTAAGCGGATCGCCGCCGGCGCGCATCACGGCCTCCTTCTGGTCCAGGATGCCGCACGCCTCCACAATGGCATCGATCACGGTCTCGGGACGAATGGCGCACCCGGGCGCGTACACGTCCACGGGAATCGCGCGGTCCACGCCGCCGATCACGTTGTAGGCATCGCGGAACACGCCACCCGAACACGCGCAGATACCGCAGGCCACCACGCACTTGGGCTCGAGCATCTGGTTGTAGATCTGGCGCACGACAGGCAGGTTCTGGGCATTGACCGACCCCGTCACCAAAAAGATGTCCGCATGCTTGGGGTTGCCGGTGTTGACCACGCCAAAGCGCTCCGCATCGAACAGCGGCGTGAGCGAGGCCAGCACCTCGATATCGCATCCGTTGCAACTCGAACCGTCGTAATGAATAACCCACGGCGAGCGCGACATTTTATGATCCATGGATGCCGCCTCCTAAATAAACACGTCGACGAGGATGGGCATAAGGTTGAGCAGGCCAAACACCAGCGCCACGCCCCATCCGAGCCTAAAGCAGCTGCGCCAGGTGCTACGGGCGAAGGTGTTGTCGATCAGCACCTCGACAAAGTACGTCGCAGCCATCACGACCAGGGCGACCACCCAGCTCACTGGGTTGTCCCAAACAAAGAACATGCCCACCCACATCAAAAACAGCACGGTCTCGCACCAGTGCATAAGGGTCATCTTGGCCAGCGTGCCGCCGCTCATCTCGGTGGCGACGCCTTGGACAATCTCCTGATGCGCGTGATGCGAGTACGAAAGGTCAAACGGCGACTTGCGCAGCTTGATGGTAAGCACCGCGAGCAGCGCGAGGAAAATGGGTGCGCTGTACACGATGATGGGGGCCGACTGCCCCGTCGCGGCAATGGAATCGAAGCTGTCGGTGGCAAGATACAGGCCCACGCTCATCAGCAGAACGGCGGGCTCGTAGCTCATAACCTGCAGCAACTCACGATCGGCGCCGACCTGCGCAAACGGGCTTTGCGTCGAGGCGGACGCCAGCACCACAAAGATCGCGGCGAGCGTCACCATAAAAGCGCACAGCAGCGTGTTGGAGCCCGACACAAAGATGCCACCGCCCACCACGGTAAAGATGAGCGCGCACGCCATATAGGTATCGTCCATGGTGTTTACGCTGGCAGGGGCTTTGCGCAGCAGCTTGGCAACGTCGTAGAATGGCTGGAGCAGGCGCGGGCCCACGCGGCCCTGCATGCGGGCCGAAAGTTTGCGGTCGAGGCCGTCGATCAGGCCGCCCACAAGCGGCGCCAGCAGGGCAAACGCCACGGTGCCAATAAAAATGCCCACGACACCCGAACCTTCAAAATACTTGCCGCGCAGCACCGAGGGCGCGCTCATGGCAAGCCGCTCGGGCCCAATCCACGCGCAACACAGCAGCGCAAACAAGATAATGCTGCAGCACACGACGCTACCCGCGGGGCCAATACGCTTCTCGCCAAGGGCATCCTCCGAATACCAATTGCGCTTTTCGGCCTTCACCTCGCGTCCCATCGAGCCGCGGAAATGGCGATATTTGTCGGTTCCCACGCCCGAAAGGTACACGTTGACGTGCGGCTTATTGCTCACGCGGAACGACGTCAGCAGCACCACGGCGATAAACGCCACGATAACCACCATCAGATACATGGCGTCCTTGCCAATAACGTACGGCACGCGGCCAAACACCATGGCCAAGTAAGGCGACACCAGACCGCTCGAGATGAGCGGGAACGCCACGCAGCACAGAATCAGCAGCGCGGCGATGGTGTTGAGCGCCATCCATTCGGTCTTATGGACATTGACCTCAACGTTTTGAGCCGTGGGATCGACGCCCGAAAGCTTGGCAAGCCACTTGCCCCAGAAGAAGAACGTCGCGGCCGAGCCAAAGGCCAGCACCATGATCATGAGCACGTTGCCAGTCTGCGCGAACGCCACCAGGGCGCCCCACTTGGACACGAGCATGCCAAACGGCGCCACAAACATGCCCATGATGCCCAGCATCATCAGGCGCGTCAGGTGCGGCATGCGGCTGAACATACCGTCCATGTCCTCGATATCGCGGCTGCCGATATGATGCTCGGCCGTGCCCACGCACAGGAACAGCAGCGACTTTGCCACTGTGTGGAACAGGATCAGGAAGATGGCCGCCCACACGGCCTCGGGCGCGCCGACACCCAAGCAGGCACTGATGAGGCCCAAGTTGGAAATGGTGGAGTACGCGAGCACGCGTTTGGCGTTGCTCTGCGAGATGGCCATGAGGGCAGCGAGCAAAAACGTGATGGCACCCACACTCGTAACCATAAAGCCAGTCACGGGATAGATAGCATAGAGCGGGCTCAGCTTGACCATTAGGAACACGCCGGCTTTGACCATGGTTGACGAGTGCAGCAGGGCGCTCGTGGGAGTGGGGGCAACCATGGCACCCAACAGCCAAGTGTGGAACGGCATCTGTGCGGCCTTGGTGAGTGCGGCGAGCGACAACAGGATGACCGGCATCACCAGCAGTGCGGATTGCGCGGTGCCGGCGCCGGAAAGCTCGATCATGCCCGAGATGGTCAGCGGCATGCCGTTAACGTGCAGAAACATAAGGCCCGCCAAAAACGCGATGCCGCCCAGCATGTTGAGGATGATCTGGGTAAAGGCGTTCTTGATGGCCTCGGGCGTGCGCGTGTAGCCAATCATAAGGAACGAGCACACGGTGGTGATTTCCCAGCCGCAGAACAGCCACTCAAGGTTGTCGCTCGTCACGATGACGAACATGGCTGAGAGGAACAGGAACATAAGCGCCAGGAACTGCGGGCGACGGTCGGGCGCGGTCTGCCCGCGCAGCGCAGCCTCGTGCTCGTCATGGGCCTGGAAGTCCTTCATGTAGCCCAGGGCATACACGCAGATTAGGCTGCCGACGATACCGACGGCGAGGACCATGATCACACTCATGTAGTCCAGGTAGAGCGGCGTCGCCGTGACGGCTTCGGCCGCGGGCAGCGTCATGGCTGCAAAGGCGAGCGAGCCCACCAGCTGGACTATGCCGAGCACCGTGGTGAGCGCGTTCCTGTATTTGTACGCGTTGTACAGGATGACGGCGCACAGGATGACATCGATGGCGGAGCTGATGATCGAGAGCACATGCGAGGTGCCGGGGGCAACCTCGAAGCTCTGCGGACCCGTGCCAAAAAACATGACGGCGACTACAACTGTCACCGCCATAATAATGCCGGAGCCTATGAGCCCCACCGCATCGCGGGCGCGGTCACCGCGCGCGAGCAGCATGCCCAGCGCCGGTACCAGCGGAAACAGGGTAAGGAAATACAGTAGCGTCATACCATCACTCCCCCATGCAAAAACGCTGCAATTGTTTAACGTTATAGCTCAATTGATGAGTAGCGGCAGCGGGTTTTCGGTCAACTGGGGAGTTTTAGGCGTACGGAGTAAGGGCACGTCCGCTTTGGAGCAGAGAGGCGACGTTTCCTTACCGCGGCGGCAGGCGCGCGGGCCACTGCGCGCGGTTTATTGGCCACTTTGGAGGATGTCCCGACAGGCTCGCGCCGGTCCAAAAAGTTGGCGCGGCAAGAAAAATGCGCCCCTGTGGGCGCACCATCCCGTTTGCTATTCCGCCTTTTTAACGCGCGGCTTATCGACCAGCGCGGCCTCACCGCCCTCGCGGTACTGGCGACACCAAGCCTTGACCGAAGACTCGCTGGGAATCTTGTGCTTGATCATGGCCTCGCGAACCGTCAAGCCGTTTTCCAGACGGTCCTTAACCACAGCGAGCTTTACGTCGTACGAATAGGTGTGATGATGCGAACCGGCATTGAGAACGGCGTCGGCACCGCCCACGGCATACGCGCGGGCCCACTGACGAGCCGTGGCCTGGGGAATGCCAAGCTCCGCGGCGAGAGCGCGATGGCCGACCCCCTCTTGGAGGATCTCGACGGCGCGCTGCCTAACCTCGGGCGCATGCGTGCGAGTCCTAGTTGCTTCCGACATACCTGCCACTTCTTAGCCTTAGCCGTTAATCTGCTTTCTTACGTGCAAGTTAGATAGTAGCATTTTACTGTTTGCTCAAAGCAGTTAATTAAAATAGACGCGGCGTTATCTGGGCATTTGGCACCAAATTACGACATTTCTTTATCGATTATTTACGCTGGTAGCTGACTCGCAGCTAATCGTCATTCGCTTGTCAACAAAATTGGCATCTCTTTATGTCCTTTGGTATAGAGGATATAGTTATTAACCCCTCCCCCAATAATTTTGAGTGATCTGCAAGGCAGTAGACGTCCTCACTCCTCCTGATTACCGCGCATTGCCATCCACCGGAGCAAAACAAAAAGGGCGGGACCTGCTGCGCTTGCAGGCCCCGCACCGGTTAACACCCGACGGGACACAGCCGGGCGAGACGGATCCGTGCTACCGCCCCGCCTGGCCGCGATGTTCAACTACAGCTCGTTGGCCGCGTGATACGCCGTGCGAATGGCGCTCGCAATGTCGGCGGTGCGCTCACCCGAGCAGTCGCCCACGCAGGTCACGGGCACCGTCACGCCATCCAGGTCAAACGCGTTGGCCTTGGAGCCCACGGCCATCACCACGTAATCGCAGGCGATCTTCACCGGCTCCTCGGCGCCGTCCTCAGTGGTGTGAACAGCCTCCACGCCCTCGTCGGTAATGGCGGTCAGGCGGGTCTTCACGTGCTGCTCCACGTTGTGCTCGGCAAAGTCGCTCATGATCAGCGGCAGAATGGTCTCGGACTCGCCCGCGGCAATCTTGTCGAGCATCTCCACGATCGCCACCTCGCAGCCGTGCTGCAGCAGGTACTCGGCAGTCTCGGTGCCCACCAGGCCACCGCCAATGACGGCGACGCGGCCCGTAAGCTCCACCTTGCCGGCCAGCACGTCCCAGCTCGAGACGACCTTCTCCGAGTCGGCGCCCGGAACGGGGATGACCACGTCGTGCGCGCCCACGGCCACAATCGCGGCGTCGGCGGCGTTGAGGTCCTCTGCCGTAGCGGCATGGCTGAGCTCAACCTTCACGCCCAGGCCAGGCAGAATCTTCTCGTAGTACTCGACCGAGCGCATAATCTCGTCCTTGCGCGGAGGCGCAGCCGCCAGCACAATCTGGCCGCCCAAGTGATCGCTCGCCTCGTAGATGGTCACGTCGTAGCCGCGCTTGGCCGCCACGCGTGCGGCCTCCAGGCCGGCGATGCCACCGCCCACCACGGCGATCTTCTTGTCGCCCTCGCCCGGCTTGATGGCGATGGTCGCCTCGTCACCGTTCTCGGCATTAAGCACGCACGAGATGTACTTGCGGTTTTGAATCGCGTCGACGCAACCTTTGTTGCAGTTGAGGCACTCGCGGATGGGTTCGCCCGTGGCGGCCTTCAGCGCAATGTCGGGGTCGCACATGAGCGAGCGGCCATAGGCGATGATGTCGGCGGCGCCGTCTTCCAGAATCTTCTCGCCGGCCTCGACCGAGACAACACGGCCGACGGTTGCCACCGGCACGGAGACCAGGGCCTTGACGCGCTCGGCCACGGGCAGCGTCCAGTTGTAGGGCATGGCGCCCATGGGCGGAATGGTGTCGCCCATGTTGCCGGTGTGGTTGGCCTGTGCGACCTGGATCATATCGATGCCCGCGCCCTCGAGCAGCTTGGCGAACTCGCAGGCCTCGTCGGGCCGCAGGCCGCCCTTGCCGCGCGGCGTGCCGTCGGGGTTCTCCATGATCACGGGGAGCTTGTACTCCACCATCAGCTGCGGCGCGGCTTCCTTAATGGCAGCGACAACCTCCAGCGCGTAGCGGACGCGGTTCTCGAACGAGCCACCGTACTCGTCGGTGCGCTGGTTGAGGATGGCCGAGCACAGCGAACCCACCAAGCGGTCGCCGTGGACCTCGATAGCGTCGATCCCGGCCTGCTGTGCGCGAGCGGCCGAGGCAGCGATGGCCTCCTTGATCTGGGTGAGCTGCTCTACGCTCGCCTCGTTCACAAAGTGCTGCATGTCGTGGTGCAGCTTGGCGTATGCCTGATTGCGGATCTCGTTGGACTCGGCCATCTTGGCGGCAAAGGTCTCCTCGTCGCCGGCGGCCTTGGCCTCCTGCGCGGCCTTGGCGGCGGCCATGGAGCCCATGACCATGCGGCCGACCCCGGGCACGTCGTACTCGGGGTGGAACAGCTGCAGCGCGACCTTGGCGCCGTGCTTGTGGACGGCGTCGGCCAGCGCCTTAAACGTGGGGATCTGGGCGTCGGTCGCCAGCTTGGGCGTGGGGCTCGCGGTCATGACGGGAGCAACGTCGCCGATGACGATGTAGCTCACGCCGCCACGGGCCAAGCGCTCGTAAAAAGCCAGGCTGCGCTCGCCAATGGAGCCGTCGCGCTCCTCGTAGCCGGTGGTAAGCGGCGGGAACATAATGCGGTTTTTGAGCTCAAGGGGGCCAACCGTAATGGGCTGGAGCAGCTTGGATGCAGGTGCGGTCATGGACATTCCTCTCTTGTAGGCGCGGCGGCGATGTTGCCGCGTAGTTGTCTAGAGGATATGGCATGGGAGCACGGCGGCACAACGGAAATCGGCGGATAGCAGGTAGCGGCAGGTGGATGGGGCGGGGCGGCCCGTCGGTTTGCCCGCCGGTTTATCTCAATCTGTAACAGTTACGCGGCAAAACCGGGTCTTACTGTTACAGATCGAGACATTCCTCTCGGCCCATCCTCAACAATCTAGATCTGTAACAGCTAGGCCCACTTTTGGCCCCTATCTGTTACAGATCGAGACAAACCAAACCCGCCTGCTAGAAAATCTCAATCTATAACAACAACTCGGCAAAAACCGTCCCTCGTGTTACAGATTTAGACAAACACGACCAAGCCCACCGGTATATCTCGATCTGTAACACCTAGCCGCCCAAATCGGGTCTAGATGTTACAGATCGAGATTTTGTTTGAGAGGCCGAGAATTGGACCGAAAACACGGTCCCGAAATAACAAAAAAGCTCGCCGGCTAGGCCGACGAGCTGCAAGTTCTTGGTCGCGGGGGCAGGATTTGAACCTACGACCTCCGGGTTATGAGCCCGGCGAGCTACCAGACTGCTCCACCCCGCAATGTCTGGGCGCCTCATGTGCGCAAGAAAGAATATTACGCGGGAGTTCGGTAAACGGCAAGGAAAATCTCGTAGAGCATAATTCCTTCATATTTAAACCCCTCAGCCCCTATCACCGTAAACGAATCGCAGCCGAGCGCCGTCGACGGCACGTATACAATGGTGCGCGTCCTTTTATGCCAACACCGGGAGTAGACATGCTGCTCGCTATCGATATGGGAAACACGCAGACGGCCATGGGGCTGTTTGACGGAGACGAGCTGGTGCAGTCGTGGCGTATGCCCACCGACCGCTCCTATACCGCCGACGAGATCCACGTGCGCCTGATGGGCTTCTTTAAGATGTACGACCTCTCGCTCGGCGCGGTCAACGCGATCGCCTTTGCCGGCGTGGTGCCGCAGCTCGCGCGCGAGTGGCACGCCGTGGCCGACCGCATTGCCGCGGACGCCATCGTCATCGGGCCGCAAACGGCCGCCGTAACCAAGCTGCGGGCGGCGCGCCCCCAGGCCGTTGGTGCCGACCGCATCGCCAACGCCGTCGCTGCCGATACCTTCTACGGCGCGCCGGCGATCGTGGTGGACTTTGGCACCGCAACCAATATCGACGTCATCGATGAGGACGGCTATTACATTGGCGGAGCGATCGCGCCGGGCATCCGCATCTCCATGGACGCGCTTGCCGCCCGTGCCGCCAAGCTCGCCAGCGTGCCGCTCGAGGCGCCCGAGCATGCCATCGGCCGCGATACCGAGGAGTGCATTAAGGTCGGCGCCGTGGTGGGCGCTGCCGCCATGGCCGAGGGCCTGGTCACACGCATGAAGCGCGAGCTGGGTCGTGAGGACGCCACCGTTATCGCCACGGGCGGTCTCGCCGGCATCGTCGCCGATTCGACCGATGCCTTCGACGTGGTCGACGGACAACTCACCATCAGAGGCATCTGCGAAATCTACCGCCGCATGCAGAAGCTGGGATAGAGCAGGGGCTAAAGTCGAGCGCGAGCGGCGAACTAGGCGACGCATCGGTCCTATTCCTCAAAAACGAAAATTTTTCAGTTTTGAGGAATAGGATTAAGGCAGCTCGGCAGTCACGCGAAAGCCCTCCCCGGCACAGTGAACTGCGCCCCAAATCTTGGACGCCCTAAATAGCGACTAGGCCGCAAGGGCCT
>CABRFZ010000002.1 GCA_902470365.1 uncultured Collinsella sp. | reverse complement strand
GGCCGCGGCGGCCCGCGCTGCATGAGCATGCCCTTCTGGCGCGAGGACCTCTAAGTCTTTCCGTTTCCGGTGCGGTCCCCCTACAACCGCACCGGCTTCGCCCGTTAAACGGGCACCACTAATACTTACGTAATTCATTTCTTCGAAAGGAATCAAACCATGGGTGTTAACCTTTCCGGCCGTAGCTTCCTCAAGCTTCTCGACCTCACCACCGAGGAGATCGAGTACCTGCTCAAGCTCTCCAAGAACTTCAAGGATATGAAGCGCGCTGGCGTTCCGCACCGCTATCTCGAGGGCAAGAACATCGTTCTGCTCTTCCAGAAGACCTCTACTCGTACCCGCTGCGCCTTCGAGGTCGGTGGCATGGATCTGGGCATGGGCGTCACCTACCTCGATCCGGGTTCGTCGCAGATGGGCAAGAAGGAGTCCATCGAGGACACTGCCCGCGTTCTCGGCCGCATGTATGACGGCATCGAGTTCCGTGGCTTTGCCCAGGACGACGTCGAGGAGCTCGCTGCTAAGTCCGGCGTGCCCGTGTGGAACGGCCTGACCACCGAGTGGCACCCCACCCAGATGCTCGCCGACATCCTGACCGTCCAGGAGAACTTCAACTACGACATCAAGGGCAAGACCCTCGTCTTCATGGGCGACTGCAAGAACAATGTCGCTCGCTCCCTCATGGTCGTCTGCTCCAAGCTCGGCATGAACTTCGTGGCCTGCGGCCCCGAGGAGTGCATGCCCGCTGACGACGTCATCGAGGCCTGCAAGCCCATCGCCGAGGCTAACGGCTGCACCATCAAGCTGACCACCGACGTCAAGGACGGCGTCACCGGTGCCGACGTTATCTACACCGACGTGTGGGTCTCCATGGGCGAGCCCGACGAGGTCTGGGCCGAGCGCATCGCTCAGCTCACCCCGTATCGTGTCACCTCCGAGGTCATGGCTATGGCCAACCCGGGTGCCATCTTCCTGCACTGCCTGCCCAGCTTCCACGACACCAACACCACCATTGGCGCCGAGAAGTGCGAGCAGTTCGGCATCACCGAGCAGGAGGTCACCGACGAGGTCTTCGAGAGCCCCGCTTCCAAGGTCTTCGACGAGGCCGAGAACCGCATGCACACCATCAAGGCTGTCATGTATGCCACGCTCAAGTAAGAGCATCTAGCATCTCGCTCGGGGTGTATTGTTGAACACCCCGAGCGGCTGTGTCTGGTAAATATCTCGCGTCGGGCGGTGGGCACGGCACGGAAGATCCGCTTCGCACGAGAAAGTTAAATGATTTATGAAGGGGGGATGAGAACCATGACTGAGACCGCTAAGAAAAAGCGCGGTATGCCTTCATCGTTCACCATTCTTCTTGCTCTGCTGGCAATTGTCGCAGTGATTACCGTTATCGTCTCCGGCACGTCCGGCGGCGCGGTTACTGCCGCCCGTCTGAGCGATTTCTGCACCGCCCCGATTAAGGGCTTCGCTGACGCTCTGCCCGTCTGCCTCTTCGTTATGATTCTGGGCGGCTTCCTTGGCATGATGACCGAGACCGGCGCTCTGGACAACGGCATTGCCGTCCTGGTGCAGAAGCTTAAGGGCAACGAGATCATGCTCGTTCCCGTGCTGATGCTCATCTTCTCCCTCGGTGGTACCACCTATGGTATGTGCGAGGAGACCGTTCCCTTCTACGCCCTGCTCGCCGCTACCATGATGGCCGCTGGCTTCGACCCCATGGTCGGCGCCGCTGCCGTCCTGCTCGGCGCTGGCTGCGGCTGCCTGGGCTCCACGGTTAACCCGTTCGCCGTCGGCGCTGCCGTCGACGCTCTGACCGGCGTTGGCATTGAGGTCAACCAGTCCATCATCATCGGCCTCGGTGCCGTCCTGTGGATTGTCACTACCGCTATGTCCATCGTCTTCGTGATGAACTATGCCAAGAAGGTCAAGGCTGACAAGGGTTCTACCATCCTGTCGATGCAGGAGCTCAAGGACGCCGAAGAAGCTCACGGCAAGGCTGCTTCCGAGGTCCACAAGGAGGTCAAGCTCACCGGTCGTCAGAAGGGTGTTCTGATCGCCTTCGCCTTCACCTTCGTCGTCATGATCGTCGGCTTCATCCCGCTGGCCGACCTCAACGAGGGCGTCGCCAACTTCTTCGACGCTGGCGCTGTCTACGACGCCGACGGTAACGCCGTCGTCCAGGGTTGGTCTGCCCTGATCACCGGCCTGCCCATTGGCCAGTGGTACTTCGACGAGGCTTCCACCTGGTTCTTCCTCATGGCCGTCCTGATCGGTATCATCGGTGGCCTGTCCGAGAAGCAGATTGTTAACACCTTCATCACCGGCGCTGCCGACATGATGTCCGTTGTTCTCGTCATCGCCCTTGCTCGTGGTATCTCCGTCCTCATGGCTAACACCGGCCTCGACGTCTTCGTCCTCGACGCTGCCGCCAATGCCCTGGCTGGCCTTTCCGGCGTGATCTTCGCTCCCATGAGCTTCCTGGTCTACTTCGGCCTGTCCTTCCTGATCCCCTCGACCTCCGGTATGGCCACCGTCTCCATGCCCATCATGGGACCGCTGGCTGTTAAGCTCGGCTTCTCGCCCGAGGTCATGGTCATGATCTTCTCCGCCGCCATCGGTGTCGTGAACCTGTTCACCCCGACCTCCGGCGCCATCATGGGCGGTCTCGCCCTGGCCAAGATCGAGTGGACGACCTGGCTCAAGTTTGCCCTTAAGCTCATCGTCGCGCTCTCCGTCGTCTGCGCCATCATCCTGACCGTCGCCTGCGTGTTGCTCTAAGTACCCAACGGGTACCCCACGGAAACCTTGACGATCCTGTAAAGGATCACCTGGTCATCGTCTGTCCGGTGGGGTCAACCCACCGGTAGACTCCTACCTTTAGCCCCCTCCCGTTCCGTGCGCGGGAGGGGGCGCTCTTGTGTTCCGGCGTTTTACCAAACGCCGGAACCACTCGACGCTGCAAGCCCGCCAGAGCGGCAATCTGACGTTCAATCGTCGGGCATGGCCAAAAGGCCTATGCCCTCCTCTTTCACGTCACCTTGCTCGCTCTGGCGGGCTTTCGCTGACTTTTGCTCCACCTGCGGCGCTGCCATTGTTGGTGCAGGGGGTAGCTTGCTCGCTCTGGTGCCCGTTCGCTGGCTTTGGCTCTGCCTGTGACGTTTTCATTGTTGGTGCTGAGGGACTTGTCCCCCGCCCCAAATTAGCCATCTCGGGTCCCCGGTGGTTGCGGTGGGCGTGTTTGGTTGGTGCCTGTTGATGGTCTGGGTATCGGGGAGGGCGGGCTCCGTTATAATCGCCTAGAACATTAAATGGAAACGGGACGGGAGCCATATATGCGCCAGGGTTTCGACAACGCGAAGTATATCGAGCTGCAGGCTGCTCACATTAAGGAGCGCATCTCGCAGTTTGGCGGCAAGCTCTATTTGGAGTTTGGCGGTAAGCTATTTGATGACTATCATGCGAGCCGCGTGCTACCGGGTTTTGAACCGGACAGCAAGTTCCGCATGCTCAAGAGCATCGCCGACGATGTCGAGGTTATCATCGCGATCAACGCGAACCACATCGAGAAAAACAAGGCTCGTGGTGACCTGGGCATTACCTATGACGAGGATGTGCTGCGCCTGGTTGACCTGTTCCGCGGCAACGGCTTTGCCGTCGCGGCTGTGGTCATCACCCAGTACGCTGGCCAGCCTGCTGCTGATGTGTTCCGCAACCGCCTGAACGCGCTCGGTATTCCCGCCAAGCTGCACTATCCCATCGAGGGGTATCCGCACGATGTCGATCTGATCGTGTCCGACGATGGCTACGGCAAGAACGAGTTTGTCGAGACCACGCGTCCGCTCGTCGTGGTCACCGCTCCCGGCCCCGGCTCAGGCAAGCTCGCCACTTGCCTCTCGCAGCTCTATCACGAGCACAAGCACGGCACCGCCGCCGGCTACGCCAAGTTCGAGACTTTCCCGGTCTGGAATCTGCCCCTCACGCATCCGGTCAACATCGCCTATGAGGCAGCAACGGCCGATCTCGACGATGCCAATATCATCGACTCCTTCCACTTGGAGGCCTACAACAAGACCACGGTCAACTACAACCGCGACGTCGAGGCCTTCCCGGTGGTCCGTGCTCTGATGGAAAAGATCCTGGGCAAGAGCCCCTATCAGAGTCCTACGGACATGGGCGTCAATATGGTCGGCTTTGCCATCACCGATGACGATGCCTGCCGCGACGCTTCCAAGATGGAGATCGTCCGCCGCTACTTTACCGCGGTCGAAAATGTGCGCCGTACCGGCGTGGGCGATGAGCAAGTCGACCGTCTCAAGATTATTATGAAGAAAGCCGGCATCGATAAGAACTACTCACCGGCGCGCTCGGCGGCCCTCACCAGGGAGCAGCTGACGGGTGGTCCCGTGGGTGCCATGGTCATGCCCGATGGCTCCGTGGTGACCGGTAAGACCTCCACGCGCCTGGGCGCCGCAAGTTCGCTCATTATGAACGCCCTCAAGCATGTCTCGGGCGTCGACCTTGAGCTCGAGGTCATTAGCGATGAGGCGATCGAGCCCATCAGCAAGCTCAAGACGCATTTCCTGGGCAGCAAAAACCCTCGCCTCCACACCGACGAGACGCTTATGGCGCTGTCGATCACCTCGGCCACGAGTGAGACGGCCGCTCGCGTCCTTTCGGGCCTGGAGCAGCTGCGCGGTTGCGATGCCTTCTTTAGCGTGATTATCTCGCCGACGGACGAGACGGTACTGCGCAAACTGGGTATCAACGTGTGCTGCGAGCCCAAGTTTGAGCGCCGCGGTTTCTTCCACCGCTAAGTTTGAAGCACCGCGGTAATTGCATTGCATTTTGGCCGTATCGGGTTGGCGCCCGGTACGGCTTTTTGATCAATAAAGCGCCTATTTCGGCGAAAAATAGCCGTTTACCTGCCTAGAAACAATTTGAGCGGTATACAATAACCGTAACTGTTTCATCCTTAGCGGGATGCCGCATGATGGATATTACCTGCCATCGTGAGGTGTGTCGGTCGCGCACGGCGCGTTAGATGCTCGTGCTCGGTTTGAGGAGGCTGCTATGGCGGGCAAGGGTCGTGCGAGTGTCAACGATATGAAGCGTGTTGAGGTGCTGGTGTTGATGGAAATCGACCAGCAAACCGAAGACAATGGCGGGCCGTATGGTTTCTCGCGCAAAACGCTTGCCGAGCGCGTGGGGGTTTCGCCGTATCGTGCCCGCGCCGCAATCGATCGCTTGGATTCCGAAGGCATGATTGATGTCGTCTCGCGTTATAGCGACGACGGCGGTCAGCTTGCAAATGGCATTTGCCTCACCGAACGTGGCGAGTGGTATCTTGAGGGCGTCCGTACCGGCATGCTCGTTCAAGAAATGCTTGAGGACGAGGTTGCTGATCGATAGCAGCATGTAACCCTTGCCATAGCGACGCCGCCTGGGAAACCGGGCGGCGTTTTGTTTCAAGATTGAGAAATGCAATCGCACGCGAGAAAAATTGCGAACGGTCCGCGGCGCGAGTATTACAATGAAGACCCGTAAGATGTGGATAAACAACTTCTACGGGAAGCGCAGGTAACTCAATATGACCAAGCATGTGTTCGTAACCGGTGGCGTGGTTTCGTCCCTGGGCAAGGGTATCACCGCGGCCTCGCTGGGCCGTCTGCTCAAGTCGCGTGGCTACAAAGTAACGATGCAGAAGGCCGACCCGTATCTGAACGTCGACCCCGGTACCATGAGCCCGTTCCAGCATGGTGAGGTCTTCGTTACCGAGGATGGTTACGAGTCCGACCTGGACCTGGGTCATTACGAGCGCTTTATTGATGAGAACCTGACCCGCGATTCCAACTTTACGACCGGTGCCATCTACAAAAGCCTAATCGCCCGCGAGCGTCGCGGCGACTTTTTGGGCGGTACCGTGCAGGTGATTCCCCACGTCACCAATGCCATTAAGGACAAGTTCCGCCGCATCGAGGAGCAGACCGGCTCCGATGTAGTCATCACCGAGCTGGGCGGCACGATTGGCGACATCGAGTCCCAGCCGTTTGTCGAGGCCATCCGTCAGTACCGCAAGGAGGCCGGCCCCGAGAACGTCTGCTACATCCACGTGTCGCTCGTTCCTTATATCGCCGCCGCCCACGAGGTCAAGACCAAGCCCACACAGCATTCCGTCAAGGAGCTCCGCAGCTTTGGCATCCAGCCCGATATTATCGTGCTGCGCTCCGACCACCATATCGATGACGCTATCCGCGGAAAGATCGCAAGCTTCTGCGACGTCGACACCGATTGCGTCTTTACCAACGAGGACTGCGCGAGCATTTACGATGTTCCGCAGCTGCTTGCCGAGCAGGACTTTGACCTGCGCATTTGCGAGCGCCTGGGTCTGGACCCGCGTGAGCGCGACATGAGCGAGTGGAACGAGTTCCTGCGCAAACAGAATCACGCCAACCATCACGCCGACAAGGTGAAGATCGCCGTCGTGGGCAAGTACACGCAGCTGCCCGATGCGTACCTGTCGGTTATCGAGGCCCTGCACCATGCGGGCGTCTTCTACGATCGCCATGTGGACGTCCAGCTGGTCGACGGCGAGAGCCTCGACGAGCAGAATGTCTCCGAGGTTCTGGGCGACGCCTCGGGCATCCTGGTCCCCGGCGGCTTTGGCAAGCGCGCCCTGGAGGGCAAGATCCTCGCGGCCGAGTTTGCCCGTGAGCACAAGATTCCGTATCTGGGCATTTGCCTGGGTATGCAGGTGGCCGTGTGCGAATTTGCGCGCAATGTCGTCGGCCTTGCCGGCGCCAGCTCCTCTGAGTTCGATCCGGATGGCCCGTATAGTGTCATCGATCTGATGAGCTCGCAGGAGGACGTGACCGAGAAGGGCGGCACCATGCGCCTGGGCGCCTATCCGTGCAAGCTCGCCGCCGATACCCTTGCTCGCGAGGCATATGGCGAGGAACTCGTCTACGAGCGTCACCGTCACCGCTTTGAGTTCAACAACGCCTTCCGCGACCAGCTCGAGGACGCCGGTTTGGTTATCTCGGGTCTGTCGCCTGACGAGCGCCTGGTCGAGATGGTCGAGCTGCCGCGCGACGTGCATCCGTGGTATGTGGCAACCCAGGCTCATCCCGAGTTCAAGAGCCGCCCGACCAACCCGCAGCCGCTGTTCCGCGAGTTCGTACGCGCTTCGATCGGCCAGCACGAGGGTGTCGACCGTCTGCAGGTGACGCCCATGAACCTCGCTACGGACTAAGGGTGCCGGCGAATAAGGAACATACCGAAGCTACTCCCTCGTCGCTCGCCGTGGCGGCGGGGGAGTATCTCGATTACCTCGCGGTCGAGCGGGGTTTGGCGCGCAACACGATTGCGGCCTATCGTCGTGACCTGACGACGTACTGCGCCTATCTGGAGCGGGCGGGTATTGTGTCTTTTGAAGAGGTGACTCGTCAGGTCGTGGAGGGCTTTGTCGCCGACCGTCGCGATGGGGGCTATTCCGATGCCTCGGTGGAGCGTGCGCTTGCAGCCGTGAAGGGCCTGCATGCCTTTTTGGTGCGCGATGGGGCTGTAGCCCAAAATCCAACGGCGGCGTTGCGCCTGCCTAAAAAGGCTGAGCGTTTGCCGGAGTATCTATCGGTGGAGGATGTCTCGGCTCTGCTCGATCAAGACTTCCCCGAGGGCGAGATGGGCTTGCGCGACCATGCCATCTTGGAAGTGCTCTACGGATGCGGTTTGCGTGTGAGCGAGTTGGTGGGGCTCGATGTGGGCGATATCCATATTGACGATGGCTTTGTACTCGTTCGCGGTAAGGGCTCAAAGGAACGCCTGTCCCCGCTGGTGGGAAGCGCGGCGCGAGCTCTGATGCTCTATGTAACTGAGGGACGTTCTCGCTTGGCGGCCCATGCCCGCGGAACCGAGACCTCGGCGGTCTTTTTAAATAAGAACGGACGTCGCCTGTCGCGCCAGGCCGTGCATGCGATATGCGAGCGGTATGGGCGTCAGGTGGGGCTGGTGGGGCTCCATCCCCATACCTTGCGCCACTCCTTTGCCACCCACATGCTCGCGGGCGGTGCCGACCTGCGTGTGCTGCAGGAGATTTTGGGCCATGCCGATATTTCGACCACGCAGGTCTACACGCATGTCGACCGCACGCAACTGACCGAGGTCTATCTGGCGGCGCATCCGCTGGCGCATCGTTAACACATCGCTGGCCTGCATATTTATAGGTATTTGGGGACGGGCCCCAGATTGCTGCGGCGTGCTTTTGCGCGCGCATCGGCAATCTGGGGCCCGTCCCATTTTTCGCCACTTGTCGTCGCGGTGGTGGGCCGCACGTGCCTTGGGTGGGGGAGTTTGGGGGCGATGTGAACGCCATGTAAAAGGACGCAAAAATCGCCTCAAGGTCAACTTGAAGGTTGAGGTTGAAAGGCGGGGTGCCACAGGTGGCATCCCGCCTTTGCTGTAAACACAACATATTGTGTTTTCGAACATATGCTCGGGGGTGTTTTACAACATATTGGGGGTGGAATGGTGGGGCGGGGTGGGGGAAGGGGTGGGGAAAGGTGTTGAAAAATGGGGCGGTTCCCCATATTATTGATGACGTCGACAGGCGGGGTGGTTCCCCGCGTACGTGCCATCTGAGTAACCGAGGGGAGGGCGCACATGGGAATGACTGGTGCATACGAGCGCAATCTCGATGCAAAAGGTCGTCTATCCCTGCCTGCACCCCTTCGCGAGGAGCTTGGAGAGCACGTTCGCGTGTTTAAAGCCCTGGATGTCGATGCTCTGTACGTGTTCTCTGCCGAGGCCTTCGATAAGTGGGTCGAAGGACTCTTCGCGGGTCGTGAGGGCCACGAGGGTTTTAACCCGCGTGACATTAATGACCAGAAGCTCATGAGGGCGATCAACAAGCGCACCACGTCGATGGACGTGGACAGCGCCGGTCGTATCGGTCTTTCCGAGTCTCTCCGCAAGCAGGCGAACCTCGACCGCGAGGTCACGGTTGTGGGCAACTACGACCACCTTGAGGTTTGGGATCGCGCCGCGGCCGATGAGGACGATGACGATGAGGCCCTGCTGGACCTCTTCTTCTCGTAAGGGCAAGGCACGGGTAACGGATGGAGTGTGGGATCTTGACACAAGAATATCGGCATGAACCTGTCATGCTCGGCGAAGTGCTTGAGTCGCTGCGGCTAAAGAGCGGCTCCGTTGTCTGCGATTGCACCCTTGGCGGTGCCGGCCATTCGGTAAAGATGGCCGCGCAGGTGGGGGAGACGGGCCTTTTGCTCGGCGTCGATCAGGACGACATGGCCCTCGAGGCCGCTGGCGCCCGTCTGGACCGCGAGGTTCCCGGAGTTCCGCACCAGCTGCTGAAGGGCAACTTCGGCGACTTGGACGAGCTGCTTTGCTCGGCCGAGGTGCCCGGGGTCGATGGCTTCCTGTTCGATTTGGGCGTTTCGTCACCGCAACTCGATATCCCTGGCAGGGGCTTTTCGTATAACGAGGACGCCCCATTGGACATGCGGATGGATCCGGGTAATAACACCTTAAACGCAGCTGAGGTCATCAACACCTATAACGAACACGACCTCGCCCGGATTCTACGCGTCTACGGCGAAGAGAAGTTTGCCTCGCAGATCGCGCGCGAGATCGTGCGCCGCCGCGAGCAAGAACCGATCGAAACCACCGGCCAATTTGTCGAGATCATCAAGGCGGGTATCCCGGCTGCCGCTCGTCGGCATGGCGGACACCCGGCCAAGAAAAGTTTCCAGGCCATTCGCATCGAGGTCAATCACGAGCTCGATGTGCTCGAACGAGGGCTTGATGCCGCCACCAGGTGGCTCAACCCGGGCGGACGTATCTGCGTCATCTCGTATCACTCGCTCGAGGACCGTATCGTAAAGAACCACTTTAAGGAGATGAGCCAGGGGTGCACGTGTCCGCCGGAGATTCCGGTGTGCGTGTGCGGCAACGTGCCGATACTCAAGGTCATCACCCGCAAACCCTTGGTTGCCCAGCCTGATGAGGTTGAGCGCAACCCTCGGGCGAGATCAGCCAAAATCCGCGTGGCGCAGCGTCTGTAGGCGCGACCGCGCGATATTGGACCTCCCGCTCGCACCATAAACGAAGCTTAAACACACTACCAACGTACTCGGGATGGGAGGCGGCATATCATGGGCTACAACACTTCAAGCGCAGCACTCGCCTATGATATGAACGCCATGCCCGCCTATCGTGAGACGCCGCAGGCCCCCGTTGCTCCCCGTGAGCAGCGCACGCCGCGCTTTGATGTCTACACGGGCGCGGGCCGTCAGGCAAACCAGGCGGTAAGCCCGGTTTTCATGAGCGTTCTTAAAACGTTTTGCATCATTGCGGCTATCTTCATGACGATCGGCGTCGCCCGCGTGGCGCTCGCCGGCGTTACGGCCCAGGTGCTCAACAGCAACGCCGAGCTTACCAACACGCTCGAAAAAGCGACCGATGAGAGCTCCGACCTGGAGGTCATGCATTCGGTCTATGGCGCCGACACGCGCATTCGCGACCTTGCGGGCGCTTATGGCATGGTGGAGCCCAGCGAGAGCGTTACACTTGACTTTTCGCAGGATGCAGCCGCGGGCGCCAACGCGACCGCGACCGCTCAGTAGCAAGACGGTAGCTGAGTATGACAAATGACTATCGCCGCGGTTCCGATGGGGGCCGCGGTTCTGGACGTCCCTCGTCGCGGGGACGTTCTGGTTATCAAGGAACGGGTCGGCAATCTTACAACGCCGGGCAGTCCCGTGGCAACGACCCGGCGTCGCGACTTCGCGGCTCGGACGGCCCTCAAATGCATAACACCAGGTCGCGCAAGAGTTCGTCGACCGAATGGCTCACAGGCACGCCTCTGCCTCGCCGCAAAGCCATCATGGGCTTCATCGGGCTTGGTTTGGGCTTGGGCGTCTTTCGCCTTGCCGACTATCAAATTGTCGAAGCCGATAAACTGCGCGAGCGTGCCGATGCGCGCCGCCTGCTTGCACAGACCCTCTATGCCAAACGCGGCACCATCTACGACCGCAACGGCAACGTGCTGGCGTCGTCGGTCGAATGTCGCAACATCGCCGTGAACCCGCAGCTTGTCGAGGATGTTGACAAGACGGTGTCGGCGCTGGTCAAGGCAGCTGGAATCGATAAAAAGACCTGCCGCAAGCTCGTTGAGTCCGATGGAACCTGGGTGTATATCAAGCGCCAGGTGGACGAAGACGATGTTGCGGCGCTGGAGAAGAAGAACCTGCCCGGCGTGCTTTTTGAGCAGGCCATGAAGCGCGTATATCCATACGGCAATCTGGCATCGCAGGTGCTGGGTGTAGTGAATGTAGACAACGACGGCTTGACGGGTCTCGAAAAGCAATACAACAAGCTTCTGACCGGCACGAATGGTACCCTCGTGCGCGAGCGCGCGAGGGACGGCAGCTATATCGCAGGCGGTGCCTATAAAAAGGTGGCTGCGGTCGACGGCGTTGACATCGTGACGACGCTCGACGTCAATATGCAGCGAGCGGCTGAGGATGCTTTGGCGGAGGCTGTCGAGAAGACAAAGGCCAAGAACGGCTCGGCTTTGGTCACCGACCCCACGACTGGTGAAATTCTCGCCGCCTGCTCGTACCCGACCTACGACCAGACCGATCTGGAAAACGCCAAGACCGAGGATATGAACTTGCGCCTGGTCACCGACGCCTACGAGCCCGGCTCGGTCTTTAAGACGCTCGTGGCGGGCGCCGGCTTCGACTTGGGCGTCGTGCGATCGAGTACGTCGTTTGAGGTGCCGGCGAGCATCAAGGTGGGTGACGATACCGTCACCGATGCCGACAAGCGCGACTATGCCATGACCATGGATGTGCGCGAGATGATGCGCCGTTCGTCCAACGTGGGCTTTGTCCTGGTGGGGCGCAAGATCGGTGCGGATGACTTTGCCGCCTATGTGGACAAGTGGGGCATCGGTCACAGCTCGGGTGTCGATTTTCCGGGAGAGAGCCTGGGTATCGTCAAGGAGCGTGACCAGTATGACGGCGCCACGCTGGGCTCGATGAGCTTTGGACAGGCACTGTCCGTCTCGCCGATTGAGATCGCACGTGCCGTGGGCGGCATCGCCAACGGCGGCGTGATGATGACACCGCACTTCTATAAGTCCAGCAAAGGCGACGAGAAGGACTGGGGCGAAGGCGAGCGCGCGATTTCGGAGGACGCCGCATCCCAGGTGACATCGTGCATGCAGACGGTCGTGTCCGAGGGAACGGGCGTTGGCGGCGCGGTTGACGGCTATGACGTGGCGGGTAAGACCGGTACGGCCGAACGTGCCGACGAGAACGGCGGCTACCTCAAGGAGAACTACATGTCGTCCTTTATGGGCTTTGCACCGGCACAATCGCCCAAGGTGCTGTGCTATATCACGCTCGACGGAACGCCGAGCGGCTCAGATGCCGCTGCGGTGCCGTTCCAGTCCATTATGGCCAACGCGCTCGACGTGCTGGGTATCCCGCACACGAAGTAGGGGGTTACAATCTTTGGGGCGTGGTTTGTTGTCCCATATGAGGGTGTTCACATGCCCTGCACCACGCATGCGCGGCGCTGGGATACAATACGCCGATAGCATTATTAGGTTTACAGGGGAGCTGCAATGATAGAGATCGCCGTCAACAACCTCGCGGCCGCAACAGGGGCCCGAACCGTGACGGGAGAAGCCGATCGGGTATGCCGCGGGTGCGTTATCGACTCGCGCCAGGTCGAGGAAGGGACGATTTTCGTCGCCTTTCCCGGTGAAAACGTCGACGGCAATGATTTTGCTTCCCGTGCCGTCCAGTCGGGTGCCGGCGCCGTCGTGATGACGCGTGAGCCCGAGGCCGAGCTGGTCTCGCTGGCGCAGGACAAGGGGTGCGCCATCCTGCTGACCGATGATCCCGAGGAGTTTCTGCTGCGTTTGGCGCACACGTATCGCCTGGAGCTTGGCTGCCTGGTCGTTGGCATTACCGGTTCCATCGGCAAGACGACGACCAAGGACGTGCTCGCCGCCGTGCTCGCCAAGCGCTATCGTGTCTGGGCCACCAAGGGCAATTTCAATAACCTGATCGGCATGCCGCTCACGGTGCTTTCCGCTCCGGCCGATACCGAGGTCCTGGTGCTCGAGATGGGTATGAACCATTTCCACGAGATTGAGCGCCTGTCCCAGTCCGCCAATCCCAACCTTGCCATCGTGAGCAAGATTGGTACCTCTCACATCGGCATTTTGGGCAGCCGCGAGAACATCGCCCGCGCTAAGGCCGAGATTGTCCAGGGTATGTGCGCCGCCGGCGACTTCTTGCCGTTGCTGGTTTTGGGCGGCGAGGACGACTTTACACCGTTCATTCGCGATACGTTCGCCCAGCCTGCTGGTATCGACGTGATGCTGGCCGGCGTCTCGGACGATGATGAGGCCCGCGCCCGCGACATTCGTATTGATGACGAAGGCCGTCCGGTCTTTACGCTCGATTTTGGCCAGGGTGAGACGATCGATACCATGCTTGCCATCCCCGGCGTGCAGTCCGTCCCAAATGCCGTTAAGGCCGCCGCAGTTGCCTATCGCCTGGGCGTGACGCCCGAGCAGATCGATGCTGCCTTTAGAGGCCTCACGATCACCGGTCACCGCCAGGAGATCAAGCGCGCCAAGAGCGGCGCCCGCGTCATCGACGATTCCTATAACGCCAGTGCCGAATCCATGGCTGCTGGCCTCGATCTGCTGTGCTCGCTTTCGTGCACGGGGTCTCGTATGGCGATCCTGGGCGAGATGGGCGAGATGGGCGATGAGGCTCCTCGCATGCATGAGCTCGTGGGCGCCTATGCCGCCGCCAAGAAGCTCGACATGCTCGCGTGCGTTGGCGGCGAGCTGGCTCAGCTCATGGCCGATGCCGCACGTATGATGGGTATGGATGAGGACCGCATCCAGGTGTTCTCCGATTATCAGCAGGTGCTCGACCGCATGGGCGGCGCGCTTGAAAATCATGATGTTGTACTGGTCAAGGGTTCCCGTTTTGTTGAGCTCGACCGCTTTGTGGAAGGTGTGTGCTAGCCCATGTTCGGCAATCCCTCGTATCCTACGTATCAGGCCTTTTTGGGACTTGGCATCGCTGCCGCCATTGCGTTGCTGCTTATGCCGTGGTGGATCAAGCTGCTGAAGGTCGAGGGTATCGGCCAACAGGTCCGAGCCGACGGCCCCAAGCGTCATTTGATTAAACAGGGTACGCCGACCATGGGCGGCGTCATCATCCTTGTCGCGATCTCGCTGACCTGCCTGCTGATGGGCAAGCTCACCACCGAGCTCGTGCTCGTGCTGCTTGCCACGCTGGCCACCGGCGTTCTGGGTCTCATCGACGACCTGACCTCCGTCACGCATGGTCGCTCGCTCGGCCTGACGCCTCACGCCAAGATGATCGGTCTGACCATCATCTGCGTCACTTTTACCGTGCTCGCCGTCAATTGGTGCGGCGTCGCCCCCGAGATTCGTTTTCCCGGCGGCCTGACGATTGACCTCGGTGTTCTTTCGACCACCATCTGCGGCCTTTCGTTCCCGTGGCTCTACATTGTATTTTGCTGGCTGATGATCGCTGGCCTTTCCAATGCCGTGAACCTGACCGATGGTCTGGACGGCCTTGCTGGCGGCACTTCCATGATCGCCATGCTCGCCATGGCCGCCATGGCGTTTTTGCACGGTGACGTGAACCTGTCCATCTTCTGCACGGCGTGCGCCGGTGCCTGCCTGGGCTTTTTGTGGTTCAACTGCTACCCGGCGAGCATCTTTATGGGTGATACCGGCTCGCTTGCACTGGGTGCCGCTTTTGCCTGCACCTCCATCATCACCAACACCGAAGTCGTTTCCCTCATCATCGGCGGTCTGTTTATCGTCGAGACCCTGTCGGTCATGATCCAGGTTGTCTATTTCCACTTTACGCACAAGCGCGTCTTCCTTATGGCGCCCATTCATCATCATTTCGAAAAGAAGGGCTGGGCCGAGACCAAGGTCGTTATCCGTTTTTGGATTATCGCCGCGGCCTTTGGCGCCGTTGGCCTCGCCCTGTTCTTCCAGTTGGGATAGTGGTCTTTCATGCCTCTTGCTGATGTCTTTAGCCTGCTTGTTTTGGGGCAGGGTAAATCCGGTCTCGATGTCGCCCGTTGGGCGTTGGCTCACCCCGAGCGCGTGAGCGCCACGACCGTGTATGGCGGCGGTACCTCCGAGCCCAATGACGCCACACGTGCGCTCGAGGCGCAGGGCGCGTCGTTTGTCTACGGCACCGAGCAGGTCGAGGGTGCCTATGACGTGTGCGTGACATGCCCGGGTATCTCGGAGTTCTCGGCCTTCTTTAAGGCCGGGCGTGAGCATGCCGCTCAGATTATGGGCGAGCCCGAGTTTGCCTATCGCCTGTCTCCCCAAAATTGGATCGCCATCACGGGCACCAACGGCAAGACAACTACCACGTCGCTGACCGATTATCTGCTCAAGGCCGCCGGTGAAGCCAGCGTGGCCGTCGGCAATATCGGTGAGCCGCCGGTGAACGAGATCGACGGCCGTGCACACAATGAGTGGTTTGTGGCCGAGCTGTCGAGTTATCAGATTGCTACGACCGCCGAGCTTCATCCTCGCGTGGCGGTACTGCTCAACATCACGCCCGACCACCTGGGCTGGCACAAGAGCCACAAGAACTATGCGCTTGCCAAGATCAAGTTGTTCGAGAATATGGTCGATGACGACCTCGTGGTTATCGACGTCGAGGATGCCGGCATCCATGAGTTCGATGAGTACATCTACACACCGGGTCGCCGCATCTGCAAGGTCGCTTTTGACGAGCCCGAGGGTGCAGACGCCGCCTTTGTGCGCGACGGCAAGATGGTCGTGCGCCTGAAGGGCGTCGAGACTCAGCTTGTCGCCACGTCTGAGCTCAAGATCTCGGGCCATCATAATGTCATCAATGCCCTATGTGCCGCCACGGCTGCTCTGGCCGTCGGTGCCGATCCCGAGGGCATTTGCCGCGGTTTGGCATCGTTCCAGCCGCTGGAGCACCGCGTGGAACCCTGCGGCGAGATCGATGGCGTGCGCTACGTCAACGATTCCAAGGCAACGAACACCGATGCGGTCGAAAAGGCCCTGACGGCGTTTCCCGATGACGATGTGATCTTGCTGCTCGGCGGCCACGATAAGGGTACGCCGCTTGCGGACTTTGCCCGCGTCGTTATGGACAACGTGCGCTCGGTCGTTTGCTTTGGCGATGCGCGCGAGCGCTTTACCGCCGCTATGGACGAGGCCGATGTCGATGGTGACGTGGATATCGCCCAGGCCGATGATCTACACGATGCCGTTGACGTTGCCCGCTCGCTCTCGAGCCGCGGCGACGTGATCCTGCTTTCGCCCGCTTGCTCTTCGTTCGACGAGTTCTCGGGCTACGAGGAGCGCGGTCGCGTGTTTAAGGACTACGTTGCCCAGCTTGCCGCAGCAGCGAAATCGCAAACGGAATAGGGGTTGCCGGTGAGAGAGGAGAGCCCCCGAAGTGATATGAGGAGGCCCGACTCGGACCGTGCTTCCTCGCTGCGTAGCACGCCGCGTTCCGGACGCGGCGGGCAGACGTTCGGTGAGCGCTATATTGCCGGCGTCCCCGCCCGCATCATGCGCCCCCGTTTGATATTTATGGCTTGCCTGTTTAGCTTGGTTTGCTTTGGCTTGCTAATGGTGTACTCGGCATCTTCGGTCGAGGCACTGCACGAGAATGGTTCGGCGACGTTTTTCCTGTTTCGACAAGCCGCGTTTGCCGGAGTTGGCGTGCTGGCTATGGTTGCCATCGTGCGCATCTTGCCGGACAGTTGGTTTGGGGAAGACGTGCTCAGGATCTTCCTCATGGGCATGATAGGGCTACTGGTTCTGGTGTTCTTTATGGGTAGCGGCAGTCGTGGCGCCACGCGTTGGCTCAACATCGCCGGTATTCAGTTCCAGCCGTCTGAGTTTTTAAAGCCGTTCGCCATCGCGTATTCGGCCATCATGCTCGACCGCATCTTTTCGCCCGGCGGCAACATCAACGAGTTTCTTCGCAAGATGGGTGCCTACCTGGGCATTTCGCTCTTTCTGATCTTTGTTCAGCCCGATTTTGGCACCGTTCTGATCATCTTGTTGACCCTCATGTGCATGGCGTTGTTTGCGGGATTGGACCCCAAATATATCGTTTGGACGGTCGTTGCCGGCATCGCCGTCATTGCAATCGCCCTTATCGCCGAGCCGTATCGCATGACGCGTGTCGAGGTTGCTTGGAATCCTTGGGCAGATGAATATGGTGACGGCTATCAGGCCACGCTTGCCATCATGGCGTTTGCCTCGGGCGGCCTGTTCGGTCGCGGTATCGGCAACTCCACCATGAAGTACTCGTATTTGCCCGAGGCGCATAACGACTACATCTTGGCTATTATCGGCGAGGAAGTTGGCTTTATCGGAACCGTGCTGTTCTTCTTAGTGTTTGCGATGCTCATCTACTCGGCGTTTCGCATTGCCGAGCAGGCGACCGACCGTCGCGGAGCACTTATGGCATCGGGTTCCGCGGTCATCCTTGCGGTGCAGTTTTTGATCAACGCGCTGGGCATTCTCAATGTGTTTCCCATGACGGGCAAGCCGCTGCCGTTTATTAGCTACGGCGGCTCGTCGATTATTGTGTCGCTTATGCTCGCCGGTCTGATCCTGCGCGTTTCGTATGAGAGCGCCCGTCGCGATGAGTACGATCGTCGCCGCGAGAGCTTTGCCGTTATGGATGAGAGTACCGCCGGCGTGCCCCACGTGCGCGGCGAGCGATCTTCGCGTAACGGCTTTACCGTCCTGGATGGCTCTGCGACCGAGGCGGCAGCCCGACCGCGTCAGCGAACGGCGCCGCAAGGTCGTCCTCAGCGCCCCACTCCTCGCAATGCGGGCGGCGGATATAATCGAATCGATTTGAATTCGGACCCGTCGGCGCGTTTGCGCACCGATGACCAGGGGCCGCGTGTACGAAGGGATTACCATGACCGATAAGATGACCGTTGCTATTGCAGCCGGCGGCACGGCAGGACATATCAACCCCGCGCTCGCCTTGGCCGAGGAGCTGCGTGACCGCGGTCATCACGTTGTGTTCGTGGGCCAGTCGCGCAAGCTCGAGGGTCGTCTGGTTCCCGAGGCCGGATTCGATTTTGTGCCCATCACGGTCACGGGCTTCGATCGTTCCCGTCCCTGGACGGCACTGACCTCGCTGTGGCGCGTCAACAAGGCGAAGCGTGCGCTTGCCCGTCACTTCTCGAAGGTCGGTAAGCCCGATGCCGCTATCGGCTTTGGTGCTTACGTTGAGGTCCCGCTGCTGGGTTGGTGCAAGGGCGCCGGCGTTCCGTATCTGCTGCACGAGCAGAACTCTGTTCCGGGTCTGGCCAATAAGATGATGAATTCACATGCCGCCCGCGTGTGCATTTCGGTACCTGCGGCCCGTGCGGTCTTTGAGCGCGAGGGCGACCCCGACCATGTGCTCATGACGGGCAATCCCGTGCGTCGTTCGGTGATCGAGGGCGATCGCGCCCGCGGCCGCAAGACGCTCGGTGTGCCCGAGGACGCGACACTTCTGCTCGTCTTTGGTGGTTCGCTCGGTGCCCAGCATCTTAATGAGCGCGTGGCTTCGCTCAAAAACGAGCTGCTCTCGCGTGAGAATCTCTATATTTTGCATTCGACGGGTGCCGACGGCTTTGAGGAGACCGAGCGCGCTTTGGCGCTGACGCCCGAGGAGGCGAAGCGCTATCGTGTCCAGCCCTACATCGACAACATGGGCGATATGCTGGCTGCGGCCGATCTGGTGCTCTCGCGTTCCGGTGCCTCGAGCGTGGCCGAGATCGCCGCGCTTGCCGTGCCCTCGGTGCTCGTGCCGTATCCGCACGCGACGGCCGACCACCAGACCACGAATGCCCGTTACCTGGTCGATGCCGGTGCCGGCGTGCTTTGCGCCGATGCTGATATCGATGCCCCTGCCTTTGCCGACGAGCTGCTGCACCTAATTGATGACGCTGCGGCACGTGATGCCATGCGTCAAGCAGCGCGCGGCTTGGCCCAGGACCGTGCCGCCGCACTTTTGGCCGACGCGGTAGAGGGATTGCGTTAGTTAGACGGGATATCGCCGGTCGCCCTCGCGCGGATGCGGTAGGTGCGGTACAGTTAACGGGTTACAGGCAGTGTTTACGCAAGGAGTACACGAGCACATGGCTGATTCCCAGACTGCAACCTCCGCGCCCGAGTTCAAGAGCGCCCACTTTATCGGTATCGGCGGCGCCGGCATGAGCGGCATCGCCCTCGTCCTGCACGAGCGCGGTTATACCGTTACCGGCTCCGACCTTAAGACGTCGCGCTATATTCGCCAGCTTACCCGCGCCGGTGTGAAGGTCCACGTGGGCCACGAGGCTGCGACGATTGACGAGGTCAAGCCCGACGTGGTTGTGGTCTCCACTGCTATTCCCGAGTCCAACCCCGAGCTCGTGCGTGCCCGCGAGCTCGGTATTCCTGTGTGGCCCCGTGCCAAGATGCTCTCGGCCCTGGGTCACGGCTACACCACCGTCGCCGTTGCCGGCACGCACGGCAAGACCACGACGTCTTCGATGTGCGCCACGATGCTCGATCGCATGGGTCTGGACCCCAGCTTTTTGATCGGCGGCATCGTCGAGGGCTACGACACCAACGGCAAGAACGGCTCGGGTGACTACTTTGTCGCCGAGGCCGATGAGTCCGACAGCTCGTTCCTGTTCCTGAACCCCAACGTGGTCATCGTGACCAACGTCGAGGCCGACCATCTCGATCATTACTCGGGCATCGAGGAGATCGAGGCCACCTTTGCCAAGTTTATGGGGCTGGTGGGCGAGGACGGCACCGTCATCGTTTGCGGCGAGGACCCGCATCTGGTCGAGCTCGCCAAGTCGACGGGCCGTCATGTGCTTTCCTATGGCTTTGCCGAGAACAACGACATCGTCTGCGTACATCCGGATGTCAAGGGCATCCAGAGCGACTTTATCGTTCGCTTTGAGGACGGCACCGAGCACGCTGTCGAGATTAAGAGCAACCCCGGTCGTCACAACATGCTCAACGCCACGGCCGTCTTGACCGTCGCCCATGTCCTGGGTCTCGATATCGACGCCGCCGCTAAGGCACTTTCGAGTTTTGAGGGTGTCCGCCGTCGCTTTACCCACGTGGGCGATATCGACGGCATCACGGTGGTTGACGATTACGGCCATCATCCCACCGAGATCAAGGCGACGCTCGCTGCTGCCTCTTCGCTGGGCTACAAACATGTCGACGTCGTGTTCCAACCGCACCGCTATTCGCGCCTGCAGGCTCTGTGCGATGACTTTGCCGATGCCTTTGCCAACGCCGACAAGCTGCTGCTGATCGATGTATTCTCCGCCGGCGAGATGCCGATTCCGGGCGTTACCTCCAAGATGCTCGCAGATACCGTTCGCGCTAAGCACCCCGGCAAGGAGGTCGTGTACTGCTCCAGTCGTCTTGAGCTCAACCAGGAGCTTGAGAAGCTCGTGGGCGAGGGCGACCTGCTGCTCACCATGGGTGCCGGTGACGTCACGACCGTCGGCCCCGAGTTCATCGAGTATCTGACTGCCAAGAAAGACGCTTAACCTCCATGGGTCTGTTTAACGCCGTCATGGCGCTTTCGGGCATGATCGACACGGACGTGGTCGAGGACGAACGTCTTGCACGCCATACAAGCTATCGTATCGGCGGCAAGGCCGACCTCTTTGTGACGTGCCATAGCTACCATGCCCTGCGTCGCGCCGTGGCGGTGCTTGACCGCGAGCAGGTGCCGTGGGTGATTATCGGTAAGGGGTCCAACCTGTTGGTTGCCGATGCCGGTTATCGCGGCGCCGTTATTTCGCTGGGACGTGAGTTTCAGCGCACGGTTGTTGCCGAGGACGGCTGCACGCTGACCGTTGGTGCGGGCGTGATGTTTGCGCGTTTGGTCAACGACGCCTTGTCGCGCGGGCTTTCGGGCCTTGAGTTCGCGGTCGGTATTCCCGGTTCGGTCGGTGGTGCCGTGTCCATGAACGCAGGTACGCGGACCGAGTGGATCGGCTCCCTTATCGAGGACGTGGTCACGTTTGATCCGGCGTCCGGTATTAAGCACTATGCAGGGTCCGAGATCGCTTGGGGGTATCGCGAGTGCAGCTTGCCGCGTAACGAGATCATTCTCGAGTGCGTGCTTAAACTCAAGCCCGCGCCCAAGGCAGACATTCGCGAGCGTATGGAGCGGTACCTGACGCGCCGCAAGCGCACGCAGCCCATGGGCCGTGCATCCTGCGGATCGGTCTTTCGCAACCCGCCCGACGCAAGCGTGGGCAAGTTGATTGAGGATTGTGGATTAAAGGGTTTTTCGGTTGGCGGTGCGGAAGTTTCGCCCGTACACGCTAATTTTATCGTTAATAACGGAACCGCCTCGGCCGATGACGTGGCCGCGGTTATCAGGCATGTGCACGGAAAGGTGAGGGAGGCGTATGGCATCGAGCTCAGACCGGAAGTTAAATTCCTCGGCTTCTAGAGCATCGAAACCAACCTTCCGCCGCGCCGGAGGGCGTTCCGGCGCACCTGCCCAGCCTCAACATAAGCCCGCCATGCCCTCCAAGTCTGTTGGCCCCGTTCGTCCTGCCAAGCGCCCGGTCGTCGGCTCGCAGCTGGGAGGACGCCCCACTTCTAAAAAGACGAGCCGTCCGGCTCCGCGTCCTTCGGTGACGCCCAAACCGGCGATGGGCACCAAGACCTCCCGACCCATGGCGACGCCCAAGCCTTCGCTGGGAACTCGTGCGCCGCATGCCGGCCGTACGTTGGCTGGCGCTAAGCCGCGTTCACTGACATCGGTACCCGCCGCCAAGGCGTCTTCAGCAAAAAAAGGCATCAATCCTCTGTCATCGCTCGGTGCCATGGCAGGTAAGGCGACCGACGCCGCTTCTGCCATGAAGGGTAAGGGCAAGATCGCGGGCGGCATCCTGGCAGCCGTGGCCGTACTTGCCATTATTGCCATCGTCGTCATCAACTCTGGCCTGTTCTCCGCCACCGATATTCAGATTCATGGCAGCGAGCATGTGACCAAGCACGACGCCATGCAGCTCATCAGTCTTCCCGAGAACACGTCGCTCTTTAACGTGGATCCCGATCAGATCACCGAGGGCCTCAAGCAAAACCCGTGGGTCTCGGGCGTGGATGTCCAGCGCCAGTTTCCCCATACGCTTATCATCACGCCGACGGAGCGTAAAGTTATCGCCATTGCCTACATCAGCTCCGACGACCTTGCCTGGGCTATCGGAGACGATGGCACCTGGATTGCTCCGTTGTCGACGTCTGTCGAGGTGGACGACCAGGGGAACGTCATTACATCGGGGGAGGGTGCCAACACCCTGACCGGCATCGATGCGGCCCTGGCGCTTGCCAAGCACTACGGCGCCGTGCTGTTGACTGATGTCTCGGCCGATGTCGCACCGGTTTCGGGTCGGGCGGTGAGCTCCAAGGCCGTCAAGGCCGGCCTGGACTACGCACGCGGTTTTTCGAGCGAGTTCTTGGACCAGGTGAAGGATATTTCCACGCCTTCTGTTGAGGCTATCTCGGCAAATCTCGACAACGGCGTCGAGGTGTCGCTGGGCGATTCGGACGATATCGCCAAGAAAGAACGCATCGTGACCAAGCTGCTTTCGCAGGTAGAGGGCGTAACCTATATCAATGTGCGCTCTCCGGGCAACTATACGTTTAGGAACGCACCGACCGCCTAGCATCCTAAATGGCTTTGTTGAGGGGCCATACCACGCCGTTTATCTGGTTTGTTTGGTTTTCACGGTCAATTATTTGACTGAAACGCTCATAATGTGCAAACATAATACGGTTTACCTTTGCATTTACTTTCAACCTGAAGGTTAATGTGCGCAGGGGTCAACCCATGCTATGGCTATAACCTTTGTTCGGAGGACCGACATGCACGAGACAGAGATCAACAACTACCTTGCCGTCATTAAGGTGGTCGGCGTCGGCGGCGGCGGTACCAACGCGGTCAATCGAATGATCGAAGAGGGCATCCGCGGCGTCGAGTTTGTTGCCATCAACACCGATGCTCAGGCGCTCGCGATCTCTGATGCCGATATCAAGGTGCACATCGGCACCGACCTTACCCGCGGCCTGGGCGCCGGCGCCAACCCCGAGGTTGGCCGCAAGGCTGCCGATGAGTCCCGCGACGATATCGCCGAGGCGCTCGCTGGCGCCGACATGGTGTTCATCACCTGCGGCGAGGGCGGTGGTACCGGTACCGGCGCCGCTCCCATCGTTGCTGATATCGCGATGAACGAGGTCGGCGCGCTGACCGTCGCCGTCGTGACCAAGCCCTTTACCTTCGAGGGTCGCAAGCGCAAGAAGAGCGCCGAGGAGGGCATCAAGACCCTCTCCGATTGCGTCGACACCATGATCGTTATCCCTAACGACAAGCTGCTCGACATCGCCGAGAAGAAGACCACGATGCTCGAGGCGTTCGCGATTGCCGATGGCGTCCTTTCCCAGGGCACCCAGGGCATCACCGACCTCATCACCGTCCCGGGTATCATCAACCTGGACTTCGCCGATGTTAAGACCATCATGAAGCAGGCCGGTACCGCCATGATGGGCATTGGTACCGCTTCTGGGGACACCCGTGCCGTCGACGCTGCTCAGCAGGCTATCTCCAGTCCGCTGCTCGAGAGCTCCATCGATGGCGCCACGCGCGTCCTGCTTTCCATCGCCGGCTCCAAGGACCTGGGCATCCAGGAGATCAGCGACGCCGCCGACGTTGTCGCCAATGCCGTCGACCCCGAGGCCAACATCATCTTCGGTACCGTTGTTGACGAGTCCCTGGGCGACCAGGTGCGCATCACCGTTATCGCCACGGGCTTCTCCGACTCCAACGTCAACCGTCAGGACGAGCTCTTTGCCGCCCAGCAGTCCCAGAGCAAGGCCGCTGCTTCTGCTGAGCCGCAGCGCACCGCTCCGGCTGCCAGCCCTGCTCAGGCTGCCCCGACTCGCAACGTTGGCGGTACCGAGCTTCCCAACTTTGGTAACGATCAGTTTGAGCTTCCCGACTTCCTCAAGCGCGGCAGCTTCTAAGTCGTTCTTCGCATTGTTTTGCACAGGGGCGCGTCCGTATGGATGCGCCCTTTTTGTTTCTCGTTTGTAAACGAAAGCCTCCAATCTCCTTACGTTCCCTTTACGTTTGGTCCCTACTGCTGCGGGTATCCTTTTAAAGAAGTATGACAGCCGTATAAAAGCAGGCTGCGCGGCGATGCCGCGATACTTGTGTTATTAGGAGGCTTTAGTATGGCAGCACGTGCGGACAACGTTTCGCGTGTCGACCATGATGGAGTTACGTTGGTGGAGGGTTCGACGACCGATGTTCGTTTTGCCTTTACCGAGCGCACCGGTGGTGTTTCCGAAGATGCGTACTCCTCACTCAACTTGGGCTCGCATGTTGGCGATGATCCCTTTGCTGTTCAAGAAAATCGTCGTCGCGCGCTCGAGGCTATGGGTGCCGCCGAGTGCGAGCACAACCTGCTCGTTCCCAATCAGGTCCATGGTGACCATGTCGTTGCGGTGACCTCGAACGGTGCCGATGACCTTGAGGACGTCCGCGAGCAGATTGCTGAGGGCTGCGATGCCATCGTCTGTACGGCGCGTAACGTGCCCGTGCTGCTCTGCTTTGCCGACTGCGTCCCCGTGGTGATGGTGGCCCCTGGCGGATTTGCCGTGGTGCACTCCGGTTGGAAGGGCACGATTGCACGTATTTCTGCCAAGGCGTGCCAGGCGCTTTGCGATGCTGCCGGCTGCGATGCGAGCGACGTTTCCGCCTATATCGGCCCCCATATCTTGGGTGACGAATATGAGGTATCCCAGGAACTCATGGATCGCTTTGCCGCCGAGTTCTCGTGCATCGATGCGAGTACCTCTCGCATGCTCGATCTTTCCGCTGCCATTCGCGAGGCGCTGGTAGATGTCGGTGTCGACGCGGATAATATCGTGGATACCCAGCTTTCGACCGTGCGTCAGAACGACCGCTTTTATTCCTACCGTAACGAGAACGGCACCTGTGGGCGCCATGCTGCGATCGGCGTGATGCTATGAGAAAGATCGTATCGGTCCTGAGCGCCGCTGTGCTTACGCTTACGCTGTGCGCCTGTTCTTCGGGGTCTTCTACCTCTTCCATTACCGTGGCCGGCTCCACGACCTGCCTTCCTATCGCCGAGATTGCGGCCGAGGGCTTTAAGGAGGAGACCGGCATCGACGTGCTCGTTTCCGGTTTGGGTTCTTCCGCAGGCATCGAGGCCGTCAGCGCCGGCACGGCCGATATCGCCAGCTCCTCCCGTGGACTCAATGCCGACGAGCAGGATTTGGGCCTGACCCCGATCGTAATCGCACACGACGGCATTGCAGTCATCGTGAACGACGACAACCCGGTCGACAATCTCTCGACCGAGCAGCTCCGCGATATTTACGCCGGCAAGATCACCAACTGGAAAGAAGTCGGCGGAGAGGACCTGAAGATTCAGGTTATCAACCGCGACGAGGCGTCCGGTACGCGCGAGGCCTTCCGCACTATCGTGATGGACGGCACGCCGTTCGATCGCCGCTCGGCTGTTCTTTCGGGTACGGGTCAGGTACGCGATGTCGTGTCCCGCTCGCGTGGCGCTATTGGCTACATCTCGCTGGGTTTTGTCGAGAGCCTCAACGCTAAGACCTCGGTCAAGGCCGTTTCGGTCAACCATGTCGAGGCATCCGAGAAGACGGTTGCAAGTGGCGGCTATCCCATCTCGCGTGACCTCTACTTCTTTGTGAAGGGAACGCCTTCGCAGCAAGCGCAGGATTACATCGACTATGTGACGTCCGAAAAGATGGACAAGCAGATTCGCGAGGCGGGCTTTATTCCCGTCACCAACGACGGAAAGGGGAGTGAGTAGCGTGGAAGCACAGGAAACCCCCCAGATTGAGCAGGAGACCCGGGTGCCCAAAAAGCGTGAGTTGGCGTTGGTGTCACGCAGCACCTATCTCAAGGAGAAGGCGCTGCAGTGGATCTTCTTTGCCTGTGCGTTCTTGGCGGTCGTCACCGTCATCCTGATTTTTGTCTTTACCACGTACTCGGCGCTGCCGGTCTTTACCGACATTGGCCTGGCGGACTTCTTTAGCTTTACGTGGGCGCCCTCTGAGGGTCACTACGGCATTATGTCGCTGCTGGCTGGCTCTGGTCTGGTGACGGTCGGCGCGCTCGCCATGGGTGTGCCCCTGGGTGTGGGCACGGCCGTGTATCTGGTCGAGATCGCCAGCAAGCGCGTGCGCAAGCTCATCAGCCCCGCCGTCGACCTGCTGGCGGGCATCCCCTCCATCATCTACGGTTTCTTTGGCATGGTCATCATCCGTCCGTTTATCGCACAGCTGACCGGCGGTCTTGGCTTTGGCGCACTGACGGCGTGGTTCGTCCTTGCCATCATGATCGTTCCCACGATCACCACGCTCACCATCGATGCCCTCAATTCTATTCCCATGGGCATTCGCGAGGCATCCTATGCCATGGGTGCTACCAAGTGGCAGACCATCTACAAGGTGGTGCTGCCTGCAGCCAAGTTGGGCATCGTCGATGCAATTGTCTTGGGTATGGGGCGTGCCATCGGTGAGACCATGGCCGTGCTCATGGTCGTGGGCAACGCCCCGGTCATTCCGGATAGCATCTCGAGCCCCATCTCGACGCTCACGAGTCAGATCGCGCTCGACATGAGTTATTCCTCGGGCCTGCACCGCTCGGCTCTGTTTGGCATGGGCGTTGTCCTATTTATCATCTCCGCTGCACTGGTGGGTATCGTCCGCCTGATTTCCAAGAAGAGGGGGTAGGCTATGTCCGATTCCGTTGACACGACGGTCGATACGACCTCCTCGCGCGAGCGCATCAAGCGTGCCCTTTCCCATGGCAAGAAGGGCCGTATCAACAAGGACCTGTCCAACAAGATTATGCTCGGCGTGTTTCGCGCCGCGGCCTATATAACCACGCTGGTGCTGATCGCCATCATCGCCTACGTGGTCATCAACGGCCTGCCGCATATCTCGCTCGACTTTATCTTTGGCTGGCCGCAGGGCGTCAACGCCGAGGGCGGCATTTGGCCCACGATCGTCTCGACCATCTACGTGACGGCGCTCGCCATGCTTATCTGCACGCCGGTTGCCGTCCTGGCTGCGGTCTATCTGGCCGAGTACGCCAAGCAGGGCAAGGTCGTCGACATTATTCGCTATGCTGCCGATGCCCTGGCCTCGGTGCCCTCCATTGTTATGGGCCTCTTTGGCTACGCCTTGTTTGTCGAGGCCATGGGTCTGGGCCTTTCGATGGTCTCGGCCGCCCTGGCGCTGGCACTTCTGATGCTGCCCATCGTCATGCGCACCACCGAGGAGGCAATCCGCGCCGTTCCGCGCTATATCCGTTGGGGCGCATATGGCCTGGGCGCCACCAAGTGGCAGGTCGTCTCCAAGATCGTGCTTCCTTCGGCTTTTGGCCGCATCGCCACCGGCATCGTGCTTGCCATCGGCCGCGCCATCGGCGAGACCGCGGTGGTGCTCTACACCATGGGTCAGGCCATCAACCTGCCTATTTCGCCGCTCGATTCCGGTCGTCCCATGACCGTTCACCTTTATCTGCTTGCCAATGACGGCATCAACATGAACGCAGCCTACGGCACTGCGCTTTTGCTGATGGCGATTATTCTGGCCTTCAACCTGTTTGCGCGTTATCTGTCGCGCAAACGCCGCTAGTTAAGGAGTCCCATGTCCGTCTATCAGTCCGCTCCCACGCCGGAGCAAGCGGCCATCACGGCCAAGGATTTCAACTTTTGGTACGGTGACTTTCATGCGCTGACGGGGCTCGACCTCAACATCGCCAAAAACGCCATCACCTCGTTTATCGGTCCTTCGGGCTGCGGCAAATCGACGTTTTTGCGCTGCATCAACCGTATGAACGACCTTATCGAGGGCACTCGCGTCGAGGGCACCATGACGCTCGACGGCAACGATATCTATGCCGAGGGCGTCGACCCGGTCGATCTTCGCCGCCGCGTGGGCATGATTTTTCAGCAGCCCAACCCGTTCCCCAAATCCATCTACGAGAATGTCGCTTTTGGCCCTCGTCTGCAGGGCGTGACTAGCAAAAGCGACCTCGATGACATCGTGGAAGAATCGCTCAAGCGCGCCAACCTCTGGAAAGAGGTATCCAATCAGCTCAACAAGGATGGTTTGGCGCTCTCGGGCGGTCAGCAGCAGCGTCTGTGCATCGCGCGTGTGCTTGCGGTGCAGCCCGATGTCCTGCTGATGGACGAGCCCTGCTCCGCCATCGACCCCACGTCCGTCTCTAAGGTCGAGGATCTGATGGCCGAGCTGGCGCCCGAGATGACGATCATCATCGTCACGCATTCTATGCAGCAGGCCGCTCGTATTAGCGACTACACCGCATTTTTCTTGCAGGAAGTTGCCGGCGAGCCCGCCACGCTCATCGAGTATGGTCAAACCGACGCGATCTTCACCAGCCCGGTGGATTCGCGAACGGAAGACTATATCACCGGCCGCTTTGGCTGATCGGTGCGACTAGTCCCAATCCGATCGGACCTGGTCCGGTGCGTATTCACTGTGCGGGCGGCATGACCGCACCCAACTGATTGGAGTGAACCATGCGCAAACTGTTTTCCCGTCAGCTCATCGAGGCCCGTCACGAGATGCTGAGCATCTACGAGGCCGTCGATCTGGCTCTTCACGACGCCGTGAAGGCCTATGTGACCGATGACCGCAAGCTCGCCACCAAGACCAAGAAGCGCACGCTTTCGATTGACGCGCGCTGCGCCAACTTGGAGGCCGTGTGCTACAACCTGATCGCTACGCAGTCGCCGGTCGCCTCCGACTTCCGCTTGCTGCAGACGATCATCTACGTCGACTTTAACCTGCAGCGCATGACCGATAAGGTTCGCCAGATCTGCCGCGCCACGCGTCACATGGTCAAGGCCGACATCTCGCTGCCCCAGGAACTCGTCGGTACGGTTGAGGCCGAGGCCGAGGCTGTTTACCAGGTGCTGGGTTCGTCGCTTTCTGCGCTCGTCACCAACGACATGTCCATCATCTGCAATCTGGCCGTCGAGGACGAGCCGGTGCACGCGGCCTATGAGAAGTTCTTCCGTACTTTCAACCGCATGGACACGGGCGATTTTATGGACGACGACAGCAACTATGACGACCTGCGCCGCGCCATCATGGTCTCGCGCTACCTCGATCGCATCGCCTCGATTTCGATCGATGCCGCCTGCCGCCTGACCTTCCTTTTGACCGGACAGCGTATGACTGTCGGCGATATCGCCCGTACGGATGAGGATGAGCTCGAGAGCATGCGCGTGCCTTCGGGCGAGGGCGTCATCATGAGGCCCGCCGTGGATGCGGGCTATGTTGCCAAGGTGCCTGCTAACGAGGTGAGCGAGGGTCTTCGCTACCTGCTCGAGCACCTCGAGGACGAGGACGACACCGAGGATGATGAGGAGTAGGGCAGCTCCGTTCGTCGAAAGATTGTAAATACCTAAGTGAGCGCGGCCTTGCACATGCGAGGCCGCGCTCTTGCGTTAGCATGAGACTACTTGTATGGCTGTTAGCGGAGGCGATTGGCAATGGATAACTATTTGGACTTGATGCGCGCTCGCCGCGAGCAGATTCTGGAGCGTTTTTATGCGGCGCTCGATCGCGCGGGCCGTCCCCACGATGCCGCGCGCCTGATTGCCGTCTCCAAGACTGTTGGCGTCGATGAGACCGTTGCCGCTATTCAGGCGGGGTATCGCCATTTTGCCGAGAACCGCCCGCAGGAGCTCGTTCGCAAGCTTGCGGGCCTCGCGGAGCATCCGGAGCTACCCGAGGTGCGCTTCGATATGATCGGCAACCTGCAGACCAACAAGATCAATGCGGTTCTGGGCTCGGCCCAGCTGATTCATTCGGTAAGCTCGCTGCATTTGGCTCAGGCTATCTCGAGCCGTGCGGTCCGCAAGATTGAGGCGGGCGAGCTCTCCGGCCCCCAGCGCGTGCTGCTCGAGGTCAATGTGAGCGGCGAGGAGTCCAAGGGCGGCTTTTCGCCCGACGAGGTTCGAGACGCCGCGGGTGAGCTTGCGGAGCTTGAGGGAATTTGTGTGCAGGGCCTTATGACTATGGCGCCACGGGGGAATAAGGATGTGGCGCGCCGCACTTTTGCCGGACTTCGCGAGCTAAGGGATGAGCTTGAGGCGACGCACTCCGATCTGAGCCTGCCCGAACTTTCCTGCGGCATGAGCGAGGACTTTGAGCCTGCCCTTGAGGAAGGCTCTACGCTCGTTCGCCTGGGCAGGGTAGTATTTAGCCCGGAGTTTGCAGTAAAATAAGGCTCTGAGTGCGCACTGATTATCAGAGCGCCTGCACTAAACCGCGAGAGGACACAACCATGGGCTTCCTTGACGAGATTAAAAATAAGATGCACCTGGGCGGCCAGCAGGGTTACGACCAGGGTTATGGTCAGGACGACGACTACGGCTACGATGATGGCTATGACGACGGCTACCAGAACAACGGTTACAGCGGTGCCTCGGGCGAGGGCTTCTACACCCAGGATGAGCCGAGCAACGGCCTGTTGGGTCAGACGCGCCGCGGCGAGGCCGAGTCGGTGGCCGTGTACACGCGCTCCGGTCAGCTGGTCGGCGACGATTCTCGCCATGCTACGACCTACAACCCGCCATCGCGCTCGCAGGAGACGGTTGCGGGCGGTTATCGTCCCGGTGCCTACGACACGCCGTCGAGCTACGCCGAGAGCACGCGTGCCCGCGCTGCTGCCCCCGCGCCTGCTCCCTCACCGAGCGATGCCTCGGCGTATGCGAGCAACATCATCAACGCTACGCCGCAGCTGCCGGCTTATGTCCTGCGCCCCGAGAGCTATGACGACGTGGAGACCGTCGTGCGCCGCGTGCGCACCAAGCAGCCTGTCGCGCTGATTTTTGTGGGCGTTCGTACTGAGGTCGCCAAGCGCGTCCTGGACTTCTCTTACGGCTTTGCCTGCGGCCTGGGTGCCACCGTCAAAGAGGTGGGCGATCGCGTGTTTATGGTGCTGCCCGCCGGTTGCGAGGTCAAGGATTCGGACCTCAAAAAGCTCCGTGCCGACGGCTACCTTAAGTAAAGACAAGACGAGGAGATTCTCATCAACATCTACACCATTGTCCAGTTGGTCAATACGCTGTTCAACTTCTACTCTACGCTCATCGTGGTCTACTGCCTTATGACGTGGATCCCTATGAAACAGGGCGGATTGCTACAGGATATCGCCGCCGTCCTCGATAGCGTGTGCGGCCCGTGGCTCAATTTGTTCCGCCGGTTTATTCCGCCCATGGGCGGCGTCGATTTTTCACCGGTCGTTGCGATTATTGCGTTGCAGTTGGTGCAGAAGCTGGTTCTGCAACTTCTTATAGGTATACTCATATAAAACTGGCTTAGTAATTCACGTCGGGCGCACGGCGCCAAGGCGAAGATAAAGGAGAACTTGTTATGGCTATTACCCCTGCTGACATTCAGGCTCAGACCTTCTCTGAGGCCAAGCGCGGCTACGATCCCGCCGAGGTCGACGTCTTCCTGGAGACCCTGTCCTCTGAGGTCGACGCCATGCTCGCCAAGATCGTCGATCTTAAGGGTCGTCTGACTGCCACCGAGCAGCAGCTCGCCGATACGCAGGCCCAGCTCGTTCAGGCTCAGGATGCTGCCGCTCAGGCCGTTCCTGCCGCGCCCGTCGCCGCTCCTGCACCCGACTTCTCCGCTCAGGAGCGCCAGATTTCCGCTGCCCTGATTGCTGCCCAGCAGACCGCCGAGGGCATCGTCAACGATGCCAACGAGAACGCCGACCGTATCCGCAACGAGGCCGACGCCAAGGCCCGCGAGGTCATCCGCCAGGCCCTGACCGAGAAGCAGGCCGAGCTTGAGGAGATCGACCGTCTTAAGGCTTCCCGCGAGGAGTTCAAGGCCGAGTACCTCAAGCTCATCCAGCACTTCATGGACGATGCTCAGAACTCCTTCCCGTCCGATCTCATGGCTTCCACGCCGGTCGGTTCCGCCGCTTCTCCGGCTGTGACCGTTCCTGCTGCCGAGCCGCTGCCCGTCGCCGAGCCGGTTATCCCCGTTGCCGATCCCTTCGCACCGATCGACAACTTCGCCGCCGACGACCTGGACTAATATCCGGCTATCATGTAGCGCCTAGAAAGGGCCCGCAGCTTGCGGGTCCTTTTTTGTGGCTGTATGCAGTCTGCAAAACAAAACGCCGAGTCCTGCGTTTGAGGGCACAGAACTCGGCGAACCGGTGAGCGGTCAAAGGTAGATTTAAGGCATGTACTAAAAATCTACTTGAGGAGGAAGTCGGGGAGGGGAATGGTGCGGGCCTCGCGATGCTCGGGATCGGCGATATGGTCGGCAGGATAGCCGCAGACGAGCATGTGATAGGGATAGATGCCCTCGGGCAGGCTGAACTGCTCACAGGCCACCTCGGGCTTAAAATGGCACACCCAGCACGTACCCAGGCCCTGCTCCTCGGCCTCCATCATCATCTGATCACAGACGATCGAGGTGTCGATGGCACTGGAGTTCATCTGATCATACGGGCGCACCCAAGCATCGTCGGTAACACCGCAAATAAGAAAGATAAGCGGAGCCCCAAAGATAGACCCATCACGAGCAAAGCGCGGCTGACAAGCAGCAGCCTTCTCCAGAAGCTCAGGCGTATCCAACACCATCACACGGGTTGGATGGTTATTACAAGCAGAAGGAGCAATACGCCCAGCCTCAACAATGGCATCCACCACCGACTGCTCCACAGGACGGTCCTCAAACAAACGACAAGAATACCGAGACCGAGCCAGATCCAAATACGACATACAAGCCCTCCAACAATTAAAAATCAAACAAACCCAAAGTAACCCAAAGAGTACCCAAAGCAGCAATCAGCCAAGCGCTCATCAAGGGCCAAAGTGTCCGAACGGGTACCAAAGGTCCCTTCAGCCAAGCCCCCATTGCGCTAAAACTATCAGCCAAAGTTCCAATGGTGGTACGTAAGGCGAAGGCCCGACACCTATTTACTTTCGAACGACTCTGCCGTGCAGCCGGAGTGAGAAAGCAAATAGGTGCCGGGCCTTCGCCGGTGGGATGCGTACCGCTAATTAACTGTTCTTCATGACAATCGAATCCACGACATCGGCCACATTCTCACAGCAGTCAGCGCAGTACTCCAGGAAGGCGTAAACGTCACGCCAGGCGATGACCTCGAGCGGGTCCTTGCCGTTGACGTGCAGGTTGCGCATAGCGTTGATGTAGAGCTCGTCGGCCTCGGACTCAATCGTGTTGATCTGGATGACGAGTTCGCGCAGGGTCTTGGACTTGCGGTAGTTGGGCAGCTCGACCATCAGGTCCTTCATGGCGCGGCAGGCGTCGGTCACCTTGTGGGCGATCACGATGGCATCGGGATGGATGCTCTGGATGTTGGTGAAGTAGACGCGCTGCACGACGCCCTCGATACGGTCGAGCACGGTGTCGAGCGAGCAGCTCATCAGGTCCAGGTCCTCGCGCTCAAGCGGGGTGATAAAGGCCGTGAGCAGAGCGTCCTCAAGCTCATGGTGCTTCTTATCGGCCGCATGCTCGATCGCGTGCATCTTGTTGAGCATATCGTGAATCCTTGCGGGATCGAAGTTCTCGAAAATCTTGGTGAGCAGCTCAGCGGCCTGGACGGCAAGGTCGGCGCAGGCGACGTAGTTGTCGAAGTAGAACGAATCGGGTTTCTTTGCCATGAGTGGGTCCTTTCGAGGCGAAGTCGGGTGGGCGAGGTATTACGGTCCGGATGGACGCTCGGTTTGACTAGATGAACATCATGAACAGCTTGGCCATGACAAAGCTGATGAGTCCGCAGGCAGGGAAGGTGAAGAACCAGGTGAACATCATGTCCTTGACCACGCCGAAGTTGATGGCCGAAAGGCGCTTGACGGCACCGACGCCCATGATGGCGCAGGTCTTGATGTGGGTGGAGGACACGGGGATACCGGTAAGGGTGGCAAGCAGCAGATTCGCGGCGCCCGCGAGGTCGGCGGAGAATCCCTGATACTTCTCGAGCTTGACCATGCTCTGGCCGACGGACTTGATGATGCGCTCGCCGCCTACGCTGGTGCCGACGCCCATGGTGGCCGAGCACAGCAGCATAATCCAGATGGGGATGCCGGCATCGCCGACGCTCGTCTGGCCGTTGGCGAAGGCGACACCTAAAAAGAGCACGCCGATGAACTTCTGTCCATCCTGCGCGCCGTGCATAAAGCTCATGGCCGCAGCGCTCGCGATCTGAGCGTATTTAAAGAAGACGTTGGCACGTCGCCTATTGGCAGCGGCAAATAGAATCGAGACGAGTTTGCACAGGACCCAGCCCATGACAAAGCCCAGGCCGATGGAGAGCGCCAGGCCGTAGATGACCTTCATCCACTCGTGGACGTTGACGCTGTTCGCGCCGCCGAGGGCGATAGCGGCACCGGTCAGGCCGGCGATAAGGCTGTGGCTTTGCGAAGTGGGGATGCCAAAACGCGATGCCGTGGCGCCGTAGACGACGATGGAGAACAGCGCCGCGCACAGACAGGCAAGCGCCATGGTGCTGTTTCCGCCAAAGTCGACGATATGTGAGATGGTGTTGGCGACGCTCGCGTTAAAGTGCGTCATGATGAGCACGCCCAAGAAGTTGAATGCGGCGCTCATGAGAATGGCGGCGCGGGCGGGCATGCAACGCGTAGTGACGCAGGTCGCGATGGCGTTGGGCGCGTCGGTCCATCCGTTGACGAAGATGGCGCCGAGCGCGAGAATCACGGTGACGGCAAGGACTGGGTTCGACACAATTTGGCCGAGGAAGGTTGAGAACGTTACGTCCATATATGGGCTTTCTCGAAGTTTGCAGACACGTTACAAAAACATGATAAATCGTATCACCTCCTGTGGGTTTCTTTACCGAGTTCTGATGGGAGAAGTGAATTTTTTGGCACTAAAATTGAATATTAGCCCTGTTGACCGTGGGTATTCTTTTTGCTAACACGCCATGAGGACACGCGTGCGCGCCCCAACACCCCAAAACCACAGTCTGTTCGCTTTACAACATGCAAACATGCGTTCGATAATAGAGGGCATGGAATATCGACAGACAGACGGCAAAACTCGGCGCGTGCACAAGCAGTATGTGGACGTCGTGGCTCGCATCCTCGCGGGCGGACAGGTCGTGCCGGTCACCGTCTGCTGGGTCGACGGCCGTTGTTTTACGATCGACGAAATTATCTCGACCACTGGGTTTGGCCTGATGGTCCACGGCATCCGTACGGCAACATATAAGGTGCGTTTTGGTGGGCACGCGACCGAGTTGTATCTGGAGGACCAGACGCGCGACCGGGCGGACGGCTCGCAGGCGCACGTGATGCGTTGGTGGGTCTGGGCCTTTGATCGTACGCTTGAGGGCGAGCGCCGTAGGTAAGGACGTACGGCATTCGGGTACAATGGCAGGAATCTTGTCACCTACGGCGCTGTCGTGCGCTTTTGAAAGGACGAAGTATGAACGATATCCAGGGCTATCAGAACGGCCCCATCGAGACCGGCGCAAGTCGCGCCAAGGAGATGTCGCCGCGCGCGTACAATCTCGCCATGTCTGCTCTCATTTTCTTGGGCTTTTGCGCCATGGGCGCCGGTGCTTACTTTACGAGCACCATGGCGTTTGCCCGCATGATGATGAGCGGGGCCGCCCTGCCACTGGTCTTTGGCTCGTTTATCCTGACTATTGTCGGTATCGTCATGATGTCTGCTGCTGCGGGCAAGCAGTCCGTGGGTCTGTCGCTCGTGGGTTACGTGATCTTTGCGAGCACCTTTGGCCTGACCGCGTCGTTTGGCCTTGCCAACTACGACCTGCCCACTATCAACACCGCCTTTATCGCCACCGCTGCTATCACCTTTGTCTTCGGTGCGCTGGGCGTGACCTTCCCCAAGTTCTTCCAGCGTGTGTACGGCATCGGCTTTGGCATCCTGCTTGCCACGATTCTGGTCGAGATCGTGCTGATGTTCATGGGCGTCTCGCAGTCCATCACCGATCTGATCGTGATCGTGGTGTTCGCCGGGTTTATTGGCTACGACACCTATGTTGCCACGACGGTGCCGCCCACGCTGCCCAATGCGGTGCTCATGGCGTCCAATCTGTTCGTGGACATTATCAACGTGTTCCTGCGCATCCTGAACATTCTCGGTCGTCGCGACTAGCGCGGCGTTGCGACGTTTCCTGCCGGACACGGTAAAACGATACGAAAGGCGGTCCTTCGGGGCCGTCTTTTTTGTGCGTGGCGGGGTATGATGGATGGGAAAAAGCCGATAGCGGCAGCGACAGGAAAGGTGGCCACGTATGGCAGATGTCGACAACAGGAACCGTAACCGTAGGTCTAACCGAGCGGGTCAGCCCAATCCCAAGCGCGAGGCGCGTGCCAAGGCCGCCGAGCGCCATGTGGCGGCTGTGTCCGAGGCCTGCGCCAAGGACATCGAGCGTTCGCTTACCGGCGTGCGCGAGTTCGATGGTATGCCTGCCGGTTTTGTCGCGGCGATGAAGGCCAAGGCCCAGAAGGCGGCGGCTGCTGAGGAGCAGGCTGCCGAGGCTGTGGAGGCCGATGCTGCCGAGGTTGAGGCTGCCGAGGTGGAGGCCGCTGAGGTGGAGACTGCGGTCGAGTCCGAGGTGGCACCCGAGTTCACCGAGTCGGCCGACGAGGCTGAGTCCGCGCCCGCGGAGGAGGCTGCTCCGGTCCTGCCCGAGGTCACTGTGCTTGATGCCTCCGCCACGCAGGCAATCCTCGATAACGGCCGCGGCTATGCGCAGTTCTGCGATATGGCCGTGCTTGCCTTTGCCTCGTTTACCAATCCGGGCGGCGGCTATATCCAGGGCTACCTGGGCCAGGAGGCGACGCTCTGCGCCGATTCGTACTTGTACAACGTGCTCGACAAGCAGCGCAAGTGGTACGGCGAGAACCGTCGCCGCAACATCAACTGCGAGCTTTACCGCAATCGTGCGCTGGTGGTGCCCGCGGTGCGCTTCGACCGCAACCATGTGCACGCCTATGCCGACGTAATCGTGGCCGCCGCGCCCAACGCCAAGCGTGCTCGCCAGGAGTATCGCGTGAGCGACGATGCCTTGCTTGACGCTCTGCGCGATCGCATCCGCTTTGTGCTTGCCATCTGCGACGAGCTGGGTCGCGAGAAGCTCGTACTGGGTGCTTGGGGTTGCGACAACAACGGCTTTGACGCCGAGGCCGTGGCCGAGCTCTTCCGCGAGGAGCTCGCATCGGGCGACTTTAAGGTCAAGCAGGTGTTCTTTGCCGTGCCTTCTACGCGCTGGGATGAGGACTTCGCCAAGTTCGAGCACGTGCTGGCAAGCTTTCCCGAGCGTAACGAGGAGTCCTATGCCCAGGTTGCCGCACGCGCTGCGGCTGCTCGCGCCGCCGAGCAGGCCCAGGCTGCCGCCGAGGACGATGAGGACGATGACGATTGGCGCAAGTACCTGTAATCGGTACGGGCCGACAGATAGGTCGAGCCGGCGGGAGGGCTGCTCCCGTCGGCTTTTTACTAAAGGAAGGGCTTACGATGAAAAACGTTCTGTGCTTTGGTGACAGCAACACCTATGGCTATGATCCGGCTGGTATGCGCGATGGCACCGCGGTGCGCTATGCGCAGGATGTGCGCTGGTGCGGCGTGGCACAGCGTGACCTGGGCGAGGGCTGGCATGTGATTGAGGAAGGGCTCAACGGCCGCACGACGGTGCGCGACGATATGTGTCATCTGGACACTAACCTCAACGGCATTCGTGCGCTTCCGATGCTGCTCGAGGCCCATAAGCCGCTGGACGCCATTGTGATCATGCTGGGCACCAACGACTGTAAGACGGTCTTTAACGTGACAGCTTCCGATATCGCCCGTGGCGCCATGGCGCTGATTCGCGCCGTCCGCGCGTTTCCGTGGACCGACGCTGCGCCTTGTCCGCGCATTCTGCTGATGGCTCCTATCAAGATCAAGCCGCAGATCGCCAATGTGTATATGACCGACTTTGACGAGCATTCCGTTGAGGCATCTGAGCATTTTGGCGAGTACTATGCGCACGTGGCAGAGCAGTTTGGCTGCGACTTTTTGAATGCCGCCGATTTCGCCGAGCCGGGTGATATCGACTACCTGCATATGATGCCCGAAAGCCACGTGAGCCTGGGCCACGCCGTGGCAGCCAAGCTCAAAGAGATGCTTGGTGAGTAGCGCGACCCCAAGCCACCTTTGCGGTGGCTTGATTCGTCTGTTTTGTCTCGATCTGTAACAGGTGGGCCGAAAAATGGGCTCTAACTGTTACAGATCGAGATGTTTGTGGGAACCACCGCAAAGGTGCCTGTCCCCTTTGCGGTGGTTTTGGGACGGGGCTTAGTACTGCCACATGTGGTTGACGGGGCCGGAGCCTTTGCCCATGTCAAAGCCGGCGGCGAGAGCGCCGGTTAGGTAGGCCTTGCCGGCGTTGACGGCGTCGGCAAGATCCATGCCCTGGGCCAGCGCGCAGGCGATGGCGGACGAAAGCGTACAGCCGGTGCCATGTGTGTTGTCGGTCTCGATGCGCTTGTGGCGGAACCACGTGGTGAGCGGATCGCCCAGGTGGTTGCCCTCGTCATCGAGCGGCGCAGGCTCTGCTAGCACATCGTTGGCCTCGTTGACAAAATGCCCGCCCTTAACGAGGGACGCGCAGCCAAAGCGGCGGGTGAGGAGCATGGCAGCGTTTTGCTGTGTGCGCTCGGAATCGACCTCGTAGTCGAGCAGCGCCATGGCCTCGGGAATGTTGGGCGTGATGACGGTCGCCAGCGGGAACAGACGACGCGTGAGCGCCTCAGCGGCGTCCTCGGCAATGAGGCGAGCGCCCGAAGTGGCGACCATAACGGGGTCGACGACCACGTTGGTTGCGTTCCATGCGCTCAGGCGGTCGGCGATAACTTCGATAATCTCGGTGGACGAAACCATGCCGATCTTGACGGCGCTCGGGCGGATATCGTCAAAAACGGCGTCAATTTGCGCGGCTACGATATCTGGCGAGATATCCTGCACGGCGGTGACGCCCAGTGTGTTTTGCGCTGTGATGGCGGTGATGGCCGTCTCGGCATACAGGCGGTGGGCCGTGATGGTCTTGATGTCGGCCTGAATGCCGGCGCCACCGCTGGAATCGGATCCTGCGATGGATAGAACGGCGGGTACCTTACTGCGATCCATGTTCGCTCCCTTGTCCGGTCGGATTCAAATGGGTCTTTTACCCCGCATTATAAAGATGCCCGGGCCGGCTGTATTCCGAACCCGGGCGGGCGATGCAATCTTTACGCAAATGTAAGCAAATGTTCACAAGTCAACAATAGACGGGCGTTGCAGCAGGCATACTGGACTGCCTCGTAAAAGCTAATCCTCCATACCGAGGTCGATTGTCGTGCCTTCGAACACCTTGTTGACGGTGCGGACGGCGCACATCTTGCCGCACATGGTGCAGGTGCCCTCGGTGGCGGCGGGGGATTCCTCGTAGCGCTTCTTGCCCGTAACCGGGTCGAGCGCGCACTTCCACATGGCGTCCCAGTCGAGCTTGCGGCGCGCCTGGCCCATCTTGTCGTCCATGTCGCGGGCGTGGGGCACCTTCTTGGCGATGTCGGCGGCGTGTGCGGCAATCTTAGTGGCCATAAGGCCGTCGAGCACATCCTGGGCGTTGGGCAGGCACAGGTGCTCGGCGGGCGTCACGTAGCACAGGAAGTCGGCGCCCGAGCTCGCGGAGATGGCGCCGCCGATGGCTGCGGTGATGTGGTCGTAGCCCACACCGATATCGGTCACCAGCGGCCCCAGCACATAGAACGGGGCGTTGTGGCACAGACGCTTCTGCAGCTTCATGTTGGCGGCGATGTCGTCGAGCGCCATATGACCCGGGCCTTCGACCATGACCTGGACGCCGGCTGCCCAGGCGCGCTTGCACAGCTTGCCCAGCTCGATCATCTCGGCGGTCTCGGTGGCGTCGTTGGAGTCGTAGAGGCAGCCCGGGCGGCAGGAGTCGCCGAGCGAGATCGTCACGTCGTACTCGTGGCAAATCTCGAGCAACTCATCGTAGAACTCATAGAACGGGTTCTCGTTGCCGGTGACCTCCATCCAGCCAAACAGCAGCGAACCGCCGCGGCTGACGATGTTCATCAGGCGGCCGGTCTCCTTAAAGGTCTTGGTGACCGACTTGTTGATGCCGCAGTGGATGGTCATAAAGTCCACGCCGTCCTCGGCGTGCGCGCGCACGACTTCGAACAGGTCGTCCTTGGTAAGCTTGACCAGCGGCTTTTCCATGTAGCCGATGGCGTCGTACATGGGGACGGTGCCCACCATGAGCGGCGTCTCGTCGATGAGCTGCTGGCGGAACTGGCGCGTCTTGCCCGAGTTTGAGAGGTCCATGATGGCGTCGGCACCAAAGTCCTCGGCGATCTTGACCTTCTTCCATTCCTCGGCGGCATCGGCCTTGTCGCCCGAGATGCCCAGGTTGACGTTGACCTTGGTGGACAGGCCCTCACCGACACCAAAGGCGCGCATGCCCTTTTTGATGTGCACGATGTTGGCGGGAATGGCGATGCGGCCGTCGGCCACACGCTCGCGGATGTACTCGGGGTCGCGATGCTCGCGCTCGGCGACTTCCTTCATCTGCGGCGTGATCTGCCCGGCGCGGGCGAAGTCGATTTGCGTGACGAGCTTGGGCTCGGTCTGTGTGCTCATTGGCACGGCTCCCTTCGTTGGCATTACCCATATCAGGTTTGCGGGTCAGGGCGGGCGCGCCCAGTCTCAGCCTGCCGTCTTGTCCTACAAGCTCCCCGTTATGTCATGGGCTCAAGTATAGCCTGAATGGGTACGATTGGGCCAACGAGCGTGCCTGTGGGGAGGCGAACATGGAAGACAAGCATCTATATCGAGAGACGCAATGGGATGTATCGGCCGAGGAGAGCCGCGCGCACCATGGGTTGGTCGCGATTGGTTTTGCGGTGCTTGCCGTGTTGGTGATTGCCTTTTGTATCTGGACGTTTGGTGGTCGCGGCGGCGCTGCGTGGGAGTTTGAGGCCGACGATGCCCTGCCGATCATGACAGTGAAGGTCGCGGGCGGCAATACCGTTGCCGCGCCGGGCGACTATTGGTATCCGCGCAACGAGTTTGCGCAGTTGCAGCTGAGTGGCGGATCCATTCCTGGTGAAGAGATCGAGCGCGTGACCTTCGATGCGTCGCTTAAGACGCTGTCGGTCGAGCTCAAAGATCAAGGGGATGTGCCCACGACAATGGATATCGCGCTGACGGAATGGCGCCTGGAGCCCCCGTCGGGCGTCAAGGTGTCCGAGGTGGAGCATGTCAAGATTACCTATCAGGACGGCTCGACAAATGAAATTGCCAAAGCCGACGGCTTGGCGGAATAGACGCCGTGCCTAGGCAGCACATTCAAAAGTAGCGGTGGTCCTACAAGGCCTGTTCGTTCAGGAAGACCAAAGTATTTTTATTTGAAAGCTCGGGAAAGTGTCGATAACCAACGTCGAACGCGGTAAGTTCGCTTGCATCCTCGAGCTTGTTTTCTGCCATCCACCGCACCATGGAGCCGCGCGCCTTTTTGCTGGCGGTCGACCGTTGGATGGGCTTCCCGTTGCGGATACCCTCGCCAAAGAGGCACGTGACGGCTGCGGCGTCGCCCGCGAGGTGGGGCAGAACGGCTTTGGCATACTCTACGCTGGCGAGGTTGACGATTGTAGCGTTGGAGCCCGCCGGAGCGATGGCCCGTGCGAGCTTGTCGCCCCAAAACGCGTAGAGGTCTCGGGCATCGTCGACGGCAAGCTTCGCGCCCATCTCCAGCCGATACGGTTCAACGGCATGAAAGGGGCGCACGCATCCGTAAAGGCCCGAGAGGATCCAGAGATGGTTTTGCAGCCAGTCGAGCTGTGCGGCATCCATGACCTCGGGCGCCATGCTCTGGTATTGAATGCCGTGATAGGACATGACGGCGGGGGAGATTCGACGTGCGATATCGGGATCGGCGAGGTCGGCATCGCTCGGGACGGGCATAAATTCGTGAAGTATATCCAGGCACGTTGTAAGCAGTTTGTCACTCACGTTCCATAGCGCCTGCAGGCCGCCGCTGCCTTCATTTCGTTCGATATCTAGCAGTGCGCGGTGGAGGCGAGCCGTCTCGTGCGCAAAAGGTGGAATGTCCAGGACTTCAAAAGCATCTTGGGCCGCGCGCATCTGCTTGGCGGGCGAAATGATGACCTGCAGCATGGACTCTCCTCTGCCAAAAAAGAAGTTGCGGTGGAATACGGTCTGTTTTGGCCGTGTATGGGCCAGTTTAGTCCGTATTTCACCGCAACTGATTAAGGGTTGATTAGGCGCGCTCGATGAAGGCCTTGTAGCCGCGATAGGCCTCGTAGATATCGGCCTTGTTGGCGACCTCCCACAGGGCATGCATGGACAGGACGGCAACGCCGGAGTCGATGACGTTCATGCCGTACTTGGCCATGATGTAGGCGATGGTGCCACCGCCGCCCGCGTTGACGCGGCCGAGCTCGCAGGTCTGGAAGTCCACGCCGGCCTCGTCCATGATGTCGCGGACGAGGGCCACGTACTCGGCGTCGGCGTCGTTTGAACCGCCCTTGCCGCGGCTGCCCGTGTACTTGTTGAAGCACAGGCCGCGACCCATGAAGGCCGCGTTCTTGGTTTCGAACTTGCCGGCGTAGCCCGGGTCGAAGCCGGCGGACACGTCGGAGGAGAGCATGCGGCTGTGGGCGAGTGCACGGCGCAGGGCCAGCGGGCTATCCTCGCCGGCGAGCGTCATGATCTCGGCGACGGTGTTCTCGAAGAAGCGGCTCGTCATGCCGGTGGCACCCACGGAGCCAATCTCCTCCTTGTCGACGATGAGTGTGATGCTCGTGCGCTCCACGTTGGCGACGTCGATCTGGGCGAGCATGGACGGATAGGCGCAAACGCGATCGTCGTGGCCATAGCCCAGAATCATGGAGCGGTCGAGGCCCATGTCGCGGGCCGGGCCGGCGGGCACGACCTCAATCTCGGCGGAGAGGAAGTCCTCCTCCTCGACTTCGTACTGCTCCTTGAGGATATCCAGGAACATCTGCTTGACGGGCTCCTTGGGAGCGTCCTTGTCGTCCTCGTCAAACTTGACGGGGCGGCCGCCCACGATCACGTCGAGGATCTCGGCATCGACGGCATCCTTGGCGGGCTTGGCCATCTGCTCGCTCGAGAGGTGGATCAGCAGGTCGGAGATGGTAAAGACCGGGTCGTCCGCCTTGTCGCCGATGTTGATGTCGACGGTGGTGCCGTCCTTTTTGCAGATGACGCCTACGAGTGCGAGCGGGGAAGCGACCCAGTGGTAGCTCTTGACGCCGCCATAGTAGTGCGTGTCGAGGTAGGCCATGTCGCCGGCCTCGAAGGCGGGATTCTGCTTAAGGTCCAGGCGCGGCGAGTCCACGTGGGCGCCCAGGATGTTAAAGCCCTGCTCGAGCGGGGCGGTGCCCAGGTTGACGAGCATAAGGTCCTTGCCGTGATTGGCGGCGTACACCTTGTCGCCGGCCTTGAGCGCGCGGCCCTCGGCGATCACGGTCTCCAGATTGACGTAACCCGCCTCCTCGGCCATCTTGATACCGGTCTTGACGCACAGGCGCTCGGTCTTGTTCTCGCTCAAAAACTGCTTATAGCCGCGGCAAAGCTCCTCTAGCTCCTCGATTTGCTGTGGCGTGTACTTTTTCCATGCGCAGGGACGCTCCATGACGCAGGCTCCTTTCGGATCGATCGTGCTGGTTGATGTACCGTGAGCCATCGTATCACGCGCGGGCTCACGGCGGCAGGGAAGCCTGATGTGCGGTGGCCGCGGGGCGGGGAGCGTGTAAACTGGTGTGAGCAAACCGTGCCCAGCCCAAAGCGAGGTATTCAATATGTCTGACAAGCGCCGTACCTTTGCCGTCATCGACGGCAACTCGCTCATGCACCGCGCCTTCCACGCCGTGCCGCCGACCATGAACGCGCCGGACGGTCGTCCCACCAACGCGATCTTTGGCTTTTTGAATATGTTCCTCAAGATGATTGACGCCTTTAATCCCGACGGCGTTGTTGTGGCGTTTGACAAGGGCAAGCCGCGCGTGCGCATGGAGATGCTGCCGCAGTACAAGGCTCAGCGCCCGCCCATGGACCCCGATCTGCATGCGCAGTTTCCCATGATTAAGGAGCTGCTCGCCGCGCTCAACGTGCCGATTTTGCAGTCCGAGGGCTGGGAAGGCGATGATATCCTGGGCACTATGGCGCGCCTGGGCGAGCAGGCCGGCTGTGACATGCTGCTGGTGACCGGTGATCGCGATATGTATCAGCTCGTGACCGAGCACGTCAACGTGGTCTCGACCCGCAAGGGCCTGTCCGACGTGGCGATCATGACGCCCGAGAGCGTGGACGATCTGTATCACGGCATCACGCCGGCGCTCGTGCCCGACTTTTATGGTCTGAAGGGCGACACGTCCGATAACATCCCCGGCGTGCCGGGCATCGGCCCCAAAAAGGCGAGCGCGCTCATTGCGCAGTACGGTAGCCTGGACGAGGTCATCGCGCATGCTGACGAGGTCAAGGGCAAGATGGGCGAGAACCTGCGTGCGCACATCGATGACGCTCTGCTGAGCCGCAAGGTCGCGACCATCCGCACCGATGCGCCCGTTGAGCTCGATTTTGAGGCGACGTCCTTCCCGGCGTATTCTGCCGATGAGGTTTCCGCGGCGCTGGGCACGCTCGGTATCACCGCCATGCAGAACCGTTTCTTGGCGCTGATTGGCGGCGAGGGCGGGGCTGCTGCTGCCTCCAGTGTGCTTGAGATGCCTGCGATGGTTCGCGCAGCCGCGGGCGATGCCGACGCGCTTGGTGCCGTTGCGGCTGAGGTCTCCCGCGCGATTGATGCCGGCGAGTGGGTTGCCGCCGTGGTGGACGACGACAAGGAAGAGGGCGCGCTCTTTGGACTGACGCGCACGCTGTGGCTGGCGACGTCCAAGGGCCTGTTCGCGCTCGAGGAGGGCGACGGCGGTGCGGCGGCTGAGGTTGAAGGCTTTGACTTCGCCAACGGCGTGATTGCCGGCGTGCTCGCGCGCCTGTTTATGGAGGGCCGCGTGGCGAGTCCGGACATGAAGGCGCTGCTGCACGAGCTTTCTCCTATCGATTCCTCTGAGCCCGAGCTCATGGACCCGCTGTCTGCCGATTCCACGCGCATCTTCGATACCGTGGTTGCCGCCTACCTGCTGGATTCCGACCGCTCCGAGTTCGATGAGGCGTATCTGGCCGATACCTATCTGCAGATGGCGCTGCCTGCGGCGCGCGGTGCAGAGGATGCTGTCGAGGACGCTCCTGCGCCCGCCGCTCGCACGGCGGCCTTGACGCTGGCGCTGGTCGCACCACTGCGCGACCGCATGGCCCGCGAGAACGCTGTCAACGTGTTCGATGGCATCGAGATGCCACTCGTGCCGGTGCTTGCCAAGATGGAGCGCGCGGGCATGCTCGTGGACCCCGACCGCCTGCGCAGTCTGTCCGAGGGCCTGGCGACCCAGATCACCGAGGTCGAGCGAAGCATTCGCGACCTTGCCGGTGACGAGACCTTTAATATTGGCAGCCCCATGCAGCTGTCGCACGTACTCTTTGATGTGATGGGGCTTCCGACCAAGGGCCTCAAGAAGACCAAGCGCGGCTATTATTCGACCAACGCCAAGGTGTTGAGCGATCTTGCCCGCGACCACGAGATCGTGCGTCTGATCTTGGACTGGCGTGAGAAGTCCAAGATCAAGTCGACCTATCTGGATACGCTGGGCCCGCTGCGCCGTGGTGACGGTCGCGTGCACACCACGTACAACCAGACCATCACCGCGACGGGGCGCCTGTCTTCGAGCGACCCGAACCTGCAGAACATTCCGACGCGCTCGGAGCTGGGGCGTACCGTCAAGACGGCGTTCTCGGCGGGCGAGGGCAGCGTCTTTTTGGCGGTGGACTACTCGCAGATCGAGCTGCGCCTGCTCGCGCATCTTTCGGGTGATGAACATCTGGTACGTGCCTTTAACGAGGGCGAGGACTTCCATGCCGAGACGGCGGCGCGTGTATTTGGCGTGCCGGTGTCCGAGGTGACACCCGACCTGCGCAGCCGCGCCAAGGCCGTGAACTTTGGCATCGTGTACGGCCAGCAGGCCTATGGCCTGTCGCAGTCGCTGCATATCTCGATGGCCGAGGCGCGCGATATGATCGATCGCTACTACGAGGCCTACCCGGGCGTGCGAACGTTCCTCGACAATGTGGTGGCGCGCGCCAAGCAGACGGGCTACGCCGAGACCATGTACGGCCGCAGACGCCATATTCCGGAGCTCAAGGCCAAAAACCCGCAACTCCGTGGCTTTGGTGAGCGCACGGCCATGAACCACCCCATGCAGGGCACCGCAGCAGACATCATCAAGATCGCCATGGCCCGCGTAAGCCGCCGCCTGGAAGAAGAGGGCTTTGCCGCCCACATGATTCTGCAGGTACACGACGAACTTGACTTTGAGTGCCCAGTGGATGAGGTTGAGGCACTCACCGCGATGGTCCGCGACGTCATGGAGCACGTAGTGGACCTCCGCGTACCGTTGATCGCCGAAGCCAGCACCGGCATAACCTGGGCCGATGCCAAATAAAGACGTACTAACAACCCCAAAGTAGCCAAAAGCAGAAGGGGGCTCCTTGCCAACAAGGAGCCCCCTTCATTCCGAAAAATCAGCCAAGTATCTAGGCGCCAAGACGCTATCTAGGCGGCAAGCAAGTCACCGCAGGACCTGGCCGGGTGGCATGGGTTAACTTTTCGTAGATTCCGCACGCAAAGAAAGCCACTTAATGTGGCTTTCGTCTTGCGCAGGACCTGACCGAGCGAAAAGTTAACCCATGCCACCCGGCCAGGTCCGACGAGCGCGTTAGCGAGCCGCCAAGATGGCGTCGATGAGCGTCAGTACGCCCCCGTCGTTGTTGCTCGGAATGCGCCACTTGGCGTGCGCGTTCATGTGCTCCTCGGCATTGTCCACGATAAAGCTGTGGCCGACGCGCTCGAGCATGGGGATGTCGTTGTAGGTATCGCCCACGGCGGCGGCATCGGCAATATCGATGCCCAGGTGCTCGCACAGGTGCGCGACGCCGGCGCCCTTGTCGACACCCAGGTTCATAAAGTCGATCCACTCGCGCCCGGCGTTGGTGACGTAGAGCTTGTCCGAGAACTCGGGGCTATAGGTCTCGCGGAAAGCGGGCTCGGCGTCGTAGCCGGGGAAGAAGACCGAAATCTTGTTGGACTCGAAATCAATGCCCTCAAAGCTGTCGACGTAGTTGATTGTGTTGTAGTAGACGCTGATCTCGTCGTGGTACTGATGGTCGCGGGCAAGCACGTAGAACTCGTCGAAGCAGCACAGGACGGGGACAGCGCGCGGATCCTCCGAGGCGCGGCTCAGGACCTGCTGATACAGCTCCACGTCAATATTGCTCTTATAGATATAGCTGCCGCGATAGATCACGCACGCTCCGTTGTCGGGACAAAAAGCGAGGCGGTTCTTGATGCCCTCGAACATCTCTTCGAGCTTGGGGGCTGGACGTCCGCTGGCGGGGCAGAATACGATGCCGGCGTCGGCGAGCTTGTCCAAGCGCTCATCAAGACCCTGCGGCAACACGCGCTCGTCGGTCAGCAGCGTCTTGTCCATGTCGACGGCGATGAGCTTAATGTTTCCGATATTGGCGTCCGATTCGTAAGTTTGCATAAAAGCGAGCCTTTCGTTTCGAGATTGTTTCAGACGTTATAACCATCAACTCGTAGTCGGCCGTATTTTCGCAGGAACGGAGCGTATTTGCACCACGCTTCACAAACTAATGAAAAAACTTTTCAGAAATTTGAATTTGTCGCTTGTGCTGCGGGCACTTTAGCGTAATATAGCGAACATCGAAAACGGAGACGGAAAAACAACCGCTTACCGAGGAAAAGGTACCGTTTACGATATTAGAATTGCGCCCGGCGATACGTGAAAGGAGAGGCAGATGCAGTTCGTAAAGATCATCACCACTGCAGACAATGCCATCCGACGCCAGCGCGCAATTTCCCGACGACGATAACAATCGTCTCTGTCCGCATGGGGCGCAATGCCTCAACAGAGTCATTTTGAGGTCGTTGGGTTTTAGCACGACATAGCCGCATGTTTCTAGGGCATGCCTGTGATGCATTCTGCTGAATAACCTGATATTGCACGGTTTTTGACCTCAAGGTGACTTGCAACTGACCGATGTTCTAACTAGCTACCAAGGGCGAAAGGAAACAGCCATGAGCAAGGAAAAAGTCGTTCTCGCATATTCCGGTGGTCTTGATACATCCGTATGTGTCAAGTGGCTCCAGGACGAGAAGAATCTCGATGTCGTTTGTGTCTGCGGCAATGTGGGCCAGGAGGAGACCGGCCTGGACGCCAAGAAGCAGAAGGCGCTTGACCTGGGCGTTCTCGATTGCCAGGTGCTCGACCTGCGCGACGAGTTCTCCGATGAGTTCCTGACCAAGGCCATCGCCGCAAACTCCATGTACGAGAACAAGTACCCGCTGCTTTCCGCCCTGTCTCGCCCGCTGCTCGCCAAGAAGCTTGTCGAGGTCGCTCACGAGTTTGGCGCGACCTACGTCGCACACGGCTGCACCGGCAAGGGTAACGACCAGGTTCGTTTTGAGGCTGCCGTCAAGGCGCTCGACCCCGAGCTTAAGGTCATCGCCCCGGTTCGCGAGTGGGATCTGAAGTGCCGTCCCGACGAGGTTGCCTATGCCCACGCCCACAACGTGCCGGTTCCCGAGGGTGCCAACGACAACCCCTATTCCATCGACGACAACCTGTGGGGTCGTGCCATTGAGTGCGGCCACCTGGAGGATCCCTGGAACGAGCCGCTCGACGACGCCTGGGTTATGACCAAGAATCCTGAGGACACGCCCGACACCCCGACGTATACCGAGATTGAGTTTGAGGCCGGCAAGCCCGTCGCCGTCGACGGCAAGAAGATGAAGCTCTCCGAGATCGTCATCGCCCTCAACAAGATCTCCGGCGACAACGGCTTTGGCCGTCTCGATCTGGTCGAGGATCGTCTGGTGGGCCTCAAGAGCCGCGAGTGCTACGAGGTTCCCGGCGCCCTGACGCTCATCACCGCCCACAAGGCGCTCGAGGACATCTGCGTCGAGGGCGACCTGCTCAAGACCAAGATCAAGCTCGAGCAGGATTGGGCCACCGCCGTGTACAACGGCCAGTGGTACAGCCCGCTCAAGAACGCGCTCGATGCCTTTATGGCCGATACCCAGAAGTTCGTGACCGGTACCGTCCGCCTGAAGTTCTTTAAGGGCAACTGCCATGTCGTCGGCCGCAAGAGCCCGTTTAGCCTGTATGACTACGGTCTGGCCACCTACGACCGCGACACCACGTTTGACGAGAAGGCCAGCGCCGGCTTTATCGAGATCGATACGCTGTCGCTCAAGACGTGGGCTAAGGTCCAGGGTTCCAGCTCCGCCGCCGCCCAGGCCTAGCGCCTCTCTCCCTTGGTATCCGCGCGGCCCATCCGCGTGATACATAACGGGCGCACGGGGTCCCTACCTTTCGTTATGCTTGCTGACACTTCTTAACATCGGTGGCCCCTACGTTCCGCCCGCATATATGATGCCGCGTCTGCGGCTGAGTCCGAGCCCCGCCGGGGTTGTCCGGCGGGGCTCCCTCTATCAATTTGGCGGCTCTGCGCCTATATATATGAGGAGTATCCATTATGTTCAATGCTATCGCGCACGCTTTACTTGCCCTCGCGCCAGAGTTCGATGCTGTAAAGATCGAGGACGTTCCCATGAGCCTGAAGGCCTGGGTCGATGGCTCGCAGGGCAACATCCGGAGGGAGACGTTGGGCGCCAAGTGCCTGGTGCGTCACTTCTTTGCAAATTAGCTACATGGCCCCGCGCACGGTGGGGAATATGTAAAACTAGCGGTTGAAAAATCGCTTTAGCGACATGGCGCATTGCTTAGGGCGCTTGTTTTGGTATTTGGAGAAAGGGGACGGTTCCATGGCTCTTTGGGGCGGTCGTTTTGAGGCGGGCGTGGCCGAGGTCACACAGGAGTTTGGCGCGTCGCTGCCGGTCGACAAACATCTCTATAAGCAGGATATCGCCGGCTCTAAGGCGCATGCCAAGATGCTGGCGGCCCAGGGTATCATCAGTGCCGAGGACGAGCAGGCGATTGCCAGGGGCCTGACCGGAATCGAACAGGATATCGATGCCGGCAACTTCACCTTCGATATCAACGACGAGGACATTCATATGTCCATCGAGAGCGAGCTGACGCGCCGCATCGGAGAGGCCGGTAAGCGCTTGCATACTGGGCGTTCGCGCAACGACCAGGTGGCGACCGATACGCGCCTGGGCGTCAAGGCGCTGGCCAAGGAGCTCATGGAGGCCAATCTTGAGCTGCGTCATGTGCTGGTGGATGCGGCCAAGAAGTACGACAAGGTGATTCTGCCGGGCTACACGCACATGCAGCATGCTCAGCCCGTGCTGCTGTCGCATCATCTGCTGGCGTATTCCTGGATGTTCGCGCGCGACTTTACACGCCTGAAGGCCGCCTTTGATGCCGCCGACAACTGCCCGCTGGGTGCTGCCGCGCTTGCCGGTACGAGCTATCCGCTTGATCGCCAGATGACGGCTGCCGAACTTGGCTTTGCGGGTGTGATTCCCAACTCGCTCGATGCGGTTTCCGACCGTGATTTCCTTCTCGATCTGCATTACGCCGGCTCCGTCATGGCCATGCACCTGTCGCGTCTTTCCGAGGAGATCGTGCTGTGGTCGAGCTCCGAATTTGGCTTTATCACGCTTTCCGACTCGTACTCCACCGGCTCGTCCATCATGCCGCAGAAGAAGAATCCCGACTTTGCCGAGCTTATCCGCGGCAAGAGCGGCCGTGTGTATGGCAACCTGGTGCAGCTGCTCGTGACCATGAAGGGCTTGCCGCTTGCTTATAACAAGGACTTGCAGGAGGACAAGGAGGGCGCGCTCGATACCGCCCACACGCTCATGCAGTGTCTGTCGGTTATGGCCGGTATGATTTCGACTTGGACCGTCAACGAGGATGCCATGGTGCGCGAGTGCGGCGTGGGGCACCTTGCCGCCACCGATGTTGCCGATTACCTGGCCAAGCGTGGCCTGCCGTTCCGCGAGGCACATGCCGTGGTGGGTCATTTGGTCCTGATGTGCGAGAAGCGCGGCTGCAATCTTGAGGACCTGCCGTTTGAGGTGTTCCAGGAGGCAAGCCCGCTCTTTGAGCGCGATATTACCGAGGCGCTCGACATCCCCTCAATCGTTGCTGCGCGAACGACCAAGGGCGGTACCGCTCCTGCCGCCGTTGCCGTGCAGCTTGAGCGCGCCGAGGCACAGCTCGTGGCCGACGAAGGCGTGTTTGGATCGCTGACCAAGGTCGTCGAGATGGGTCACGGGGCAAAGTAGAGGTTTGGCTGAAGCCGTTCTGGCCATGTATTGATAACTCGGTTTCGCTTTACGGGCGCCTGCTGATGTGGGCGCCTGTATTTTGTTGCTATGGGGGAGGGGCTTGTCGAGAACTTCTGTAGGACCTTTGGGCAGGTTGTGAAGGGGATACGTTCGCGGGTGGCAACCGACCGTCTGCTCTGTTCGATGCGGTTGATGGACAGTCGGATGGTACTCTAATCGGGCTTCGAAACAGAAGTGACACATATGGAACGCTTCAATAAATTGCAACGTTTCAATAAACAGCTTTTTGTTTAACTGCAGCTAAAACTCTGTTACGATGCAGTCCAGGCGGGTGCCGGAATGGGACTTGGGCACGCGCGAACCTACTTGAAAGGCTACCTTATGGCTATCGAGAAGACCTTCATCATGATTAAGCCCGACGCCGTGCGCGACCGCAAGATCGGCGAGATCGTCGCTCGCATTGAGCGTAGCGGCCTTGTCATCGAGCGCATGGAGATGACCACGCTCGAGCGCGCTACCGTCGAGGAGCACTACGCCCATCTGGCCGACAAGCCCTTCTTTGGCGGTCTCTGTGACTTTATGACGAGCGGTCCGGTCGTCAAGATGGTCGTTTCCGGTCTCTCCGCTGTCTCCAAGATGCGCACCCTCATGGGCGCTACCAACCCGCTTGACGCTGCCCCCGGCACCATCCGCGGCGATTTTGCTGTCGATGTCAACGCCAACGTGATTCACGGCTCCGACTGCCTGGAGAACGCCGAGATCGAGATCAAGCGCTTCTTTGGCTAAACCAGCTTTGACTCCTTAAAGCTGTTAGCGTGTGGCTTGGGCGCCGCGGAACTCCATCCGCGGCGCCCTTTTATTCCAAAATCTATGAAGGGGCCCGCTCGGACATGAGTTCCGAGCGGGCCCCTGCTGTTAGCTTGTGGCACTGAGTAGTTTAGGCCTCGTCGACGACCTTGAGGCCGCGCGTGTGGTCGATCTCGTTGAGGAGGTTAACGCGACGCTCGTGACGACCGCCCTCAAACTCGGCGTCGAGCCACTCGTCGACAATCATCTTGGCGAGCTCGGAGCCCACGACGCGGGCGCCAAAGGCGAGCACGTTGGTGTTGTTGTGCATGCGGGAGAGCTTGGCGCTGAAGGGCTCGGAGCACACGACGGCGCGCACGCCCTCTACCTTGTTGGCAGCCAGGCTGATACCGACGCCGGTGCCGCAGATCAGGATGCCCAGGTCGACGTCGCCGTTGGCAACGGCCTTGCCCACCTTGTAGCCGGCGATGGGGTAGTCAAAGCTCTCGGAGGTGTCGGTGCCAAAGTTCACGACCTCGCAGCCGCGCTCCTTCAGGTGCTCGGAGATGATGTTCTTGAGCTCGACGGCGGCGTGGTCGTTACCGATACCGATCTTCATGGATGGTTCCTCTCTGGTCTGTGCGGCGCAAGTGCTAAAGGTGTTTACCGCGTTCGACTGCATGATAGCGCGACTCTTGCGTAAACGCTCGGGCGTTTTTTGGTCAAACGCTTTAGCAAGCAACAAGACCGGCTTCTCATGAATGAATGTCGTCAGTTTGCGCTTGAGGGCCGTCCGCCGGAACCATGGTTGCGGTTTTTGATGCATTGTTATCAAATAAAGGAGCTAATTATCTTCGAGAGCCCAGTCCGTTATACAAGTAGGAGATACCTATGCCTACCGATTCCCTTCGTGATGCCGCGTTTTGCGATGTTTTGAACCGCGAGCTTGTCTGTGCACTCGGCTGCACCGAGCCCATTGCCGTTGCCTATGCGGCGGCGTTGGCGAGCCAGACGCTCACTTGTGAACCCGATCATATGGACGTTGCCTGCTCGGGCAACATCATCAAGAACGTCAAGAGCGTGACCGTGCCCAACTCGGGCGGTATGCACGGTATTGAGGCCGCGGCCGTGCTGGGTGCCGTGGGCGGTGACGCCAAGAGCGCGCTCGAGGTGCTCGAGAGCGTTAACGACGAAGACCGTGCTCGCGTGACCGAGCTCCTCGCCGACGCCGACTACTGCGATGTGTCGCTTGTCGAGGGCGTGTCCAACCTCTACATCAAGGTGACTGCCACGGCCGGGGGCCATACCGCGGTCGTCGAGATTACCGACCACCACACCAACGTCACGTGCCATACGCTCGACGGCATTCCGGTATGCGGTAAGTCGGCGGGGGAGTGTGCCGCCTGCGCCGAGCGCGTGGTGGCCGAGCGTGCGGCAGATAACGCCGACACGCCCATGTCGATCGAGACCATCATCGACTTTATCGAGGACGGTGACATTGAGGGTGCCCGCGCTGCCGTTGAGCGTCAGATCGAGCTGAACGGCGCCATTAGCGCCGAGGGCCTCGCGCACGCTTGGGGCGCCGAGGTGGGCCGTACGCTGCTGGGCGCTCGTGCCGATGATGTCGCCTGCCGTGCCCGTGCCCGTGCGGCCGCCGGGTCCGACGCCCGCATGAACGGCTGCGCGCTGCCAGTCGCCATTGTGTGCGGCTCGGGCAATCAGGGCATTACCTGCGCATTGCCCGTCATGGAGTATGCCGAGTACCTGCGCTGCGACCACGAGCGCCTGGTGCGCGCCGTGATGCTGTCCGATCTTATCGCCGTGCATATCAAGAGCTATATTGGTGCGCTCTCGGCGTTTTGCGGTGCGATTTGCGCCGCGTGCGGTGCCGGCGCAGCCATTACCTGGCTGTGCGGTGGCACGCGCGAGCAGATTGGCGCGACGGTATCGAATACGCTTGGCAACGTGGGCGGCATCGTGTGCGATGGCGCCAAGGCGAGCTGTGCCGCCAAGATTTCCGCAGCCGTTGATGCGGCGATTCTGGGCCACGATATGGCCATGCAGGGCCGCGGCTTCCGTGCCGGCGAAGGCCTGATCCAGGATACCGTTGAGCAGACAATCGCCAGCATGGGCTACGTAGGCCGCGTGGGCATGAAAGACACCGACGTCGAGATCCTCAACATCATGATCGGCAAAACGCAGGTCTGTTAAGACAGTTCGTCGGCTACTTGGTGTTCGTAGAAGGCTTCTACTACGGCGTTAAAGTCGCGGGCGAAGTCTTCCATGGTTCCGCGCCAGGTGGCTCGGCTGGGCTTGCCCTGGCCCACATAGGCGGTTTGGATGCCGCAATCGGGGGACGGGAAGTCGCGCTTCGGATCGTTGCCCACCATAAGGACCTCATGCGGCTCGAGCCCCATCACCTGAAGCTGCTCGAGATAGTAGGTGGCATCGGGCTTGCAGCGGGTGGTGTTTCCCATGTGCGTCACGAGCTCAAAGGGGGCGTCGGTCAGGTCGCCCCAACCCATGCGGCACTCGATGGCTCCCTGCGTAAAGCTGGGGTTGGTGAAGAGCGCGCAGCGTAGTCCTGCGTCCTGTACGGCCTGAAGCGCGGCGTGTGCGCCCGGCATGGCGTGGGCGTTAATGACATCGTCGTTCTTGTACGGCAGGACTTCGCGATCGTAGTAGGTAAACGCCTCGTAGATGAGGGGATCGGAGAGGCAGATACCGCATCGGCGCTCGACCTCGGTGCGGTAAAACTCAAGATTGGTACGATTGTCCGTGCCGCTGCGGCGATTGGCGTTGAGGTCGACCAGGATGGTGCCGAGGCGTGCCATCGTGCCACCGCGGCTGCGGCGCCCGATATCCGCGAGCATCGATGAGACATCCTTAAAATAGCGAAGGATGAATGCGTTGAGGTTGATGCTAAGAAGCGTCTCGTCCATATCGAAAACGACTGCTTTGAGCACGCGGGCACCTTTCTCGTAAATTTAATCTAGAGACGTTAACTCCGGATACTTTACCCTAAAGCCAAATGCCTGGCTGGTTATCGTCAAGTTGTGGAGACATGTGTTCATAAGATTACGAAAAAGTCTCCACACGAGTAAAAAATCGCAGTTCACGCTTGAAATCGAACTCATTTCCCCGTAACCTATACGAACGTGATTGCATAAGCGTCACATTAGTATCTGTCGGCTCCCGAGTGTTCCTAAACGTTGTGTGCTTGTCGCACCCTTCTGTAGGTCCTAGCAATCGGGGCCCCGTAGTTCGAAAGGGGTCCACCTTTGAGTGAGATTCAGAACTCGTCCATTTTCTCTCTTGACGATGTCAATGAGGAGGAGATGAACAACCTCATCGACGGTACGATTACCGACTTTGATGAGGGCGATCTCGTTAACGGCACTGTCGTTAAGATCGAGCATGACGAGGTGCTCGTTGACATCGGATTCAAGTCCGAGGGCGTTATCCCGGTCCGCGAGCTGTCCATCCGCAAGGACGCTAACCCTGCAGACATCGTTGCACTCGGTGATCCCATCGAGGCTCTGGTTCTCCAGAAGGAGGACAAGGACGGTCGTCTGGTCCTGTCCAAGAAGCGTGCCGAGTACGAGCGTGCTTGGAACCGCATCGAGGAGAAGTTCAACTCCGGCGAGAACGTCGAGGGCGAGGTTATCGAGGTTGTCAAGGGCGGCCTGATCCTCGACATCGGCCTGCGTGGCTTCCTGCCCGCTTCCCTCGTCGACCTCCGTCGCGTCAAGGACCTCACCTCCTATATGGGCACCCGCATCGAGGCTCGCGTCATCGAGATGGACCGCAACCGCAACAACGTCGTCCTCTCCCGTCGCGTCGTGCTCGAGGAGTCCCGTAAGGCCGAGCGCTCCGAGATCCTGTCCAAGCTCAAGTCTGGCATGCGTCTCCAGGGTACCGTTTCCTCCATCGTCGACTTCGGCGCCTTCGTCGACCTCGGCGGTATCGACGGCCTCATCCACATCTCCGAGCTCTCCTGGAACCACGTCAACCATCCTTCCGAGGTTGTCAAGGTCGGCCAGGAGGTCGAGGTCGAGGTTCTCGACGTCGATCTCAACCGCGAGCGCATCTCCCTGGGTCTCAAGCAGACCACCGAGGATCCTTGGCGCGCACTGGTCAAGAAGTACCCCGTCGGCGCTATCGTCGAGGGCACTGTGACCAAGCTTGTCCCGTTCGGCGCTTTCGTCGACCTGGGCGAGGGCATCGAGGGCCTGGTGCACATCTCCGAGATGGCCAACAAGCACGTCGATCAGCCTTCTCAGGTCACCCACGTGGGCGACAAGGTTCAGGTCAAGGTCATGGAGATCGACCTCGACCGTCGTCGTATCTCCCTGTCCATGAAGTCTGCTGCTGAGACTCTGGGCGTCGAGATCGAGGTTACCCCGCTGCCTTCCGAGAAGAAGGACGAGGAGACCGACGCCGAGTAGATCGGTTTGACGATCACTTGTTTTAAGGGACCCGTCCGCAATGGACGGGTCCCTTTTTGCATTTGTTGCTGAGGTGCGCGATGCCGCCCGTGTGCAATGCCGCCTAGGCTGTTCACGGGCTATTTGGTTGTCGGTGCATGAAAAATGCCGACATCCCGCCTCGGGGAGGAGGCGGGAACGCACCGAGTAGACGGAGGGGTGCGGAGCGCGGTCGCGTCTCGACTGACGACGTTGCCCATCGACGATACTATTGTACTGCATAGCGTGGTTCTTGGTTTATCGTGTCGAACGCTTGTGTTGTGCCATTGCCTGTGACAACGGTGTGCTACACTCTTGCACTGCTGAGTGGGCCAGACGGTCGCGCGATGTGCTGCTTGCGGCACGCGTGAGGAAAGTCCGGGCTCCAGAGGGCGGGATGCCGGCTAACGGCCGGGCGGAGTGATCCGACGGAAAGCGCCGCAGAAAAGAAGACTCCCACCTGCGCCGCAAGGCGTAAAGGGAAAAGCTGAAACGGTGGTGTAAGAGACCACCAGCGTCGTGGCAACACGGCGGCTTGGCAAGCCCCATCCGGAGCAAGCGCGAATAGGAACGCTATGGGCCGGCCCGGTCCGCGTTCGGGTAGCGTGCGTGGAGCTGCACGGTAACGTGCAGACAAGATAAATGACCGTTCACGACAGAACCCGGCTTATAGGCCCACTCAGCTTTCTTGTCGACGCTGCGACGGCGTCAGCTGGCCGATTTGGCGCTCATTCGTCGGTCGCCGCCATAAGGCGTGCTCCCTCCTCTTTCGGGCCAAATCGACTCAGCTGACGCCGTCTCGCTTTCTTTGCCTGGTCATAAACGCCCTCTTTTTTGTTGTAATCTCGTCTTTCAAGGCACCTTGCTCGCGCTGACGGGTTCTCGCTTTCGTTGGCGGAATCATCGGCGGTTCCGTTCTTGGCATCTCGCTGTTTTTGCCTGGTCATTGACGTTGCCGTTCTATTTACCGGGGTTATCGGTACGGCCTTTGCCGTATTATTGAGGCTGTTTGTTGCTTTGCTTGTTGTTGAGGGGCTTTGTTGGACAGCTATTTTACTCTGCAATCGAATATTGAGGCTTCGGGCGAGTTTGTGGACCGCAAGAGTCGGTTTATTGCCCAGCTGGTCCATATTGAGTCCGAGGATGAGGCGAATGCCTTTATTGAGATGGTTCGCAAGCGTCATTACGACGCTCGACACAATGTTCCCGCGTGGATTTTGGTCGATGGACGCGAGCGCCAGAGCGATGATGGTGAGCCGAGCCGAACGAGCGGTATGCCGACACTCGAGGTGCTGCGCGGCGCGGGGCTCAAAAATGTTTGCTGCGTGGTGACGCGCTATTTTGGCGGCACGCTGTTGGGGCCTGGTGGCTTGGTGCGTGCCTATACCGCGGCGACGCAGGCGGCGGTGGCCTCGGCTCAGGAGTCCGGGCAGGTCGTCGAGATGACAAGTGTTGCGCCTGTTGACGTGCATGTGGCCTATCCGCAGTATGAGCAGGTGCTTCGCTTGGCCCAGGATTCGGGTGCCAAGGTTTCGGATACCGATTACGCGGATACCGTGACACTTCACTTGGTGTTTAAGGCAGGGGAGCAGGAGTCGTTTTGCGCCAAGATGCGCGAGCTTATGGCGGGGCGCGAGGAGATCGAGGTCGGCGCTCCCGAATTTGCCGAGTTCTAACGGCGACGGCCGGCGTGCTTTTGGATGGATCCCAAGCGCGCCGGCCGTCGTTTTTCTGTTGCTGTCGTTTACTCGGCGAGCTGCTTTAGCACATCACAGGCGATTTCGACGGCATCGTCGATGCAGCCGGGGCAGCTGCGGAGCGGACCCTTATCCGATCCGATGCCCTTGAGCGTGCCGCAGACGGTCGTCGTGTTCTTCTCGCCAAAACGCTTGGCGATTTCGCGCGACAGCTTGTAGGTCTGGCCTTTGGTCTTGGGGTTTTCCATGCCGTCGCTCATTACAAAGCCCATGATGGCCACGGCGCCCGAGATGGCGCCGCAGGTTTCGGTCATGCCGCCCATGCCGGCGCCAAAGCCCTCGGTGAGGGTAAAGGCGACCTGGGGGTCGAGCCCGACGGAGGGCGCGAGCGTGCAGGCGACGGCCTGGGCGCAGTTAAAGCCACGGGCGTGGTATTCGGCAGCCTGAGCCTGACAGGCGGTGATGTCGAGCTGGGCCGTATCGATTTGCTTCATCGTTGTCTCCTTGGTCACGGTGTACCCGCCTATGGTACCCGTGACGGTGCGTGTAATCATCGAGAGCTTCATGGATGCCTCATTTTTATCTATCGAGCAAATGCCCAAGGCCTGAGATTAATACCCCTAATCAATTTGTCCCATAACCTACCTTGGGGATGGGTTGAGAGGGGTGCAGGGTAGCGGTATCGTGAACCGAATAAAACTAAAACCCAGGCAAGGGAGCAAGATATGAGCGAGCAGACTATCGGTACCACATGTGTTCAGGGCGGCTATCGCCCGGGCGACGCGGAGCCGCGCCAGGTGCCCATCTACCAGTCCACCACGTGGAAGTACGACACGTCCGAGCACATGGGCAAGCTGTTTGACCTGGAGGAGTCGGGCTACTTCTACAGCCGTCTGCAGAATCCCACGTGCGATCTGGTTGCTGCCAAGATCTGCGAGATGGAGGGCGGTACCGCTGCGATGCTCACGAGCTCGGGCATGGCTGCGAACTTCCTTGCGATCTTTAACGTTGCCGGTGCTGGCGATCACGTGGTCGCAAGCTCTGCCATCTACGGCGGTACGTACAACTTGCTCGCCCACACCATGGGCCGTATGGGGCTGACCTGCACCTTCGTTGCCCCCGACTGTACCGATGAGGAGCTCGAGGCAGCCTTCCAGCCCAACACCAAGCTCGTCTTTGGCGAGACCATCGCCAATCCCGCCCTCGCCGTGCTCGATATTGAGCGCTTTGCCAAGGCCGCGCATGACCACGGCGTGCCGTTGATGGTCGACAACACCTTCCCGACGCCCGTGATGTGCCGTCCCTTTGAGTGGGGCGCCGACATCGTTACGCACTCCACCACCAAGTACATGGATGGACATGCTGCCTACCTGGGCGGCGTGATCGTCGACCACGGTCAGTTTGACTGGATGGCTCATGCGGACAAGTTCCCGGGTCTCACCACGCCCGACGAGAGCTACCACGGCGTGACCTATGCCGAGAAGTTCGGTCGCGAGGGCGCCTTCATTACCAAGGCCACCGCGCAGCTCATGCGCGACCTTGGTCCCATGCAGAACCCGCAGGCGGCATTCTTCCTGAACAGCTCGCTCGAGAGCCTGCACGTGCGCATGCCGCGCCATTGTGAGAATGGTCTAGCCGTTGCCAAGTTCCTGCAGAGCCATCCCAAGGTACGCTTCGTGAGCTATCCGGGCCTGGAGGGCGATAAGTACTATGACATCGCTCAGAAGTACATGCCCAACGGTACCTGCGGCGTTGTGAGCTTTGGCTTTAACGGTGGTCGCGCGGCGGCCGAGACCTTTATGAAGAGTCTCAAGCTCGCCCAGATCGCCACGCACGTGGCCGACGCCCGCACTTGCTGCCTGCATCCCGCTAATGCCACGCATCGCCAGATGAACGATGAGGAGCTCATCGCCTGTGGCATCTCCGCCGACATGGTGCGCCTGTCGTGCGGTCTCGAGGACACGGCCGATCTGATTGCCGACCTTGAGCAGGCACTCGAGCAGTGCTAGGCTAGCTTCCTACAAGGTGCCGATGCTGGCAGAAGGCTTCGGCGACCTTTAGTTCCGATTCCGTAGGCGGGACCCCAATCGCGACTGTTCGCAGGCGATCGGGGCCCCGTTTTTGCGTTGCGCCACTCGAAAGGATGGATATGGAGAAAACCGCAGAGCAGCTGCGCCGCGAGCACATTGCCCTTGAGGGCGACACCCATGGCAAGAATAAATGGGCGATTCTGTTTACCGTGCTCATCATGACGTTTATGGTGTGTCTGGATTCGACCGTCGTGACCGTGGCGCTGCCCGTGATGCAAAAGGAGCTGGGCGTGGGCCTCGATCGCATTCAGCTGGTGAGTTCGGTGTACCTGCTTGCGACATGCGTGGCCATGTTGCCGTTTGGCCGCCTGGGCGACGTGCGCGGCAAGGTGGGCGTATTCCAGCTGGGTGTCATCGTCTTTACGGTCGGCTCGCTGCTGTGCGGCCTTTCGGCCTCGCTCGAGGTTCTTATCCTGGCACGCATTGTTCAGGGCGTCGGTTGCGCGGCGGCCATGGCTAACAACATGGGTATCATCACCGAGTCGTTTCCGGCGCGCGAGCGCGGTCGTGCTATGGGTATTCTCGCGACCTTCGTGGCCCTCGGCATGATGTGTGGCCCCGTGCTCGGCGGCATGCTGGTGGCAAGCTTTCCCTGGGAGAGCATCTTCCTCATCAACCTGCCCATTGGCGTCATCTCGTTTATCGTGGGGCTTTACACGCTGCCGCATGTTAAGCCGGAGGCCGGCGAGCGCCCCATGTCGCTGGCGGAGGCCGCGCGTCGCTGCTTTGCAAATTCGGCCTTCACCATCAACCTTGCCTGCATGCTCATCGTGTTCGTTGGTATTGGCGCATCCGAGTTTATTCTTCCGTTCTATTTTCAGGATGCGCATGGGTTTGGTTCCGACATCTCTGGACTGCTCTTTTTGGCGCTGCCAATGGTGAATGCCTTTATCGGCCCGCTTTCGGGAACGGTTTCGGACCGTGTTGGCTGCGAGGGTCCAACGGCGGTTGGCCTGGGCGTGTACGTGTGCGGTCTCTTTGCGGTAAGCACGCTCGACGAGCACTCTTCCATCCTCGTGATTGTGTGCTGCGTCGCATTTATGTCGTGCGGTACATCGATTTTCCAAAGCCCCAATAACTCGCTGTATATGGGCTCGGCTCCGCGCGAAGCGCTCGGTTTTGCGGGCAGCTTGGGCAGCTTGGCGCGCTACGCCGGCATGGCACTCGGCATTACGGTGGCGTCGAATATCCTGTATGGGCAGATGAGCGTGGCGATGGGCGAGGCCGTGACCAGTTTTGTTGCAGGCCGTCCGGATGTGTTCTTGTTTGGTTTCCGTTCGGTGTTCTATGTGTTGATGGCTGTGGCCGCTGTGGGCTTTGCGCTCGCCATGGTGCGTTTGGTGAGGGTGCGCGCCCGCCATTAGCGTGTTAGGTGGCTGTCCGCCACGCTTCGCGCTATTCCAAAAAGACTGGTTTGTGGTGCGATGCGGCTTGTGGGACGGGCGGGGGTCGGTCCGTGGTAGACTATCGAACAACGTTTATTAATCGCGCGGTATCGTTGCCGCGAGAAGGGGTTGCGCCATGCAGGAGCTTGAGGATCGTATTCGCCATGACGGCATCGTAAAGGCCGGTAACGTCCTTAAGGTTGATGCCTTCCTCAACCACCAGTGCGACGTTGAGCTGTTCGACCACATGGGTGCCGAGTGGGCCCGTCTGTTCGAGGGTGTCGAGATCAACAAGATCCTGACGATCGAGGCTTCGGGCATTGGCATGGCTTGCATCGCAGCCCAGCATTTTGGCGGCGTGCCGGTAGTCTTTGCCAAGAAGGCACAGTCCATCAACCTTGACGGCGAGCAGTATGCCACGACCATCTATTCCTTTACCAAGCAGAAGGAGTATCCGGTCATCGTTGGCAAGCGCTTCCTGTCCGAGGGCGACAAGGTCCTGATTATCGACGACTTCCTGGCCAACGGTTGCGCGCTTGAGGGCCTTATTAAGATCTGCGAGGCTGCGGGCGCCGAGGTTGCCGGCATCGGCATTGCCGTGGAGAAGGGCTTCCAGGGCGGTGGCGATAAGCTCCGCGAGCGCGGCTTCCGCGTTGAGAGCCTGGCCCGTATCGCCGAAATGGACTGCGAGAACGGCGAGATCACGTTCGCCTAGGCGCGCAGCACAAGCGATTGGTATGCGATGTGACAAAGGGACTGTCCCTTTGTCACATTTTTTGTATGAGGGGAGGTGTTGATATGGATGAGAACAAGATGGGATGGCGCGAGTATGCGCGCTATGCCGAGATGTCGGTCGAGGAGCTGGCGCGCGATTGCGAGGTACAGGTGTTTCGCGCGACGGGTCCGGGCGGACAGGGCGTGAACACGACGGACTCGGCGGTGCGCATGAAACATGGGCCCACGGGGATTACCGTGACGGCGCGCGAGAGCCGCAGCCAGTTCCAGAACCGTGCAAGCTGTCTGCGTAAGCTGAGGGCAGAGCTTGAGCGTCGTGGCCGTCCGCCGCGCCGACGCGTAAAGACCAAGGTGCCACAGCGCTCGCGCCAGCGCAGACTCAACGACAAGCACTTCAACGCGATTAAAAAGGCCAACCGTCGCAAGCCTGGCGGGGAGGAATGATCTTCTCAATAAGTTGCGGTGAAATAGGGACTGTTTTGCGGCTTTAGCTGCATAAACAGTCCCTATTTCACCGCAACTTAGGGATGGCTAGTGGGTGGGGCGCCAGACGTGGAGGGCTCCGCCGAGGACGTCGACCTCGATGCGCGAGGCGACGATGGGCTCGCCGTCGGCTTGGATGGGGTAGTCGGGCTCCTCGAACGTGAGCTCGGCATGACGGCAACGACGCATGCGAACCGGCGGCAGCTTGGTATGGTGGCCGTCCTTGGCCGAAAGAAACATAGGAAGGGCAACCGCACGAGGGGCGGGGCCGCAGGCGTAGCAGACGTCGAGCATGCCGTCGCGGGGGTCGGCATCGGGACAGATGCGATAGCCCGAGCCATAGGTGGGGCCCAGCTGAATCGCCATGATGATCGCCCTTACGCGCTCGGCGGGCGCCCCGTCAAAGCTGACTGTCATGGGGTAGTTGCGATAGCGTAGGCCAAACTGCTCAAGTCCCGAGAGGGTGTAGAGCGGCGCGCCTGTCAAGCCGGTCTTTTTGCGCAGCTCGGTGGTGCCCAGACCGATGGCGGCATCGATGCCGACCGAAAGCGTCTGGTCGTAGTACTCAACGGCAGCCTCGCCGCTGCCGCTCGCAGGGCTCCACGAGCGAATCCGCCCGATATCCTGGTGCTGCAGCTCGCAGGTGAGCAGCGCGCCAAAATCCTTGCCGGAGAAATCGTCGATGCCGAGCGTCTGGGCAAAATCGTTGCCGGAGCCCACGGGCAGGACGGCAAGAGCGGGCCGGACCGCCTCATCTTGCGTCATAAGCCCGTTGACAACCTCGTGGATTACGCCGTCGCCGCCGAGTGCGATAACCGTGCGGTAGCCCTGAGCCTGTGCGGCCAGTTCCTTGGCGTGTCCCATGCGCTCGGTCAGCACCAGGTCAAACTGGGATGCACGTGCGGTCATGTCCAAAAAGCGCTGCAGGCGCTCGGCAACTTCGCGCGCCGCACCCGACTGGGCGGCTGGGTTGGCGATGATGAGCGTGCGACCAAAATCAGTTGCGTGCATGGGGCGACTCCCGGCGTATGACGTAACGGTGCGGTCGCGCTCAGGTCGAATTGCCCCCGATTGTGGCTGCACGGCGAATACTTACGTCTACTCTATCAGGTCGTTGTGGCGCTCGATAGCATCCGCTACTGTACCGCCCTCATCCACAATAAGCGAACGGCGCTTGGGCGAGATGATGCGCTGGGCGGGGTACACGCCGCGGTGTCCGCCGACGAGATAGCTGATAAACGCCACGATCACGAAGAAGCCGGCCGCCGTGCCGTGGAACAGGTCGATGGCCATCATGCAGGTGGTGATGGGCACGTTGAGGCCGGCGCAGAACACGCCGAGCATGCCCAGCGCCGCCAGAAAGCTGGGGTCGATTCCGACGAGGCAACCGATCCAGCCGCCGAGCGCCGCACCGATACCAAACAGGGGCGTGACCTCGCCGCCTTGGAAGCCGGCGCCCAGGGTGAGCGCCGTCACCACGAGCTTGATGACTGCGTCGGCAAGGGTCGTGTTACCGGCGAACCCGGCGCCCGAGAGCCAGGTGGCAAGGCCGGCATACTTCCAGGCGTCGAGCATCGCGTAGGCCGCGAGCACCACGAGCGCGCCCACGAGTGCGCGAGCAATGTAGTTGGTGATAAAGCGACCGTACAGGCTCTTGACGGTTCGAACCGACCAGGCAAAGAGGCGTGCCGCCAGACCGAAGATGATGGCGCTGATAACAACGATGACGACTGTCTTGGGCGTCATGGCGGGAACGCTGGCGATGACATTCGCCTCGTACTCGGTACCCAGGGCGAGTGATGTGAAGTAGCCGGTAAACGAGGCGACTAAGCAGTAGATGCCCGCGGTGTAGTCGATCTTGCCGATAAAGCACATCTCCATGCCAAAGAAAGTTCCGGCAAGGGGCGAGCCGAATACGGCGCCAAAGGCCGACGAGATGCCGGCGAGCATGAGGTCGTGGTGATCATGCTTTTTGAGGTGGGCGAGGCTCGAGATGTTGCTGGCGATGGTGCCGCCAATCTGAACTGCGGCTCCCTCGCGACCGGCCGATCCGCCCGTTAGGTGCGTGAGCGTGGAGCAGACGAAGGTGAGGACGGCCATGCGCATATGGATGAGGCGTGTGCCCAGAGCGGAGTCGATGACCAGGTTGTTACCGCGTTTGGCGGCAAGACCGTGGTTTTTGTACACCCATGCGGTGGCAACGCCCACAACGGGAAGCAGTGCGTAAATCCACGCGTGGTGCTCGCGATAGTCGGTGGCGATATTCAACGAGGCCAAAAACGCCCAAGCGGCGACGCCCATGGCGAGCGAGACGATGACGACGAGTACGAGCAACTTGGCGCTCGCGAGTAGGTTGCGGGCGTTGCGGCGCGTGTCGGCAGCCAAGAGCTGCTCGGAGCGGGTGAGCTGATGCCTGCCTGCCATGATGACGTCGTTCAGGGAGAAAAAGCCGCCGTCGTCGAGCGGCTGGGAATGATCCTGAGCCTCGTTTGCGCTTTCGGGTTTGTCGTTATGAGCCATACGTTCCTCTTTTAGGTTGCAACGCAAGCATTATAGAACGCGGTAAACGCGACGAGCCGGTGGGTTGGTTTCCATTCTGTTTCGCGGCCTGCAACCGACAGGTGTATTTGCGGGTACAGGCCGAGTCGCGGTCGTGCGACGGGGGATTATACTGAGACAAGCATAAAGAATCGGCGCTCCTGTTGTGCGCCGTGGCATTAAGAGGTGCATATGGCAGAGAAACTCATTCCGCTGGAGGACGCGCAGTCGATTGTTCTGTCGCACGTTGCTCCGACCAATCTCGTAGAGATTCCCGTGTGGCAGGCGGCTGGTTTTCCCTTGGCCGAGGATGCTGTGGCCGATATCGACATTTCGCCGTTTGACAACAGCGCTATGGACGGATATGCCGTGCGCTCGGCGGACTTGGCGCAGGCGTCTGGTGAGACGCCCGTGACACTCTCTGTCGTAGGACACGAGGCCGCGGGCCATGTGTTTGAGGGCACAATCGGCGCGGGCGAGACGGTCCGCATTATGACAGGCGCGCCGGTGCCCGAGGGTGCCGACGCCGTAGTGAAATACGAGATCGTCGAGGTGCTTGACGGCGATGGCAACGAGGGCTCGCACGTGAGCTTCTCGATGCCTGCCAAGGTGGGGGAGAACGTTCGCTCTGCCGCCGAGGAGGCCCATGCCGGCGACGTCGTGATGCGCGCCGGCGAGGTCGTGGCTCCGGCGGGCGCCGGCTTGCTGGCAAGCGCCGGATACGCGAGCGTGAAGGTGCACGCTGCCCCACGTGTGGGCATCATCTCGCTGGGCACGGAGCTGGTCGCGCCGGGTGAACTGCCGGCGCGCGGTCAGATTCGTGATTCCAACTCCTCGGCGTTGATGGCCGAGGCACTCGATGCCGGCGCCGAGCCCGTGTTCTACGGCATTGCGCCCGATGATGAGCAGGCGATTGCCGAGCTTGTGCATCGCGCCGTGCGGGAGTGCGATTTTGTCATTACGAGCGGTGGCGCCTCGGCGGGCGATTACGACTATGTGACGGCGCTGGTCAAGCGCGAGGGCGAGGTGCTCTTCGATCGCATCTCGATGCGCCCCGGCAAGGCCATCACGTTTGGTTTGCTCGGCGGCAAGCCCTACCTGGGGCTTTCGGGCAATCCAGCGGCGGCGTATGTGGGCTTTGAGATGCTCGCGCGCCCGGCGATCCGCAAGATGCGCGGCTTTGCCGAGGGTACGCGACCCGTGCAGCAGGCGATATTGACGCACGGCGTGAAGAAGCACCAGGATCGACGCTTCTTCGATCGCGCCACGGTTTTGCGCGACCCCGAGACCGGTAAGCTGTTGGTGACCGAGGCCAAGACGCAGAATTCGGCGCTGCTCGGCACGATGCAGCAGGCCAACTGCCTGCTGCGTATTGACGAAGGGCCGTGCGAGCTCAAGGCGGGAGATGTCGTGGACGTTGTTCGCGTCGACCTGCCCGAGGGCGCCGTGTTGTAGGAGGAATGCTATGGAGCTGAAGATTTCGATTGTGACGTGCTCGGATACGCGCGATCTTGCCCAGGACGAGGCTGGAGCCGCACTCGAGGAACTTATCGAGGCGCAGAGCTGGACGGTCGCCTCACATGTGGTCGTGCGCGACGACGTCAGCGAGATTGGTGATGCCATTGTGGAAGCCGCCGATGAGTGCCACGCCAACGTCGTGCTCACCTGCGGCGGTACGGGGCTTTCGATGCGCGATGTGACGCCCGAGGCGACGCGTGCCGTCTGCGACCGCGATGTGCCGGGTATTGCCGAGGCGATCCGTGCGTACTCGCTGACCAAGACGCGCCGCGCCATGCTCTCACGCGCTATTTGCATGCAACGAGGTCATACACTTGTCGTAAACTTTCCCGGTTCTACAAAGGCCGCCCGCGAAAGCTGGGAGGCCGTGAGTGACCAGCTGGAGCATGCGGCTCAGATGACAGCGGGCGGCGGACATATCAACTAAGCGGTTTACCTGCGGCGGGGCGACCTGAACGGCTGCTCCGCTTTTGTTTTCCACCGAAGCGACGCCGAGGTGCACGCTAACTCGAAACTATATTCTCTGACGAGAATAATTTCTCACTATCATTATTCGCGCAAAAGTATAATCTGATTGCAGATTAAAGCCTGCGGCGGGGTGCCCGGGCATAGCGTTTGAAAGGGTTGAACATGTTCGATATGGTTTCTCGCCGCGGATTCGTCTCGCTTTCTGCTGTCGCCGCTGCCAGCCTTGGTCTTGCCGGCTGCTCGGACAACAAGACGTCCGAGCCGGCCGGATCCGATGCCGGCTCCGCCAAGGCCTCTTCCAAGAAAGCTGTCGAGCTGCAGGTCTTTGCCGCCAACTCGCTCGAGAAGGCCCTGCCCGAGGTCCAGGAACTCTACACCGACCAGACCGGCACCACCTTTGCCGACACGCAGTTTAAGGGCTCCGGCGACCTCGTCGAGCAGATGCGTGCCGGCGCCACGGTCGACGTGCTCATCACTGCTTCCAAGGGCACTATGGATGACGCCGAGGCCGTCGAGCTCGTCGATACCGACACGCGAGAGGACATGTTTGTCAACGACCTTGTGATCGTTCGCGCCGAGGGCTCCGATACCAAGGTCGAGGCCATTGCCGACGTCGCGAATCTGGACGGCAAGATCGCCATTGGCGACGCTAAGACCGTCCCCGCCGGCACGTACGCCAACCAGGCGCTGGCTTCCGTGGGCCTCTATACCGGCACCGAGGGCGACGACGGCGAGTATGCGCCCGAAATCGCCGACAAGGTCGCGTTAGCCGACAAAGTTGGTACCGCTGCCGCCTACGTCTCTACGGGCGACTGCGTGGCCGGTTTTGTCTACAGCTCTGATATCTTCCGCTACGACGGCATCGAGGAGGCCTTCGTGTGCCCCGAGGATTCGCACAAGCCCATAGTGTACCCGGGTGCCGTTGCCGAGAGCTCCGAGCATGCCGACGAGGCCAAGGCGTTTATCGACTTCTGCCTATCCAACAAGAAGGCCCAGAAGATTTGGGCTAAGTACGGCTTTGAGCTTTCCGCGTAGTGCGGCTTGGCGCGATAATTCCATCGTTTTGTGTTTCACGCCGTCCTTGTATTCGCTTGGAGCTTTTCGTGCTTAATAGATTCCGCATGCTTGTCGCCTGTGCTTTGACCTTCGCGCTTTGCTGGGTGCCGGGATTTGCGTTTGCTGGGGACGCTGAGGACGGGGCCCAGGCTGCTGCGACCGCTCATGGGCTTTCCTATGGGATCGAGGGTTTTGAGCGGTTGGCCAAGGGGACCGCTCGTGCCATGGAGGGCCAGCCTGAGGGCTACCGGTTTCCCGTTGACGAGGACGTGGACCTTGTAGTGGCGCCTGCTGCCGATCGCGTTGTGGTGTGGATATCGCCCAAGGCGGTCGAGAAGTATGGATTGGATCCGCAGGACAACGAGTGCGTATCGGGTCTCAAGGCCCTCGTCTGTAAGCTCGACAGCGCAAACTGCATGGGAGGTGCGCAGCTAGGGGACGTGGATCTTCCTTGGTATGTCACGGCGGAAACAACGTTTGAATCCGGCGGGTATACCTATGGCTTTGACGAGCGCGGTGCGGATGGGGACCGCTATGTGGTGATTGCATCAGCCTCGGGTGATGCCAAGGGCGGCGCGCGTTGGCTTGATAGCGCTCAAATGGTAGAGGCGTCGTCTGTCGTGTTGCGGGGTGAGCAGGGGCCCTTGACCTCTCTGGCCTCCTTTTTGGGCGACATCGACTATCGCCCGTTCTGGGTGTCCATTAAAACGAGCGGCCTTGCCCTGCTGATCTCCTTTGCACTGGGCCTGTTCGCCGCGTGGAAGACTATGGGTACCTCGAGTCGCATCAAGGGCCTGCTCGATTCGGTTTTTACGATTCCTATGGTGCTGCCGCCCACGGTCTGCGGCTTTCTGCTCCTTATGCTGTTTGGCCGCTCGACCGGGGTGGGCCAGTGGCTCATCGCGCACGGCATCTCGATCGTCTTTACCTGGCCCGCGGCGGTGATCTCTGCCGTGGTGGTGTCGTTTCCCCTGGTCTACCGTACGGCGCTCGGTGCCTTTGAGAGCCTTGACACGCAGATGCTCGACGCCGCGCGAACCCTGGGATGGTCCGAGCGTCGCATCTTTACCAAGCTTATGATGCCGCTTGGCTGGCCCTCGATTGCCGCCGGCACGGTGCTCGCCTTTGCCCGCGCGATGGGCGAGTTTGGCTGCACCCTGTTCTTTGCGGGCAACTACGCCGGTATTACGCAGACCATTCCCATCGCCATCTACTTTGAGTGGATGGGCGGCAATACGTCGGTGGCCATCTTTTGGGTCGTGGTCGTAATAGCGTTCAGCTTCCTGGTCATCCTATTCATCAACATGTACACGGCGCATTCGCAAAAGTATCGCGAGCGCGGTCTCCCCCGTGTTGAGCGCAAACAGGCCAAAGATCTCACCGGACAGGGCGATTCGCTCGACCCGGCGGGCGGCGATGCCTTGCGTATCGATCGCGAGGCGCTGGCCGAGCTCATGCGCGATGATGCCGCTTTGCAGGGAGGTCGATAGGCCATGTCGCTCGTTCTGGATATCAAAAAGCGCTATCCCGGGTTTATGCTCGACATGCAGCTTGAGGCCGGCGAGGAGCGCGTGGCGCTGCTCGGTGCCTCAGGTTGCGGCAAGAGCTGCACACTGCGCTGCATTTCCGGTGTGGAGACGCCCGACGAGGGAAAGATCGTTGTCAACGGCGTGACCTTTTTTGACTCGGCGGCGGGCATCAACCTGTCGCCCCAGGAGCGAAAATGCGCCTTGTTGTTCCAAAACTATCAGTTGTTTCCCAACATGACGGTGGCCGATAACGTATGTGCCGGTGTAAAGGACGTGGGCGACGCCGCTGCGCGCAAAAAGCTCGCCGAGCGCTATCTGGGCATTTTCGGTCTGGCTGATTTCGCCGACCGCTATCCCGCGCGCCTCTCGGGCGGCCAGCAGCAGCGCGTGGCGCTCGCGCGCATGGTGGCGGCGCACCCGGGCATCTTTATGTTCGACGAGCCCATGAGCGCACTCGATTCCTATCTTAAGAGCGCGCTCGAGCAAAACATGCTCGACCTCTTTGATGTGTGCAACCGCACCGTGCTCTACGTGAGCCACGACATCGACGAAGCGTGCCGCCTGTGCCAGCGTATCTGCGTGATGCACGACGGGCATGTTGAGGAGATCGGCTCCGTCGAGGACGTGGTCCGCCGTCCGCAGACGCTGGCGGCACTGCGCCTGACGGGCTGCAAGAACACAAGCCGGGCGCGCAAGATCGGGTCTCAGGAAGTTGAAGCCCTGGACTGGGGCATGACCTTTAACGTGGGCCATGAGGTTCCCGATAACGTGACGTACCTCGGTATTCGTGCGAGCTACTTCCATGTTGACAATCGCGCGGAGCGCGGTCGCAACAGCTACGATTTGCACGTGGCCCGTGTGAGCGATTCGCGCTTTGAGCGGCTGGTGCTGCTGGACGTGCCGCGTGCTGATGCGCCCACGCGTCTGCAGTGGAAGGTGAATAAGGTGAGTGTACCCGTGGAAGAGCTGCCGCAGGCGGGTGAGACTCTGCGCATGCATTTTGATGCGAGTAGGATTCACCTGGTTTGTCGATAGCGCCGGGTAATGCCGCCGGGGATATAAGCCTCGGCGGCATTGTCTTGCCGCTCGCCGAATGAGGGATGACAAACTCTTATCAATATAGATAATTATTTATTAAACGACGGCACACGACGCTGTCGTACGAATGTCAACGGTGTTCGCATGGTCGATGACCGTTGATATAGTTGACCTTAACTTGCAAAGGAGGGTGCGCACATGCCGCAGACGACATACATTCGCCGCGTTGCCGCGCGTGCCCTATATATGGCTCGGAGTCGCATATGAGCAGGTATGTTCACGGCTCCGGGAGAGACGACGCGCAACTAAATAATCGACCGCAAAGCAGGTTCCCTAAAATTCCGGGTTTGAGCACGGCCGGGCAATCGCCGTCCGTCGTGCAGCAATACCGTAGCTATCCGTATTTGGTTCGAGAGGGGAACCGTCATGGCTGAAGAATTTGATTTCCATCCGATGTGGGAGAGCCTCGGCATGAATCTTACCGACCACGATATGCTGCTGGGCGCCGTGGGCCAGATGTACGGCGATATGTTCCTTACGCAGAACAATCGCCCCAAGTCCACGTCCTACCTGGACTTTGTGGCCACCAACATCCATAGCGGTCGCATTAAGGAGATGCTCGACAAGAAGGAGGCCGGCGAGGCCACCAAGATCGTGGGCTCGTTCTGCGTGTACGTGCCCGAGGAGATCGTGCTTGCCTGTGACGGCATTCCTGTGGGTCTGTGCTCGGGTGCCGACTGGGCAACCGATAAGGTCGAGGAGCACCTGCCGCGCAACACCTGCCCGCTTATCAAGAGCTTTGCCGGCTTTAAGCTGGGCGAGGTCTGCCCCTATATTGAGTCGAGTGACTTGGTGGTAGGCGAGAACACCTGCGACGGCAAGAAAAAGGCCTACGAGTTCTTTGCCACGCAAAAGAACATGTACGTCATGGATATTCCCAACGTGCACGACGAGTCGACGCTCGTGACCTGGAAGGCCGAGGTCAAGAAGCTCGCCGCCAAGATCGAGGAAGAGTGCGGCGTCAAGATTACGCCCGAGCGTCTGAAGGCCGCCATCCACGCCGTCAATGAGAAGCGTCGCGCCCTGCAGCGCCTCGCAGCCACGCGCGCTGCCGACCCGGCGCCCATCAGCGGTCTCGATAGCCTGCTGACCGTTCAGGCCGCCTTTATGGACGACACGCTGCGTCTGACCGGAGCCATCAACGATATGGCGGCTGAGTGCGAGCAGCGTGTCGAGGCCGGCGAGGGCGTGGCGCCCAAGGGGACCAAGCGCATCCTGTACACCGGTACGCCCATGGCCGTGCCCAACTGGAAGCTGTTCAACCTTATCGAGAAGGCCGGCGGCGTCGTGGTGGGCGAGGAGTCCTGCACGGGCTCGCGCTACTACAAGGACCTGGTCGACGAGTCCGGCGAGACGGTCGACGAGATGCTCGACGCCATCGCCGAGCGCTACTTTAAGATCAACTGCGCTGTCTTTACGCCCAATGACCAGCGTATGAAGGACATTGTCCAGATGGCCAAGGACCTGCATGCCGACGGTATCGTCGACGTGGCCCTGCAGTTCTGCACGCTCTACGAGATGGAGTCGTTTGCCGTGGAGAAGGCCGCCGAGGAGGCCGGCATTCCGTTTATGCACATCACGACCGACTACGCCGGCGAGGATGCCGGTCAGCTCCAGACCCGCATCGAGGCCTTCCTCGAGACGATTTAGCCGCACCTGCGCTAAGCTGTGCCGCCGGGTGTTCCTATCCGCGCGATAGGGATTTTTCTGTTGCCATGCCGGCCGGTGTCCGGATGCACCGCAGGGCGCCGATCGGCTTCGCATAGCTGCCGGGGCGGGGATTTCCGCCGTCCTGGCAGATTCTATCCGTTTGTTCAGACACGAAAGGAACTCAATGAACAACGACCTTTTCAAGGCGGGCGTCTCCCGTCGCGGTTTTCTGACCGGCTCCGCTGCCCTGTGCGCCATGGCGGGCCTCGGCCTCACCGGCTGCGGCGGTTCGGGCGCCGAGAGCGGTAGCGCCGCTGCCTCCGGCCAGGATGTGGAGTATCGCGACGAGCTGCAGATCGCGCTCCCGGCGAGCCCGGACGGCCTCGATCCGCACACCACGTCGTCGCTTGTGACCATGGACATCATCTGCAACGTCGTCGAGCCGCTCTTTGGCCTCGATAGCGACTACGAGCCCCAGCCCGTGCTGGCCAAGGGCTATGAGGTCTCCGATGACGGCCTGACCTACACCATCAAGCTGCGCGAGGGTGTCACCTTCCACAACGGCAAGGAGCTTGGCTCCGAGGACGTCGTGGCCTCGATGAACCGCTGGCTCACCGTCAACGACCGCGCCGCGAGCCTGCTGCCCGGCGCCACTTTCGCCGCCTCGGGCGACCACGAGGTCACCTGCACGCTGACCGAGCCCGCCATCGACTTTCTGATTATCCTGGGCAACCACTCCCAGTATCCGGGCATCTTCCCCTCCGAGGTCATCGAGGCCGCGGGCGATACCGGCGTGACCGAGTACGTGGGTACCGGTGCCTACAAGTTTGTGGAGTGGAAGCAGGACCAGTACGTCCATCTCACCCGCTACGAGGACTATGTCGCCGCCCACGGCAAGGCTTCGGGCTACACCGGCAAGGTCTCCGCGCCCACCAAGGACATCTACTATCAGTTCGTGACCGAGGCCTCCACGCGCGTGAGCGGGTTTGAGACCGGCGAGTACGATATCGCTGGCGAGATCCCCACCGAGAACTACCACGACTTCGACGGCAACGACGACGTCAAGCTCTACACCCATAACGCCGGCGTTCTGACCGCCTTCCTCAACATGAACGAGGGCATCTTCGCCGACGAGGAGATCCGCAAGTGCGCCCTCATGGCTATCGACTGCGAGGCGGCCGCTCTTGCCGCCTATGGCGAGAAGGAGCTCTTCAACATCGATCCCAACCTTGGCAACCCCGAGAACACTCAGTGGGCGACCGACGCGGGCAAGAAGTACTTCAACCAGGCCGACGCCAAGGCCGCCAAGAAGGCCCTGGCCAAGACCTCCTATGCCGGTGAGACGGTTAAGCTGCTGACCACCCCCGACTACAAGGATATGTACAACGCCACCGTCGCGCTGCAGGAGCAGCTCGAGAAGGCCGGCTTCACCGCCGAGGTCGACAGCTACGAGTTCGCGACCTTCATGGACATCCGCTCCAGCAAGCCCGAGCAGTGGGACCTCTTTGTGGCCTCCACCAACTACAAGCCCATCCCGGCCCAGTCCCTCTCGGTCTCCAAGGCCTTCTATGGCCTGTCCGACGAGAAGGCGCTCAAGCTCGTGGCCGAGACCCGCACCGCCAAGGACACCGACACCGCGGCCAAGAAGTGGGCCGAGGCTCAGGAGCGCCTCTACGAGATCGCCGTCATCGAGCCGCTTTGCCACTACGCTTCCATCACGGGCACCCAGGCAGACGTCGAGGACGTCGAAGTGCTCGACGGCGCCATCATCTGGAACGCCAAGCGTCCGGAGTAATGCAATAGATGGTGTGGCGGCTGGAGGGGTCTGGTCCCCTGCGGCCGCCACACCCTGTCCACGTTCAGAGGGGAAATAGACGCCTCGCATGTTGAAGTACACGCTCAAACGTATAGGCGCGATGGTTCCGGTGATGCTCATTATCTCGGTCGTCGTGTTTTTGATTATCTATCTCACGCCGGGCGACCCGGCCTCTTCGATGCTCGGCATGGAGGCTACGGCCGACCAGATCGAGCGCGTCAACGATAGCCTGGGACTCAACGAGCCGCTGCCGCAGCGCTACGTTGAGTGGATGGGCGGCGTACTTACCGGCGACCTGGGCGATTCGTATTTTATGCGCCAGCCCGTTACGCAGGCGATCGCCGAGCACTTTGGCCCCACGCTATCGCTCGCGCTTCTGGCGCAGCTCATCGCGCTGTTGATTGCACTGCCCTGCGGCGTCGTCGCTGCCCTCAAACATGGGTCGCGCACCGACGCGGTCTTGCGTGTCGTTGCTCTTTTGGGCGTGGCGATACCCGGCTTTTTGATGGCGCTCATGCTTATGTGGCTGTTTGCCGTCACGTTGCGTGTGTTCCCGGTGGCCGGCTATGCGCCGCTATCGAAGGGCTGGTTCAGCCATTTACGCTATCTTGCGTTGCCGGCCATATCGCTTGGATGCGTGCAGGCGGCCCTGCTCATGCGCATGACCCGTTCGAGCGTTATCGAGGCTATGCAGCTTGACTGCGTTAAGACGGCGCGTGCCAAGGGCGTCTCCGAGGTTCGCGTGGTGCTGGCCCATGCCCTGCGCAACGCAGCGCTGCCGATTCTCACCTCGGTCGGCTATTCTTTTGGCGCCCTGATTACGGGCGCCGTGGTGACTGAGGCCATTTTTAACATCCCCGGTTTGGGCCAGCTGGTCACGAGCTCTATCGAGCGTCGCGACTATCCGGTGATTCAGGGCGTGCTGCTGGTCATCGCCTTGTTGAATTCGGTGATCAATCTGGTCGTCGACCTTGCCTACGGCGCTTTTGACCCGCGCGCTCGCAAATGGGGCGATGCATGATGGCAAACTTTAAGAAGGCTCTTGCCAACAAGGGGTTTGTGGTCGGCGGCTGCATTTTCCTGGCGATCGCGCTGATCGCGCTCGTCGGTCCGCTGGTGTGGACGGTTGATCCCAATGCGCAGGAGATGACGTTGCGACTTTCGGCACCTTCGCCCGCGCATCCCTTTGGCTGCGATGACTTTGGCCGCGACCTGCTTGCCCGCGTCATCGCGGGCGCGCGCGTGTCACTTGGCGTTGGCATTGCCGTCACGCTCGCGACGAGTGCGCTCGGCTTGGTGATCGGCGCCTATGCGTGCTACAACGAGAGGCTCGATCATATTCTCATGCGCATCTGCGACGGTCTTATGTCCATTCCGGGCGTGCTTTTGGCTATCGCACTCACGGCCATGATGGGGGCGAGCGTGTGGAACGTTATCATCGCGCTCTCCATCGTCTATACGCCCAGCATGGCGCGCATCGTGCGCTCGCGTGCGATGGTGGTCAAGGAGGAGCCCTTTGTGGAGGCCCTGCGCGTGCAGGGCGCCTCGACCGCGCGCATCGTGTGGCTGCATATCGTGCCCAACGTTATGGCACCCTTCCTGGTGCAGGCGACCTTCGTCTTTGCCGAGGCCGTGCTCTCGGAGGCCGCGCTTTCCTTTTTGGGACTGGGCATCAAGGCACCCGATGCCAGTTGGGGCAACATCCTGCAGGCGGGCAAGAACGTGATGCGTAAAGCCTGGTGGATGATCTTCTTCCCGGCTATCGCCATCATCGCGAGTGTGCTTTCGCTGAACCTTGCCGGCGACGGCCTGCGCGACGCCCTCGACCCCAAGACCAAGGAGGACTAGCCCATGAGCGAACATCTTTTGGACGTGCGCGACCTCTGCATCTCGTTTGTGGGCCGCGATGGCAACGCGCTGGAAGCCGTCAACAAACTCAACCTGCATATCGATGCCGGCGAGATCGTCGGTGTTGTCGGCGAGTCCGGCTGCGGTAAGTCGGTGTTTGCCCAGAGTGTCATGCGCCTATTGGAGCATGAACAGAAGATGGCCTATGAGGGCCAGATTGTGTTTGATGGCGAGGATCTGCTGGCGCGTCCGCTCAAGACGATGCGCAAGGTGCGCGGCTGCGATATCGCCATGATCTTCCAGGACCCGTTGTCCTCGCTCAACCCCGTTATGACGGTGGGTGCGCAGGTTATCGAGGCGGTGCGGGCCCACCGTAAGGTGAGCCGACGCGAAGCCCGCAACGAGGCTCTATCGCTGTTGGAGCGTGTGGGAATTCGAGATGCCGCGGCTCGCTTCGACATGTATCCGGGCGATTTTAGCGGCGGTATGCGCCAGCGCGTGATGATCGCCATGGCGCTTGCCGGTCATCCGCGACTGCTTATCGCCGACGAGCCCACCACGGCACTCGACACGACGACTCAAAAACAGATTTTGGATCTCCTGCGCGACCTCAACAGTTCCGAGGGCATGGCGGTGCTTTTTATCAGCCATGATTTGGGTGTCGTCACGAGCATCTGCTCGCGCGTACACGTCATGTATCTGGGCCAAATCGTAGAAGAGATCGACGCCTGCGGCCTTATGGAGCGCCCGAGCCACCCGTATGCCCAGGGACTCATCGCGAGCATTCCGCCGCTCGAAGGCGAGCGAGTTGACACGCTGGCGGATATTCCGGGCACAGTGCCGCCGCTTACGGCAATACCCTGCGGATGCCGCTTTGCGCCTCGTTGCGCCCGGGCGGACGAGCGTTGCCGCGCGCAGGAGCCTCCGCTGGTTGCCGTGAATGCGTGCGACCGGTCTAAATGCTGGCTTGTCGAGAAAGGGGAGTGCCATGGCTGTTGATAGCGAAGCTCTGCTTAGGGTCTCACATCTGACTAAAACGTATCCCATGCCGGGCTCAGGTTTTAAGCGTCAGGCCTTTACCGCCGTGGACGACCTTTCGTTTGAGATCGCGCCGGGCGAGGTCTATGGCCTGGTTGGCGAATCCGGATCGGGCAAGTCGACGACTGGACGCCTGATCTGTGGTCTCGAGCGTGCGGATTCCGGCTCGATTGTCTATCGCGGGCACGACCTCGCTACGATGTCGGAGCGCGAACGCAAGCCGTTTCGCCGCGAGATCCAGCTGGTATTCCAGGATAGCTCTACGGCTTTTGACCCGCGCAACCGTGTCGGCCGCATTTTGGAGGAGCCGTTGATTATCGCCGGCGTGCGCGATGCGGATGAGCGCCATGGGCGCGCGCTCTCGGCCCTGGCCTCGGTCGGTCTTCTGGCAGAGCATTACGACCGCTATCCGCATGACCTTTCGGGGGGACAGCGTCAGCGACTCAACCTGGCACGGGCGCTTATTTGCGAGCCGCGCCTTGTGGTATGCGACGAGCCGGTCTCGGCGCTTGACGTGTCCGTTCAGGCCCAAGTGCTCAACCTGCTTCGCGACCTGCAGCGCACGACGGGCGTGGCACTGCTGTTTATCACGCATGATATGCGTGTGGTTCGGCATATGTCCGACCGGATTGGCGTGCTCTACCACGGTCGTCTTGTCGAGGAAGGCGCGGCCGAGGACGTGATCGCGCACCCGAGCGATCCGTATACGCAGGAGCTTATCGACGCCATTCCCTAGAGAATGCTTCCTTTTGGGTATGGCGTGGGTTTGTTGTTTAATTGTCGGTATATCGGTGCAAGAGAGGGGAACTACTATGGCCGATATCGAGGAACAGCCGTTGCCGCGCACGTTTGAGGAGTTCAACGAGCAGCGCAAGGCGGCGTTTATTCGCGTCAAGGATTATAAGCAGGCGGGTAATCGCCTGGTCGGCTTTTTGTGCAGCTATACGCCGCTCGAGATTATCGATGCCGCGGGGGCCTCGAGCGTGGCTCTGTGCGGCACATCCGACGAGGTGATTCCCGAGGCCGAGAAGGTGCTGCCTGCAAATCTGTGTCCGCTCATCAAATCGACATACGGTTTCGCCTACTCCCAAAAGTGCCCATTTACGTACTTTAGCGACATGATCATCGGTGAGACCACCTGCGACGGCAAGAAGAAGATGTACGAGCTGCTCAACGAGCTCAAGCGCACGCACATTCTGCATCTTCCGCAGGGTCGCGATCGCGCCTACGAGCGTGAAGGCTGGTACGAGGAGTGCCGCCTGCTCAAGGAGGAGCTCGAGAACTTCTACGGCATCACGATTACCGACGATGACCTGCGCGCTGCCGCCCGTCGTCGCAACCGCTTGCGTGCGGCCCAGCTCGAGATGTTTGCGCTGCAGGCCAACCAACCGGCGGCCATGAGCGGCGTCGACCTGATGAGCACCATGTTTGCCGGTACGTTCAGCTTTGATATCGAGGCCTATACGCAGCAGCTGGAGCAAAAGGTTGTCAAGCTGCGCGAGGCCTACGACGCGGGCGAGCGCCCGGTTGCGGCGGATGCCAAGCGCATTCTGATCACCGGTTGCCCGGTGGGCGGTGTGATCAACAAGATCGGTCGCACCATCGAGTCCAACGGCGGTGTGGTCGTGTGCATGGACGACTGCTCGGGCGAGCGCACGGCGGCCATGATGATTGATTCGGAGGCTCCCGACATCCTGCGCGCCATCGCCGACCGCTACCTGGATATCAACTGCTCGGTCATGACGCCCAACGACGGTCGTATGGATAATACGCTGGCCATGTGCGAGAAGTATCACGTCGATGGCGTAGTGGAGAACGTGCTCCAGGCGTGCCACACCTTTAACGTGGAGAGTGCGCGCATGCAGGAGGCTGTCGAGGGTGCGGGTATTCCGTATATGAAGATTGAGACCGACTACAGCAACGGCGACATGGGCCAGATCGAGACGCGCATCGCCGCCTTCATCGAAACCCTCTAGCTTCCTCAGGCACCGGATCTTGCCCCTCAAACCGTCGCTTGCGTACCCAAAGTACGCTGCGCTCCTCTTTCGGGGCAATCTCCGGCACCTGAGAAACCTAGAGCTAAGGCGCCTGAACGCGCCGCTACCTTTGATGTTTAGATTGGGAGAGAGCCATGATAGGGATCGGGATCGATGTCGGGTCTACGGCGGCTAAGGCTGCTGTGGTCGATGGGGAGGGTTCGGTGGCGTGGACGTGCGTGCAGCCAACCGGGTTCTCCTCGGTCGATGCTTCCGAGCGGCTGCGCGAGGCACTGGCAGCGGCTGGCTATGACGTGGCTGCCGACGACGTGCGCGTGATCGCGACCGGCTACGGTCGTGTCGCCGTGCCCTATGCGCACAAGGTCGTGACCGAGATCACCTGCCATGGCACCGGTGCCGTGCGCCTGTTTGACGATCACGGCACGGTGATCGACGTGGGCGGTCAGGACACCAAGGTCATCCAACTCAAGGGCGGTCGCGTGGCCAAGTTTGCCATGAACGACAAGTGCGCCGCCGGCACGGGGCGCTTTTTGGAGATCATGGCCGACCGTCTGGGCATTTCCCAGCAGCAGATGGCCGACCTGGCGCGTTCCGGCGAGCCCACCAAGATTTCCAGCATGTGCACGGTGTTTGCCGAAAGCGAGGTCATCAGCCTGATCGGTCGCGGTGAGCCGCGCGAGAACATTGCGCGTGGCGTGATCGACAGCGTGGTCTCGCGCGTGGCGACCATGGCCGGGCAGGCCGCGGGCGCCCCGTACTACCTGACCGGCGGCCTGTGCGAGAACGCCTTCGTGGTGGAGCGGTTGGGCGAGCTGCTGGGGTCGCCGGTGACCACCTCGCCCCAGGCTCGCTTTGCCGGTGCCATCGGCGCGGCTGTCCGCGCCGCCGCTTTGGCCTAGGGGTGTACCGCGACATGCGCATCCTCAATATCACGGCACAAAAACCAGATAGCACCGGCAGCGGCACCTACCTTGCCGCGCTTGTGCGCGAGCAGATCGAGACAGGGCGTCGCGCCGCCGTGCTTTGCGGCGCGGCACCGGGTGATACCCAAGGCGAGCTGGACCGGCGTGCTGCTGTGTTTGCCGTGCCGTTCGAGTCGCCCGAGCTGCCGTTTCCCATCTGCGGCATGTCCGATGTCATGCCCTATCCCTCTACACGCTATCGTGACCTGACGCCTTCGATGCTCAAGGCATTTGAGCGGGCATTTGCTGCTGCAATCGATCGGGCGGTGGCTGAGTTTAGGCCCGATCTGGTGCTCTGCCATCACCTGTATCTGGTGACCGCATTGGCGCGCGAGTGCGTCCGGGGCGTGCCAGTTGTTGCCGTGTGCCATTCGACCGACTTGCGCCAGCTGCGTTCGCATGCGCTCGAACGCGATCGCATCGTAAGTGCGGTTCGTCGGCTCGATGCCGTCTTTGCGCTCCATGCTGAGCAGGCTGAGCAGATTGGCCTGGTGTGCGGCGTCGATGCCGATCGCATCCACGTGATTGGGACGGGCTACGACCATCGCGTCTTCTGCCGCGACGCAAGCGTGGCGAGGCGGCCGGGATCGCTTGTGTACGTGGGCAAGATTTGCTTTAAAAAGGGCGTCGAGTCGCTGGTTCGAGCCGTGTCATTGCCGATTGACGATGGCGTCCGCCCATCTGGCTTGGTACTTGTGGGCGGCCGCGGGGACGATGCCGAGTACGCGCGTATCGAGCGCTTGGCCGCGGCCTCGGATTTGCCGGTGAAGCTGGCGGGGCGCCTGGATAGCGATGGACTCGTGCATGCCTACCGCAGTTCCGACGTCTTTGTGCTGCCTTCGTTTTACGAGGGTCTGCCGCTCGTGACGATCGAGGCCCTCGCGTGCGGCTGCAAAGTTGTGGCGACCGATTTGCCCGGCGTTCGTCCCTGGATGGAGGCGATGCTTCCCGGTGCTCCCGTGACGTGGGTGGCGTCGCCGCGTATGACGGATGTCGACACGCCCGTGGCGGCCGACCTTCCGTTGTTTGAGCGCGCACTGGCAGATGCTATCGCGCAGGCGCTTGCGGCGCCGCCTTCGACGTTCGAGCCGTCGGCGGTCTCTTGGGAAGCGTGCCTGGGGCGTATACTTAAAGTCGTTGATTTGTTGGAAGGGGGTTCGTATGGCTAAGGACACCATAAGGCTTACGTCCATGACGGCCGCGAGCGGTTGAGCCGCTAAGTTGGCCCCCGGAGCCCTCGCCCAGGTCCTGGGCGATTTACCCAATGTGCATAACGACAACTTGCTCGTGGGGTTCGATACCTCCGACGATGCGAGCGTCTTCCGCGTAGGGGAGAACCTGGGGCTCGTGCAGTCCATCGACTTCTTCCCACCGATGGTCGATGACCCGTTCCTGTTTGGCCAGATTGCCGCGGCCAACTCACTGTCGGACATCTACGCCATGGGCGGGCGGCCGAGCCATGCCATGAACCTGCTCTGCATACCCAGTTGCCTTGGCGTCGAGGTTGCCGGTCAGATTCTGGCAGGCGGCGCCGATAAGTGCGTTGAGGCGGGTTGCTCCATCGCGGGCGGCCACACCATCAACGACGACGAGCCCAAGTACGGTCTGTCTGTGAGCGGTTTTGTGCCACTCGACCACATGCTCGCCAACAGCGGCGCACGCGTGGGCGATGTTCTGCTGCTGACCAAGGCGATCGGCTCGGGCATCATCACCACGGCCATTAAGGGCGAGCTCATCGAGCAGGACGAGGCCGCAGCCATGTTTGACTCGATGCGTACCCTCAACGAGGCCCCGATTCGCCTGGCCGAGGGACTCGAGCTTCACGGCTGCACCGACATCACGGGCTTTGGCCTGATCGGGCATGCGTGCGAGATGGCCGAGGGCTCGGGCGTGCAGATTGAACTTGCGTCGGGGGCGGTGCCGCTCTTTGACCAGGTGCTCGATATGGCGCGTCTGGGCATTATCCCCGCGGGCTCCTACCGCAACCAGGACTTCTTTGGCCCGCGCGTGGCTGCCGACGAGGACCTGGAGCCGGGCATGCTCGACGCGCTGTACGATCCGCAGACCTCGGGCGGCCTGCTTATCGCGGCACCTGCTGCCGATGTGGATGAGCTTGCGCGCCGTCTGCATGCCGAGGGGCGCGTTGCCGCCGTTGTCGGGCGCGTGTGCGAGGCGGAGCCGGGCGGTCCTGCCGTTCGCGTTGTTCGCTAGCCCGCACGTTTATGTAACTGTTTACCGTTCTCTAGAACGGTTCTTTCGAAAGGAATTTGCTATGTCTACCAAGATTGAAGTCAATGCCATGGGCGATGTCTGCCCGCTGCCCGTCGTCAAGACGCTTAAGGCGCTCAAACAGCTTGAAGGCGAGGGTGCCGTCGTGACCTCGGTCGACAACGAGACCGCCGTCAAGAACATTTCCAAGATGGCGCAGGAGAAGGGCTGCACGGCCTCGGTCGAGAAGATCTCGGACGCCGAGTGGCACGTGACCGTCGCGACCGCCGGTGCCGTGGCCGTTGCTGACCCCGTGCAGGACGGTGCCGCTTTCTGCGACGCCAGCGCCGGCAAGGGCAAACTCGTCATTTCCGTCTACACCGATTGCATGGGCCGTGGCGACGACGAGCTGGGCCACAAGCTCATGAAGGCCTTCATCTTTGCCGTGACGCAGCAGGAGGAGCTGCCCGCGACCATGCTGTTTTACAATGGCGGCGCCAAACTCACCGTTGAGGGCTCGCCGGTGCTCGATGACCTGAAGGGCCTGGCGGAGCAGGGTGTCGAGATTCTCACCTGTGGCACCTGCCTCGACCACTATGGCATCAAGGACCAGCTTGCCGTGGGCGAGGTCACCAACATGTACGTGATCGTGGAGAAGATGGAGCAGGCCGTGCGCGTCGTGCGCCCGTAGCGTATTGGTTGGAGTTGCCATGAGGGAGAAGCGCCCGGCGCTTGTCATCACGTTTCCCACCACGGCGGCCGCCATGGGCTGCGAATCCCTGTGCATTGAGCGCGGCCTTCCCGGGCGAACGATTCCCGTGCCAGGGGAGGTCGCTGCCGGCTGTGGTCTGGCGTGGAAAGCGTTGCCTGCCGATGAGGAGCTGCTGCGCGGCGAACTCGCCGCGGCGGGCGTTCCCACCGAGGGCTATACCGTGATTGATATGTGGGAGGTCGTGCGATGATCTACCTGGATAACGCGGCGACGACCATGCACAAGCCGCAGACGGTGATCGATGCCGTGACGCAGGCGATGTGCTCGCTCGGCAATGCCGGGCGTGGCGCCACGTCGGGTGCCCTCGATGCCGCTCGTACGATTCACGGTTGCCGTGCCAAGCTCGCGCGCCTTTTAGGTTGCCCGAGGGCGGACCATGTGTGCTTTACGCCCAACTCTACGGCGGCGCTCAACACCGCCATCTGTGGCGTGGTGCGCCCCGGCGACCGCGTGGTCACGACGGTCCTCGAGCACAACTCCGTGCTGCGTCCGCTCAACCGCCTGGCAGCGGAGCGGGGTGTGACCGTTGAGCATGCGGGCTGTGACGTAAGCGGCGCGCTCGACTACGACGAGCTCGAGCGGCTAGTCACGCCCGGTACGCGTGCCGTGATTGTGACGCACGCCTCCAACGTGACCGGCAACGCGGTCGACATTGCGCGCGTGGCTGCCATCGCGCATGCGGCCGGTGCGCTGGTGATCGTCGATGCCTCGCAGTCTGCCGGCACGGCGCATATCGATATGCGCGCCATGGGGCTCGACGTCGTGTGCTTTACCGGCCACAAGGGGCTCATGGGACCTCAAGGCACCGGCGGCCTGGCCGTGGCGGAGGGAATTGACATGGCACCGTGGGCCATGGGCGGCACCGGCGTGCACAGCTTCGATGCACTGCAGCCGCTTGAGTGGCCCACTCGCCTCGAGGCGGGCACGCTCAACGGTCACGGTGTCGCGGGACTTTCCGCAGGTCTCGACTTTATCGAGGCCCAAGGCGGAGTCGAGGCGATCGCGGCACACGAGCGAGCACTGGCGGATCGCTTTCTCGCTGGCGTGCGCGAAATCCCGGAGATCAAGCTCTACGGTGCGTTTGACCAGCCCGTGCGCTCGGCGATCGTCTCACTCAACGTGGGTGATATCGACTCTGCCGAGATTTCGGACGCGCTTATGCAAGGGTGGGGGATCGCGACGCGCCCCGGCGCCCATTGCGCCCCGCTCATGCACCGTGCGCTGGGGACCGAGCGTCAGGGTGTCGTTCGCTTCTCGTTTGGGTATTTCAACACGGACGAGGAAGTCGACACCGCGATTGACGCTTTGCGCGATTTAGCCTGCTAGAGCGTATATACTTGCGGGACGGGTCTTTTGCCCGTCCCGTTTTTGTTTCGACCCGAAAGGTGTGTCTATGGCCTCATCCGCCTCGCGTGGTCTGCGCTCCGACCATGTCGTTACCGTCGGCATCGCCCTGTTCTCGATGCTCTTTGGCGCTGGCAACCTTATCATTCCGCCGCTGCTGGCGCTTCAGGCCGGCACGGTCACGCCGCTTGCCATGGTTGGCTTTTTGATTGCCGCCATCGGCCTGCCCGTCATGGGCTTTATCGCCGTGGCGCTTGCCGGAACGGCGCGCGAGCTTGCCGGCCGCGTGCACCCCAAGTTCGGTGAGTTCTTTGTCGCGGCGGTCTATTTAGCGATCGGCCCGTGCCTGGCCATTCCGCGTACGAGCTCCACGGCCTTCGAGATGCTGGTGCCGCTGCTGCCCGAGGGCGTCTCGCTTGGCACGGCTCGCCTGGTGTTTGCCGTTGGCTTCTTTGTCGTCGCGTTTGCTCTCACGCTGCGCCCGGGTGTCATCACGCGTGTGCTCGGCCGCATTACGGGCCCCGCGCTCATTGCGCTCATCGTGTTGGTCGTGGGTGCCGCCGTGGTCTCGCCACTGGGACCGGCTGCCGCGCCTCAGGCTCCCTACGATGCAGGCGCCGCCGTGCAGGGCTTTTTGACTGGCTATCAGACCATGGACCTGCTCGCGTCGCTCGCCTTCGGCATCATCATCGCCGAGACCATCCACGAGTTGGGCGTTACCGACGATAGGCGCGTGGCCTTCGAGATCTCGCGTTCGGGTGTGATCGCCGGCGTGCTCATGGCCATCATCTACTGCGGTTTGGGCCTTGCCGGTATGCAGCTCGGCACCGTGATGCCCGACGCTATCAACGGCGCCGCCATCCTTGCCCGCTCTGCCTCCATGCACTTTGGCCTTGTCGGCACGGTTGTCGTCTTTGCGATTTTCTTCCTAGCCTGTATGAACGTGTGCATCGGCCTCATCAGCTGCTGCTCGCGTTACTTCTGCGAGACGTATGTGGTCGAAGGGGGAGCGGAGGCCTCCGAGGAGGCCATGCGCCGTCCCTTTGCGATTCTCGCCTTTGTGTTCGCAGCGTTTTCGTGCGTGCTCTCCAACGTGGGCCTCGACGTGATCCTCATGTTCTCGGTGCCTATGCTCAACGCCTTGTATCCCGTTGCCATCGTGCTGGTGCTTATGGGCCTGGTGCACGGTTTTTGCGACGCGCATCCGCAGGTGTGGGTTTGGGTCGGCGGCGTTGTCGCGGTGCAGAGTGTGATCACCTCGGTCCGCGATGCGTTCTTTGCGGGCGCGTGGCTGCCGTTTGATGTGCTGCCGCTGGCGGACATTGGAGCCGCGTGGGCGCCGGTCGCCGTGGTGGCGTTTGTGATCGGCCTGCTCCATAGTCGTTTTGTCGCACATTCGAGGAGCTAAGGCATCAATGCTTGCACAGGCGGGGAGTCTCCCCTATAATTTCCTTCGCTTTGGGACACGCAAGGTTTAGACCTTAGCTGCTCAACACCTTCGGGACGTGGCGCAGTTTGGTAGCGCGCCTGCTTTGGGAGCAGGATGTCGCAGGTTCAAATCCTGTCGTCCCGACCATATCTTGCGGGCGTAGTTCAATGGTAGAACCCCAGCCTTCCAAGCTGATGACGCGGGTTCGATTCCCGTCGCCCGCTCCATAAGATAGATGAATGGCTCTGATTCCTTTTGGGACCAGAGCCATTTTCATATACATGCCGGGACCCCACATCCCCTTCTAAGTTGCGGTGAAATATGGACTGTTTTCCGGCTTTTACGGCCCATGTAGTCCGTATTTCACCGCAACTATTTGTAAGGTTGGATTTTGATGCCGTTGGGAGGGTCGTAGCGACCGTCTACCGAGAGTGGAATTATTTTTTGAAGCTCTGACCTGCGGCGTCAAGCTTTTGGTCAGCTTTTGGCAAGGCCTGCGGACGGAAGCATGCGATAGCGTAATGGTATTCTCTCCGCCGTGATGGTTATGGGGTTGGCCATGCTCGATAAAGGCAAACATTTTCCGCAGTCATATGCAAGAATGCTATTCTCGGCCGTTGGAATTCATCAAGATGGACAGCTGCTTATAACAATTGATCCTTGGGATGAACGCCGTGCGCGCGAGCTTATGCAGGAAGAGCTCATGCTTCGTCTTTACAACCATGTGTATGCGGATCCGGTCTATTGGAATAATCTTGGGGTTGAAGATCGCATCTTTCAGCTGGCATCCGCTATTGCGGTCGTTGAACCGGATGCTGTGTTTTGCGGATCGACGGCAGCGCTGCTCTACGGCATCGGCTCGGCGTATACGCTTCTGGATAAAGTGCAAGTACTGCTGCCACGGTCTACAAGGCGTGATACGTATGAGTTCGTTGAATACAAGCGCTGGCGGGCGGGCGAAATGTGGCGGCTAGGTCTGTTTACACTGACGGATCCGTGTCGAACGGTTGTTGATATCGCTCGAACGAGCGCCTTTCGCTATGCGCTGGGCTATGTCGATGGCTTGGCCCGTGAGTACGATGTCGAACGCGAAGAACTGCGAGCATACGCGCAGGCAAATTGCCGAGGGTTGCATGGCATCGCGCGTGCTTTTGACGTTTTTGAGTATATGGACGGCAGGTCAGACAATGGCGGCGAGTCTGAGGCGAGAGCAGCGATGATTCTCGCTGGGGTTGCCGCGCCCGAGCTTCAAGTTGAGATAACGCGACCGGGAAACGCTGGCTATTATCTAGCAGATTATGGCTGGCAGATGCCAGGCGGCTCATGGACGCTGGCAGAGCTGCATGGGCTAGGCAAGTTTGAAGACGAAGCTCAAAATGATCCAGAGCAGGCGGCGGCAAAAACGTATCGAGCGGCCCTCATGCGCGACGCGAACCTTCGCGCTATGGGCCACAACGTCATTCATTTCAAACTCTCGGACACCTACGACGTAGAATCGTTCGGTGCCATGATGCGCGGCTACGGCATTCCGACAACAAAACCCTACGCCGAATCCCGATAGCGAAATCGTTCGCGGTCCACCTTCAATAAGTTGCGGTGAAATACGGACTGTTGAGGCCTTTAAAGGCATGAAACAGTCCGTATTTCACCGCAACTTAGGAGGGGATGGGGTTAGCTGCGGGGGCGGTGGCGGAGCTTGTCGATGGTGGCGTCGGTGCTCTGGCTGCGGGCTTCGGCGGCGCGGTCGCGAGCGTCGGCTGCGGTTTGGCGCTTGCGGCGGTAATCGATCATGCCTTGGATGATGGGCTTGCCAAAGCTCACGACATCATCGTTGTAGATGGCGGTTCGGGCTGCGAGGAGGCAGTCGGTAAAGTCCATATGGGTCTTGCCAAAGAGTTTGACGGCAAGGGCGACAACGGTGGGCTCGTCGACCATGACGTCATCGAGCAGCCTTTTCAAGGCCGCAGCAATCTCAACGCGGGGAACCTTATAGACGTCGCGCAGCGTGACCACGACGCGCGTGATGATTTCGGGGTAGACGCGAGCGGTGCGTGTGGCGATGACCTTGGCGGCGCGCGGTGACAGAACTTCGTCGTCGTCAAGCAGGTAGCGTAGGATGACGGTCTCGTCGATGATGGTGCTACTCATGGATATCTACTTCCTCGGGACCCAAAATCGAATCGTCGCTTTCTGTAGCAAGGTACTCAATCCAGGCATTGCGCTCCTCGGAGCGGCGATTGGGGTCCCCATATGCTTTTAGCGATCCATAGGCGGCGGTGCCGTCCTTTGAGCGCACGGCGACCGGCTGAAAGGGAAGCTTGCGCATCAAAATGCTCTGCGCGACAAAAAGGCGAACGGCCTCGGCAAGCGATGTGCCCATGGCGTCGTAGAGATGCTCGGCATGCTGCTTGTCTTCCTCGCGAATGCGCACCTGCAGGATGGCTCTTTTTTGAGTCGATGACATCACTGGCCCCCTTAATGAGCGTGCAATATAGTCGGTCAAATGCGGCACATGCCGATACCCGAGCATCTTATAACTATTACTTTATTTCGCTCAAGTAAATAACCTTTAACACGAATACAAGCGTAGTACATCCAAAATGAGAGTGCGTAAAAATCTCAGAGGTGTACGCATGTAATACACTCACCTTTATAGCTTCTAGAGAATAATTCCAACCTGCCAAAACCCCTGCAATACACCCGTATTGCAGGGCCTATGCTCAAGTTTGCCCCCTGCAACTGCGTATATTAAACCTGTATATCGTTGGAGGAATTCTATCGAAGTGTCTGTTTCGCCGCATGCACTCGATACGCCGATGCCGGACCACGGGCGGTCCGGGGCAACGTCGGCAGGGTCTCTCCGGCATGGGATTCAGGAGGGAGTGAACAACATGGGCAATAAACGAGTCGTGGCTGATTCTTCACGCTGCATTGGGTGCCAAACCTGTATGGCGGCGTGCATCGAAGCACACGATATTCCCGGCAACATCGCCGCACCTCGCTTGCGCGTAACGCGCACCTACGAGATTTCCGCGCCGGTGGCATGTCACCACTGCGAGGATGCCCCGTGCGCCAAGGCCTGCCCCACGGGCGCCTTGTTCTTTGATCCAAAGAACCATCGCATCGGCGTCAACGAGGACAACTGCATCGGCTGCAAGAGCTGCGTCATGGCCTGCCCCTTTGGCGCCGTGAGCGTGGCGACCACGCAGGTCCCCGTCTTGATGGGCGACGTGCGCGTAGGTTCGCAGACTAAGAGCTTCGTGCTCAAGTGCGACCTGTGCGTGGACCGTCCCGGCGGTCCGGCGTGTGCCGAGGCTTGTCCGACCAAGGGCCTCACCCTGGTGGACGAGGAGCGCCTGGCGGAGCTGACTGCCGAGCGTGCCCGCGCCACCATCGAAAACGAGGCGTAGGCGGGCGGCCATACAAGCCCAACGATTGTCAAATAAGTACCGATTAATCGGTAGCAGAGAAAGGAAGGAGGGTGTCATGGAGAAGCATAAAGTGATCTGCCCGTATTGCGGCGCCGGTTGCCAGTTTAACCTCTTGGTCCAAAACGGCCAGGTCGTGGGTACCGAACCGCTCAACGGCATCACCAATCAGGGCGAGCTGTGCCTTAAGGGCATGAGCGGCTACGACTTCATCAACGACACCAAGATCTTGACTCCTCGCGTACTGCACCCGATGATCCGCCGCACTAAGGGCGCGGATCTTGAGCGCGTAAGCTGGGACGAGGCACTGGATTTCACCGCATCTAAGATGCAGGCCATAATTGACGAATATGGTCCTAACGCTGTCATGACCACCGGCTCTTCGCGAGGCGGCGGCAATGAGGCGAACTACGTCATGCAGAAGTTTACGCGTGCGTGCATCGGCACCCACAGCGTGGACAACTGCGCCCGTACTTGACACGGCCCTACTGTCCTCGGTCTGATGGACACGGTTGGTTCAGGTTGCATGTCATGCTCCATCCCCGGTATGGAGGATGCGGGCTGCATTTTCCTCTTCGGCTATAACCCTGCCGATTCGCACCCCATCGTCGCAAGGCGTATCGTGCGAGCCAAAGAAAAGGGTTGCAAGATCATCGTCGCCGACCCGCGCCATATCGAAACCGCGCGTATCGCCGATCTCTACCTTCCGATCAAGAACGGTTGCAACGTTGCGTTCCTCAACGCCTTTGCCAACTGCTTGGTCAACGATGGCCTCTACGACAAGGAATTCGTCGCCGAGCATACGAACGGCTTTGACGAGTGGTGGGAGACCATCAAGAACTACACTCCCGAATCCGTACAGGACATCACGGGTGTCGAGCCCGCGTTGATCCACCAAGCTGCCGAGATGTACGCCACGGCGAAGCCCTCTGCCATCATTGGCTGGGGCATGGGCGTATGCCAGCAGAAGCAGAACCTGAAGACGGTGCACACCATCGCCTCCATCGCCTGCGTTGCCGGCCAGATCGGCAAACCCAACTCCGGCCTCGCGCCCGTGCGCGGTCAGAACAACGTCCAGGGCTCCTGCGATATGGGCATGCTGCCCAACCTGTATCCTGGCTACCAGAAGGTCACCGACCCGGCAGTGCGTGCCAAGTTTGCCAAGGCTTGGGGCGTGCCCGAGGAAAAGCTCCCGCTCGAGGAGGGCTACAAGCTCACCGACCTGGGTCACCTGGTCGACGAGGGCAAGGTGCACTGCTTCTACAACTACGGCGAGGACCCGGTGCAGACCGAGCCCGATTCGGCCGGTATGCGCAAGACGCTCTCCGAGCTGGATCTGTTCATTTGCCAGGACATCTTTATGACGCAGACGACCATGCTCGCCGACGTCATCCTGCCCGCTACCTCTTGGGGCGAGCACGAGGGTGTCTTTACCGCATCCGACCGTAGCTTCCAGCACTTTGACGCGGCCGTTCCGCCCAAGGGCGAGTGCCGTCACGACTGGGAAATCTTCGCGGACCTGTCTACGCGTATGGGTTACCCCATGCACTACGACAACACCGAGCAGATCTGGAACGAGTGCATTAGCCTGTGCCCCAACTTTGTGGGCGCGACCTACGAGAAGATGGCTCCCGAGGGCGGCTACGCCCAGTGGCCCGTCAAGAGCACCGATGTGAACGACCACGGTACGCCCGACATGTTCGCTGGTGGCAAGTTCACCACCAAGGACGGCCGCGCCAACCTGATGGCGCACGACTGGGAGGCACCCTCCGAGCTTCCCGACGATGAGTACCCGCTCATCCTGTGCACCGTCCGCGAGGTCGGCCACTACAGCTGCCGCTCGATGACCGGCAACTGCAAGACGCTGGCGCTGCTTGCCGACGAGCCCGGCTTTGTCCGCATGAATCCCGCGGACGCCCAGGCGCGCGGCATCAAGAATGGCGACATCGTCTCGATTCACAGCCGCCGCGGCCAGGTATACAGCCGCGCCGATGTGAGCGACCGCATCAATAAGGGCACGGTCTATATGACCTACCAGTGGTGGATCGGCAAGTGCAACGAGCTGACCATTCACAAGGTCGACCCGGTCTCGCATACGCCCGAGGACAAGTTCTCCGCCTGCCAGGTCGACGCTATCGCCGACCAGGTCTGGGCCGAGGGCGAGGTCGAGCGTCAGTACACCGAGCTCAAGCAGGCTCTGGTGGACGCCGCCGCTCCCCAGGACGTTGAGCCTGGCGCCGCCAAGTTCGACGACGAGACGCACGTGAACCAAATCGTGTAGTCCCGTTCTCGTTGGCTTTTTGGGCCGGGCGTCCCGTACGTTCGGGAGCCCGGCCCGTTATTTTGAAAGGAAGTGGGGATGAACCGCTTCATCGACATCAACCCGGAGAGGTGCATCGGCTGCGGAACATGCCAGTCCGCCTGTGCCGACGCCCACCGGATGCAGGGTCTTCAGGATACGCCGCGCCTGGCGCTCGTGAAGACCGGCGGTATTTCGGCCGCCCTTGCCTGCCACCATTGCGAGGGTGCCCCCTGCGCCGAGGTTTGCCCGGTGAATGCCATCGAGCACGATGGCGACCGCATCCACGTCAAGGAGCAGGAGTGCATCGGGTGCAGGCTGTGCGCCATCGCGTGCCCCTTCGGAGCCATCCATCCCGATGGCACGTCTATCGCCGGTGTCGCAGGCATGTGCGACCCGACGCCTTCGTATCCTAAGTCCCTGAGCAGCCTGCTTACGTGGGCTCCCGGCCAGTACACCTGCGCTGTCAAGTGCGACCTGTGCGCCTTCGATCCGGACGGCCCACATTGTGTGGCGGCGTGCCCCACCAAGGCGCTGACCGTCATGGGCGGCGCGGCCGATCGCGAGCTCGACGAGGCCAAGCGCCTGCGCTCGATCGAAAACGGTCCGGTTGTCGACGTTACCGCTGTGGCCCAGGGCCTGTCCGAGAAAGCAGAAGGGAGCGTAAACAATGGATAGCATGACGCTGTTTATCGCATCGCTTGCCGTCTCGTGCATCGGTGCGCTCGCCTCGGTTCTGCTGATCAAGGCCGATAACGCCGCCAAGACCGCCGGCTGCCTTATCGGCGCCGTCGCCGCGGTTCTTTCGTTTGTGGCCGGTATCCAGGCCGTGCTGGGCGATGTCACGTCGGTCGACACCATCGTGTTTTTCCCGTTTGCCCATTTCCAGCTGCTGCTCAATCAGCTGTCCGGCCTGTTCGTGGCGCTCATCTCGGTGCTCGCGTTTGCCGGTTCGATTTACGGTCTCAACTACTTTGATGAGTACCCGGGCAAAAAGGGCCGCGCCGGCTTCTTCTTTAACACCTTCGTGGCGTCCATGATGCTCGTCATCACCGCCGACAACGTGTTTTGGTTCCTGGTCGCCTTTGAGCTCATGTCGCTGACCTCGTACTTCCTGGTCGTGATCGAGGAGAACGAGAACTCCATCCATGGCGGTTGGCTCTACTTTGTGATCGCGCACGTGGGCTTTGTGCTCATCATGGCGAGCTTCCTCACCATGACCAACTTCGCCGGCGGCTCGTTTGCCTTTGCGGATTTCCGCGCTACGCAGTTTAGCCCCGCGGTCGCATCCGTGTGCTTCGTGCTCGCCTTCTTTGGCTTTGGCGCCAAGGCCGGTATCATCCCGCTGCACGGCTGGCTGCCCAAGGCGCATCCCGAGGCGCCGTCCAACGTGTCGGCCCTCATGTCCGGCGGCATGATCAAGATCGGTATCTTCGGCATCCTCAAGGTGGGCCTCGACCTGCTCTCCGCCTCGGGCGTTCAGGTCTGGTGGGGTCTTATGGTCATGGTCTTCGGTGCGATCTCGTCGGTCCTCGGCGTGGCCTTCGCCCTGCAGGAGCATGACATCAAGCGCCTGCTGGCCTATCACTCCGTCGAGAACATCGGCATCATTCTGCTCGGCGTCGGCGCCTCCATGGCCGCCATGGCGCTCAACTCGGTCGGCATCGCCGTCCTGGCTCTGATGGCCGCCCTCTACCACACGTTTAACCACGCGATGTTTAAGGGCGAGCTGTTCTTGGGCGCCGGTGCGCTGCTGTACTCCACGGGTACGCGCAATATGGAGAAGATGGGCGGCCTGTTCCGTCGTATGCCGGCAACGGCCATCTGCTTCCTCGTTGGCGCGCTTGCCATTTCGGCCATCCCGCCCTTCAACGGCTTTGTGTCCGAGTGGTTTACCTACCAGTCACTGTTTAACGCCGCCATGCAGGGCGACAAGGCCGTCATGATCGTGGCCGTGTTCGCTGCCGTCGCGCTTGCCATTACCGGCGCGCTTGCTGTCACGTGCTTCGTCAAGGCCTATGGCGTCTCCTTTGCCTCCGCGCCCCGCTCCGAGGCCGCGGCCAACGCCAAGGAGGTTCCCGCCCCCATGGTGTTTGCGCAGGGCCTGCTTGCGGCCATCTGCGTCGTGCTGGGCATTGGCGCTCCCGTGATCGCTCCCGTGCTGGTCGATGTCGCCGCGTCTGTGCTGCATCCGTACGGTGGCGTGTTTGCCGCCGAGGGCATGGAGCTCATGAACCAATACTCCGGCGCTGCCACCTCCACGCCCGCGATCGCTATTGCGCTCGTGGTACTTGTCGGTCTTGCCTGCGGTTATCGCAAGCTCAAGACCGTCGGCAAGGTGCAGAAGTCCCAGCCGTGGGCATGCGGCTATGCTCCCAACGAGCATATGCCCGTCGTGGCCACGACCTTTGCCTCCGAGGTGTCCTGGTTTATGCAGCCGCTCTACACGCTGCGCGACCGCTGCACGGCCGTCTGCTGGTCCATCGCGCACTTCTTCCAGAAGCTCACCGGTGTGGCCGAGGCTGTGGAGCCCGTACCCGACAAGGTTCTCGTCGATGCCCCGCATAAGGGTGTCGAGAAGCTCGCCGACCTCGCGACTAAGCTCGAGGGCGGCAACTACAGCATCTATATCTGCTACATCGTCGCGGCACTCGTGGTGTTCCTCGTGCTCGCCGTGCAAATGGGTTAAGGAGGGGAGAGCATGAACAACATCGTACTTGCCGTTCTGCAGGGCGTGGTCGTCATGGCCGTCGCACCGTTCTTCTCCGGTCTCGGCCGCGTGATCCGCGCCAAGATGCACAACCGTCGCGGCCCCAGCATCATGCAGGACTACCGCGACCTGGCCAAGCTCTTTGCGCGCCCCGAGTCCCAGAGCGAGGATGCGAGCTTTGCGCTGCGCATCATGCCGCCGCTGTTCTTCGCCGTCGCCTTTATGCTCGCGATGGGCCTGCCGCTCTTTACGGCGCAAAGCCCCATCCCGGTCTTTGGTGACGCCATCACCATCATGTACAGCTTGGCGCTCGCCCGCTTCTTCTTCGCCCTCTGCGGTGTGGATTCGTCCAACGCCTACGCCGGTATCGGCGGCGTTCGCGAGCTGCTCATGAGCGTGCTCATCGAGCCGTCCATGCTGCTGGCGCTGTTTGCCGCCGCCCTGGTGTGCGGCTCCACCGACATCGCTACCATGGGTCAGCACATCATGACGGGCGCCATCGACGCGCCGGTCGCCGTGATCCTCGCCGGCATCGCCTTTGCGATCGCCTGCTACATGGAACTCGGCAAGCTGCCGTTTGATCAGGCCGAGGCCGAGCAAGAGCTTCAGGAAGGTCCGCTCGCCGAGCTTTCCGGCCCGTCGCTTGCGATGGCCAAGCTCGCCATGTCCATGAAGCAGGTCCTGGTCGTCGCCTGGTTCTGCGCGATCTTCATCCCCTGGGGCGAGCCCGCGACCGTGGGCGCCGCCGCCGTTCTGGGTGCAGTCATCTTCCTGGTGAAGTGCCTGATCGACTTTGTCGTATGCGGCGTGATCGAGAACTCCTGCTCGCGCTCGCGTTTTAAGGTGCTTGGCAATCAGACCTGGGCCGTCGTGGGCATCGCCGTTCTGGCGTTTGTCTTCGTGGTCGTCGGCGTGTAGGAGAAGGGAGAAACAATGTCATTTGCAGTCAGTCTGTCCCTTCTCGGCTTGGTCGCTATCGCGGCCCCGATGGTGGCCTCGGTGCTCGTCGCCCTGTTCCCCCGTCCGTACGCCAAGTGGTTCAGCGTTTTGGGTGCCGCCGTCTCGACGGTCTGCACCATCGCCCTCGCCGCGAATTTCGCTGGCGCCGGCATGCCCGACACGCAGGTCCCCCTGATCTCGTTTGGGCAGACCCTCGTCATGGGATTCACCTTCGATCGCATGAGCACGCTGCTCGCGCCCGCCTTTGTGGGTATCGGCCTGCTTGTCGTGATTTATTCGATTCCCTATATGAGCGAGAATAACCGTGAGCATCCCGACGCACCGCGTCGTCGCTTCTATGCGTACCTCGCGACCTTCATCGGCGCCATGGCCGGCCTTGTGTACAGCTCGACCCTTTTGGGCCAGCTCGTGTTCTTTGAGATCACGGGTGCGTGCTCTTGGGGCCTCATTAGCTACTACATGACGCCTACGGCCAAGAAGGCCGGCATGAAGGCCCTGATCATCACGCATATCGGTGCGCTCGGCCTGTATCTGGGCGCCGCCATCGTGTTTGCCCACACCGGCACCTTCGCCATCACCGCGATTGCCGGCCTCGATGCCAAGCTCAAGGCTATCGTCCTTTTGCTCGTGCTGTTTGCGGCCTGGGCCAAGTCCGCACAGGTCCCCATGTACATGTGGCTGCCTTCGGCCATGGAGGCGCCGACGCCTGTTTCGGCCTACCTGCATGGCGCCTCGATGGTTAAGGTCGGCGTGTGCGTGTTCGCACGTGCGCTTGTCTCTGCCGGCGAGGTCCCCGAGATCGTGGGCTGGGTCGCCATTATCGACGCCATGGTCACCATGCTCTTTGGTTTCCTTATGTACCTGCCGCAAAAGGACATGAAGCGTCTGCTGGCCTTCTCCACGATCGCCCAGCTCTCCTATGTGTTCTTTGGTCTGGGCCTTTCGGTCTTTGGCAGCCAGCTGGCCTTTGACGGTGCCGTGTGCCACATCTTTAACCACGCTTTCGCCAAGACCCTGTTCTTCCTGATCGCCGGCTCGTTCTCCTTTACCCTCGGCACGCGTATGCTGCCCAAGCTTCGCGGTATCGTAAAGAAGTACCCGATCTCGGGCGTGGGCTTTGGTGTCGCGGCGCTCGCCATTGCCGGCGTGCCGCCCATGAACACGTTCTTCTCGAAGTTCCAGATCATCGCCGGCGGCTTTTCTGTAGGTGCCGGCAACGTCGCGATCCTGGTGCTCGTGTGCATCATGGTCGCCGAGACCGTCGCCACCTTCGCCTGGTTCCTCAAGTGGATGGGCTATTGCCTGCCCGGCGAGCCGAGCGAAGAGGTCGCTGCGGGAGCCCCGCTTCCTCGTGCGATGGCGTTCGTGTTCATCGTGCTCATCATCATGGTCATCGTCAGCGGCCCGCTTTCGGCCAGCTGGATCGGTTAGGAGGTAGAACGACATGGGTTATTCGATCGTCAACATCCTTGGCGGCCTTCTGATCGTCACGTCCACCATGGTGGTCGTCTCCAAGAACATCAAACATGCCATCAACTGGTATGCGGTGCAGTCGCTGGTGCTCGTGGGGCTGCTCGCTACGCTCGGTGCCACCACCGGTGCGCAGGAGCTGCTTATGTGGGCCGGATCTGCCTTTATCACCAAGGTCGTCCTGGTCCCTTATATCCTCAACCGCGCATACAAGAAGATGGGCGAGCCGAGCGACGCATCACTCAAGGCCGGCCTTAAGCCCGCGTGGGCCATCTGCATCATCGCCGTGGAGGTCGCGATTTGCTTTGCCGTCGTGACGCAGATCAGCCTGCCCACGGCCGAGGTCGCAACGCCTGCGCTCGCTATTAGCTTCGCTCACTTCTTTGTGGGCCTCACCTGCATCATCTCGCAGCGCAACATCATGAAGCAGATCTTTGGTTACTGCCTTATGGAAAACGGCAGCCACGTGACGCTCGCGCTTTTGGCCCCCACCGCTCCCGAGATCATCGAGATCGGTATCGCCACCGACGCCATCTTTGCCGTCATCATCATGTCCATCGTCGTGCGTCGCATTTGGGACGACTCCCACTCGCTCGATGCGCGCGACCTGTCCGAGCTGAGGGGGTAGTCCATGGAAACGTTGATTCTCGCCCTGCTCGCGACTCCTTTGGTGTTCTCGCTGGTTATGGCGTTTTTGCCCAAGAACACGTCCTATAACGTGTTTGCCGGTCTCAACCTGGTCTCCGTCGCAGTCGTCCTGGTGCTGTCGATTATGACGGCCGGTGACGTCCTTATGAGCGGCGAAACCGCGAGCGCTCTTGGCCTGTGGTTCCACCTCGATTCGTTGGGCGCCATCTTTGTGCTGCTCATCGGCTTTATCGGTTTTCTTACGGGGCTGTTCTCGCTGCCCTATGTAAAGGCCGATATCGAGGAGGGTTCCATGCCCGCCGAGCGCGCCAAGCAGTATTTTGCACTGTTTAGTCTGTTCGTGTTTACCATGCTGCTCGCGTGCCTGTCCAACAACATGATCCTCACGTGGGCCGCCGTGGAAGCAACCACGCTTTCCACCGTGTTCCTGGTGGGTATCTACAAGAACAAGACGGCCCTCGAGGCTTCTTGGAAGTATGCGATGGTCTGCACCGCCGGCGTGGCCTTTGGCCTGTTCGGTACGCTGCTGATCTACGCCAACGCCGCCGACGTGATTCCCAACGCCCACGAGGCCGCATTCCTGTCGTGCGTGCTGCCGTATGCCGACCAGTTCGACCCGACGCTCATGCGCCTCGCGTTTGCGTTTATCGTGATCGGCTTTGGCACCAAGGCCGGCCTGTTCCCCATGCACACTTGGCTGCCCGATGCCCACTCCCAGGCCCCGAGCCCTGTCTCGGCCCTGCTCTCGGGCGTGCTGCTTAAGTGCGCCATGCTTGTGATCATGCGCTTCTACGGCTTTACCATCCAGGCCGTGGGCGCCGAGTATCCGCAACTTTTGCTGATGATCGTCGGCACGCTGTCCATTTTGGTGGCGGCGCTCTCGATGTTTCGCCAGGACGACCTCAAGCGCCGCTTTGCGTACTCGTCTGTGGAGAACGTGGGCGTTATCGCCCTGTGCCTGGGTATCGGTGGCCCGCTGGGTATCGCCGCGGCCCTGCTGCACTGCGTGTTCCACGGCTTTACCAAGACGCTTGCCTTCTGCGTGTCCGGCAACATCCAGCACGCTTTTGGCACGCGTAGCCTGGCCAAGATCCAGGGCGTCGTCGAGGTTGCCCCCGCAACCGCCGCGCTCGCCGTCCTGGCGCTGCTCGGTCTTGGTGCCTTCCCGCCCTTTGGCATGTTTATCTCCGAGTTCCTGACTTTTGTCGCCGGTGTTACCGCCGGTCCCATGTGGCTGGTCGTCGTGGTTGCCCTCGGTCTTACCGTGGCCATCTCCGCGCTCACCCGTATCGCACTCAAGTCGGTATTCGGCCATGCGCCCCAGGGCATGGGCAAGCATGAGGCCCCGGCGCTCATGCTTATCCCCGAAATCATCCTGGCTGTCATGATCTTGTGGTTTGGCATCGCCACCCCGCTGCCTCTCGTGCACGGTGTGGAGACCGCGACCGGCATCGTGCTCGAGCAGAGCACTGAGGAACTTCACGCGACGCCGATGTACCGCGCTGTGTTCGGTACCGAGACCGCTCAGAGCGAGGTGGAGTAACGAATGATTGAAACTGAGAACAAGGTGTATGCCCGTCGCTGCGAGAGCCATGTCGAGGCCCTGCGCCGCGCCGTTCCGGGCTGCATCGAAAAGGTTGAGTGGCAGTGCGAGGACCAGCTGACGATCACCGTCAAGCTGGACCGTCTGCCCGAGGCCGTCCACTACCTGTACTACGAGCGCTACGGCTGGATTCCCGTGATCATCGGCAACGATGAGCGCAGCCTGTGCGGCCGTTACGCCGTGTACTACGTCATCTCCATGGAGGGGGAGGATCCCGGCTGGGTGACCGTGCGCACCGAGGTCGATCCCGCCAAGATGACGTTCCCGTCCGTGACGCCGTTCGTCCCCGCCTGCGTGTGGGGCGAGCGCGAGCTGCGCGACATGTTCGGCCTGATCCCCGAGGGCCTGCCCGATCGTCGCCGCCTGGTGCTGCCCGATGACTGGCCCAGCGGCCTGTACCCGCTGCGCAAGGACTCCATGGACTACCGCTTCCGTCCCGCTCCCGCGAGCGACATGGAAAACTACGAGTTTCTGGCCGACACCAAGGGCAAGGAGACCACGCTCGTCCCCATGGGCCCGCTGCACATTACCTCCGACGAGCCCGGCCACTTCCGCCTGTTCGTCGAGGGCGAGACGATCGTCGACGCCGACTACCGTCTGTTCTACGTGCACCGCGGCATGGAGAAGGTCGCCGAGACGCGCCTGAACTATGACGCCGTGACGTTCCTCGCCGACCGCATCTGCGGCATCTGCGGCTGCGCCCACTCGGTGGCCTATGCCGAGGCCGTCGAGCGTGCCCAGGGCATCCATGTCCCGCCGCGCGCCCAGTACATCCGCGCTATCATGCTCGAGGTCGAGCGCCTGCACTCGCATCTGCTCAACATCGGCCTGGCGTCGCACTACACGGGCTTCGACTCCGGCTTCCAGCAGTTCTTCCGCGTCCGCGAGAAGTCCATGGACCTGGCCGAGAAGCTCTCCGGTCACCGCAAGACCTACGGCCTCAACGTGATCGGCGGCGTGCGTCGCGACATTTTGGCCGAGCAGAAGCTCTCCACGCTCACGACCATCCACCAGCTGCGCTCCGAGGTTCAGGAGCTCGTCGACGTCTTGCTCTCCACGCCCAACTTTATTGAGCGTACGAGTGGCATCGGCATTCTGGACCGCAAGATCGCACGCGACTTCTCGCCGGTCGGTCCGCTCATGCGTGGCTCGGGCTATGCCCGCGACGTGCGTTTTGACCATCCCTTCGACGGCTACGCCGATCCGGACGTTCGAAAGATGCACGCCGCCACGGCCGACACCTGCGATGCCTTCGGCCGTACCGCCGTTCGCATCCAGGAGGTCTACGATTCGATCGACATGATCGAGACCATGCTCGAGAACTGCCCGTCGGGCCCCATCCTCACCACGGATTGGGAGTACACCCCGCACAAGTACGCCATCGGTGCCACCGAGGCGCCGCGCGGCGAGGACGTGCACTGGGCCATGCTCGGCAACAACCAGAAGTGCTACCGCTGGCGCGCCAAGGCCGCCACGTACAGCAACTGGCCGGTCCTGCGCTACATGTTCCGCGGCAACACCGTGGGCGATGCGGCGCTGATCGTCGGTTCGCTCGACCCGTGCTACTCCTGCACCGACCGCGTGACGGTGACCGACGTCGCCGCCAAGCGCGACCACGTGCTCGACAAGGAGCAGTTCGAGAACGTCTGGCGCGACAAGTCGCCGCTTGCGGGCGAGGGCACCATGGCCGCTCCGCTCGATGAGGAGGCGCTCTAATATGCTGAAGCTTTGGAAGGTTAACGCCAAGGCCGGCGACGCGACGGTCAAGTACCCGTTTGCGCCGTTCCCCACCAACAAGGACATGCGCGGCAAACCCGAGCACAATGCCGAGCTCTGCATCGCCTGCGGTGCCTGCGGCGTGGCGTGCCCGGCCGATGCCATTCGCATGGACACTGACCTTGCGGCCGATACCATCACCTGGTCGATCGACTACGGTCGCTGCATCTTTTGCGGCCGCTGTGAGGAAGCCTGCCCCATGGAGGCCATCAAGCTCACCGAGGAGTTTGAGCTGGCCGTCATGAGCAAGGACGACCTCACCAGCAAGAGCGTCTATACGCTCGAGCACTGTTCGCGTTGCGGCAAGCCGTTTGCCCCGCACAAGGAGATCGACTACGCCAAGCGCCTGCTGCAAAAGGCCGGCGGCATGGAGGCCGAGCAGGCCGCCCGTACCGTCGGTATGTGCCAGGAGTGCAAGCGCGAACTCGACGCCCTGCGCGCCGCCTCGGCCGTAAAGACCGGCAACGCGCACGGCATGGCTGCCAACGAGACGCTTGCGTCCGGCGAGCCCCAGGGCCCCGGCATGGAGTATCTGGGCGGCCACGGCGTGAACCCGGATTATATTGACCGCGAGCTCAACCCCGATGCGCCCGAGATTCCCGCCGGTCCTGCACCGGTCGAGGGCATCATCATGGATTTTGATACGAAGGAGGAGTAACCATGGCCGAACCCACGCTTTTGCCCGAGCGGCTTCAGTACCGCCCGACCAAGATCGAGCTCGATGAGAGCATCGAGAAGGCCAAGGCGACCCTTCTTAAGAAGATCAAGCGCTCGGTGTACGTCTACCGTGTTGACTGCGGCGGCTGCAACGGCTGCGAGATCGAGATCTTTGGTTCCATCACGCCCGTCTTCGACGTCGAGCGCTTTGGCATCAAGGTCGTGCCCTCGCCCCGTCACGCTGATGTGCTGCTGTACACCGGTGCCGTGACGCGTGCCATGCGCATGCCGGCCCTGCGCGCTTTTGAGGCCGCACCCGATCCCAAGATCGTGGTGTCCTATGGCGCTTGCGGCTGCACCGGCGGCATCTTCTACGACAACTACTGCGTCTGGGGCGGCACGGACAAGATTCTGCCGGTCGATGTCTACATCCCCGGCTGCCCGCCCAGCCCCGCGCAGACCATCTACGGCTTTGCCATGGCGCTCGGTCTGCTGGACCAAAAGCTCCATGCCGAGACCACGGTGGAGGCCGCCGGCGAGCAGGCCGATATCCTGCACCCCGGCGTGCCGTACAAGCTGCGCGTTGCCATCGAGCGCGAGGCTCGCGCCATGAGCGGCTACCGTTACGGCCGCGACCTGGCCAATGAGTTTATGGATACGCTCGAAGGCGCGCCCAAGGGCGATATCCGCGGTGCCATGGCTCTGCTCATCGACAAGCAGGACGATCCGCGCCGCGTCGAGGTGTACTCGGCGCTGCAGGATCTGGTGCTGGCCGGAGGTCGCTAGATGGAGCTCACGGACCGCTCTGGTTACTTTGCGGGCCCCGGTATGCTCGGCGGCTCCTTTGGCGATGCCTCGCGCGCAAGCGACGAGGCCGCCGAGGGCGTCGCCGACCCCTGCCTGGGCCATGCGCCCGACCAGGTGGTCTTCTACGAGCTTACGCGTAAGTTTGTGGAGACCGAGGAAGACGTTCCCCAGGAGGCCTGCGACGTGCTGTACTACACGCTCGCCGTGGGCCACCACACCGGCGTGCTCGACTGCTTTGAGCCGCGCCTGTCGGTGCCGGTGGATGTGTTCTATTCGCTCGTCGACGCGCTGCCGGAGGGGGAGGCCAAGACCAAGTTTGAGGCCATCCGCTCCTTTGGCGAGTGCCAGCTCGACAAGGCGGCGGTGCCGTCGCTGCTCGAGGCCTGCGATGCACTGCTCGACGAGCGCGGTTTTCGCGGTTCTGCCAAGGCCGGCATCTCGGTGTTCGATGACGACTTTAGCCTGCATGCCCAGCAGGTCGCGTTCTTAATGAAGTTTCGCGATCTGGTTGAGCGCGTGCGCGATGTGTCGGGCGTGTATCTGACGGGAAGGTTGCAGTAATGGGTCGCGTTGTGGATGGTCGTGTGAACGGCGCCCCGTTTGCGGGTATCGTGCTCACGGCGGGAAGCGTGCTGCGTGCCGACGATGCCGCCGGCCCCGTGCTCTCCAAGAAGATGGAGGACGTGCCCATCGCCGGTTGGTACACCATCGACGGTGGTCAGACGCCCGAGGATGACATCGTCGAGGTCAAGCGCGAGCGTCCGCCGCGTTTGGTCTTGGTCGATGCTGCCGACATGGCGCTGCCCGTCGGGTCCATCCGTTTGCTCGACAAGCGCGATGTAGCCCGCAAGTCGATGTTCACCACGCATTCGCTTCCTTTGTCGATTCTGATCGAGGAAATCGAGCAATCGTGTGATGATATCGTCTTCGTTGGGATTCAGCCGGGCGACACGGAGTTCTACAACCCCATGTCCCCGGAAGTCTTTGAGGCCGTCGACGCCGTGTACGACGCCGTGGCCGCCAACGACTTTTCCCACTTTGTCCGCTTGGGGCAAGAGCAATAGGAGCGCTTGTCCCTGCTGATTAGGAAAGAAGTGATTAACATGGCAGATTCCAAGGCAGAGTACCCCGCTCCCGATTGCCTGGCGCCCGCCGCGATCGAGGCCAAGACCGAGGCCGCCGGCGTGACCAAGGCCAACCTGCCGGTCGCAAAGGCCTTTCTGTTGGCAATGTTCGCCGGTGCGTTTATCGCCTTCGGCGGCCTGTTCTTTACCGTGTTTTTGAGCGACAGCACGCTGGGCTGGGGTGCCCAGCGCGTCGTGGGCGGCCTGTGCTTTAGCCTAGGCCTGGTGCTGGTGCTGGTGTGCGGCGCCGAGCTGTTTACCGGCAATTCGCTTATGGTCTGCGCGCTCAAGAGCAAAAAGATCACTCTGGTCCAGATGCTCAAGGCCTGGGTCGTCGTGTGGGTCGGCAATTTTGTCGGTGCCCTGTTCATCGTCTTTTTGGTGTACATGGCCGGCATCTATAAGCTTAACGGCGAGGCGGTCGCCAACTCCATGGTGAGCGTCGCCGCCGGCAAGGTGACGATCGACTGGGTGACGATCTTCTTCCGCGGCATCCTGTGCAACATCTTTGTGTGCCTTGCCGTGTGGATTGGTACCGCCGGCAAGACCGTGGTCGATAAGGTTGTGGGCATTCTGCTGCCCATCGCCGCCTTTGTGGCCTGCGGTTTTGAGCACTGCGTTGCCAACATGTACTTTTTGCCTATGGGCGCCGTGATGCACGCGTGCGGCTATGGTGCCAAGGTCGCTGGCGCCGATGCACTTAACGTTGCGGGCATTGCGTTTAACCTGTCCGCCGCCACGCTGGGCAACATCGTGGGCGGCGCGGTTCTGATCGCGCTCGGCTACTGGTTTATCTACGCTAAGAAGTCCGAGGCGTAAGGTACCGTCTGTTTGACATTGGGCCTCCCGCGGGGCGTTGCCGTGCGGGAGGCCTTTTGGGTCTGGGGCTCGTTGCCGGGCTGTAGGCCTGTTGTGTTTGACCTGTGAAAGGGGTAATCGAGATGGCATCTGCTGTGGAGCGTGGCGGTCGCGCTGTGGTGACCACATGCGGGGGATGCTATGCCGATTGCGCCTTTGCGGCACGCGTTGAGGACGGTCGCGTGGTGGCCGAGTTGCCGGTGCCGGGACATCCGTGCGCGGCGCGTGCCCTGTGCGCCCGCGGGCGCCATCGCCTGGCAATGCCGTTTGACGAGCGCGACCGGATTTTGCACCCCATGCGACGCCGCCGGGATGGCTCGGGGTTTGATGCGATTACCTGGGACGAGGCGTTTGCTCAGATTGCCGAGCGTCTTTTGGGAATTGTTGACGAGCGCGGGCCCCGTGCGCTGGGCATGACACTTGGTGTGCCCTCGTTCGACCGCTACTGGGCCTATCGCTTTATGCATGCGCTGGGCTCGCCCAACGTGTACGGTGCCGATGGCGCCTGCGAGGTAAGCAGACTTACCGGTTGGGAGCACAGCCTGGGCTATAGCCCCGCCTCCGACCTTGCGCATACCGACTGCATCATGTACCTGGGGCGTTCCATTGTCGATTCGTCGACGATGGGGGCCGTTGACGCGCTCAACGATGCGCGCCGGCGCGGGGCGAAGATCATCGTGGTTGACCCCCGGCGCAGCGGCTCGGCCGCGCTTGCCGACCGCTGGCTCCGCGTGCGCCCGGGCTGCGACTTGGCGCTACTGTTGGGTATTGCCCACGTGCTGATTGTCGAGGACCTGTACGATCACGAGTTCGTTGCCCGCTACGCCACAGGCTTTGACGAGCTGGCACAGGCAGCCGCTGCTTGGACGCCCGAGTGGGCCGAGTCGATGTGCGACGTGCCGGCCGCAGAGATTGTCGCCACGGCGCGCGATCTCGCTGCCGCCGCGCCTGCCGCTGTGGTGGATGCGGGTTTTCATGGTGGCATCGGCATCGCGTATGCCAATAGCACCCAGACCGCGCGCGCTATCTGCTTGGTCGATGTGCTGCTGGGCTGTATCGGACATGCGGGCGGCGCGCTCAATCCACCCATGCCACTCGTGTTGGGCGACCTCGATCCCACGCGCTTTGCGACGCCGCTGGTGCCGCGTGGGCCCAAGCTGGGGTCCGAGCGCTATCCACTGGTCGATCCGGTGCGCGGCCTGTGCACGACCATCGGTCAGTCGATTCTTGCCGGCGATTTGCGTGGGCTCATCGTCTATGCCAGTAACCCCGGTGCGGGCTATGGCAATGCACAGGCTTGGTTGAGTATTTTGCAGCAGCTCGACTTGCTCGTGACGATTGACATTCGCTGGTCCGAGACGGCGCGTGCTTCCGACTTCGTGCTGCCCGACGTGACGTATCTGGAGGCTGACCGCGGTGTGGGCACGGTCGTGGGCGTCAACGATGCGCGCGTGTTCTACCGCAATGCCGTGCTGCCCGTGCAGCATGACGACACGCGTCCCGGTCGGGAGATCTTTGCTGGTCTGGCGCAGGCGTGTGGCGTGGGCGAGTACTTTCAGTTTACGTCTGACGATCTGGCGGCTGCCCAGGTGGCGCCTTTTGGGATCAATCTGGACGAGCTCAAGGAGCGCGGCTGGGCCGACACGGGTGTTGCGTTGCCGTCGCGTACGGGCGATCCGGCGATTCCCTTGGATGGCGGCAAAATTGCGCTGGCAAGCGAAGTATGGGAACGAGTCGGCCTGGGTTGTGTACCCAACTGGATCGCTCCCATGGTGGAGCCTAGCCTGGGGATGTTTCGCCTCATTAGCGGCAACCGTCCCTTTGAGTCGCATACCTCGCGAAGGCTTGCGGCCCAAGGTGCCGCCGAGGTCGGATCGGACCTGGATGCCGTGCAGATGAATGCCGATGCCGCCGCTCGCATGGGTATTGCCGACGGCGAGATCGTCGAACTCGTGAGCGATATGGGCCGCGACCGCGTGCGCGTGGAGACGACGCCGTATCTGCATCCGGCGTGCATCTTTACGTCGGCCGCCCCCGGCGGACGTTCGTTTAGCGCCGATGCCGGCGGTGCTCAAGCCTTGGGCGTCGGTCCACTCGACCATACACCGTTGCGTTGGGACCCGTTGACGGGCGCGGCGCTCACCCAGGAAAACGCCGTTCGCGTGGAAAAGATCGCGGCGCGCGAGGATAATGACGAGTAATTGACTCAGTCGATCGAATTGGCTGATAGTTTGACGTTCGAACGATTGATTCACCTTTGGTTTTGAAAGGCCGCACATGAGCGATAGCCAGAACATGTCCGATGAGGTACGCGCCCGCCTTCGCGCTATTCCTTCCGTCAACGAGCTGCTTGCCGAGTGGCCGGTGGTGAAGGCGGCGGGGGAGACCTGCGACGCGGTGGTCCATGCTGCCGTGACGGCCGAGCTCGACGAGGAGCGCGCTGCGATTCGTGCCGGTGCCGCCCCGCGTTCCAAGCGCGACCTAGCCTCGGCCATCGAGTGGCGTGCGCATCGCTCTGCGCTGCCGAGCCTGCGCCCAGCAGTTAATGCCACGGGTGTGGTCATCCATACCAACCTGGGCCGTGCTCCGCTCGCGGAGTCGGCCGCCAAGGCCGTGGCCGAGGTCGCGCGCGGCTACAGCACGCTCGAGTACAGCGTGGACACCTGCTCGCGCGGGTCGCGCAAGGAACATGCCGCGCAGCTCATCCGCTCGCTTACCGGTGCCGAGGACGCGCTCGTGGTCAACAACAACGCCGCCGCGGTGCTGCTAGTGCTGGCGACTCATGCCGCGGGCAAAGAGGTTATCGTCAGCCGCGGCGAGCTTGTCGAGATCGGCGGCAGTTTCCGTATCCCCGATGTTATGGAGGCCTCGGGTGCCAAGCTCGTTGAGGTCGGGGCCACCAACCGCACGCATTTGAGCGACTATGAGCGCGCCATCACGCCCGAAACGGCAATGATCCTCAAGGTCCATCCTTCCAACTATCGCATCGAGGGCTTTCACGAGGAGGTGGGCTCTCGGGAGCTTGCTGCTCTGGCCCACAAACACGGCCTGCTGTTCTACGAGGACCAGGGGTCGGGTGCGCTGTTGCCCGACGACATCTTGGTGCGCGGCGGCGAAGAAACCACGCCGGCTTCGGTTTCGGCAGGGCTCGATCTGGTGTCGTGCTCGGGCGATAAGCTGCTCGGTGCCGCGCAGGCGGGCATTATCATGGGTCGCCGCGATCTGGTGCAGGCCTGTGGGTCGCATCCGCTTATGCGCGCCCTGCGTCCGGGAAAGCTCGCACTGGCGGCTCTCGAGGCTACGCTGCGCATTTACATGGATGGGGCGGATGTGGCCCATCGCGAGGTGCCGGTGCTCAACATGCTCACGCTTCCGCAGGCTCATCTGGAGCGCCGCGCACGCAAGCTGCGCGAGCTGATGGTGGCGGGCCTCGATAAGGCTGGCTGCCCGTGTGCCGTGCAGGTGGAAATCGTCGAGGAGTCGTCGACTCCCGGTGGCGGCTCGCTGCCTACCGTGGAGCTGCCCACGATGTGCGTTGCCATCTGCCCGGTCGACGGGCGCCTGTCCCTCGACGCGCTCAAGCGCTCGCTTGTCCAGGACTTCGACACGCCGGTCGTCACGCGAACTTCGCACGATCGCATTCTGTTTGACGTCCGTACGCTTGTGGGCGACCGCGATATCGAGACGGCGGCATCGACGCTCGTCGCGTGCGTTGAGAAGGCGGTTGCACGATGAGTGAGGTTCAAGCGCTGGTGGAGTGTCCCGTTATCGTTGGCACGGCGGGCCACGTCGACCACGGTAAGTCGGCGCTGATCGAGGCGCTGACCGGCAAGAATCCCGACCGTCTGGAGGTTGAGCGCCGTCGCGGTATGACCGTGGAGCTGGGCTTTGGCGAGCTGGCGCTGCCAAGTGGCAAGATTGTTGGCCTGGTCGACGTGCCGGGCCACGCGCATTACTTGCGCGCCATGGTGCAGGGCGCCACGGGTATCGACGTGGCCGTGCTGGTGGTTTCGGCCGTCGAGGGCGTGATGCCGCAGACCCGCGAGCACGTGCATGTGCTGGAGCTGCTGGGCGTTACGCATATGGTGGTCGCGCTGACGATGTGCGACCTGGCCGATAGCGAAATGATTGAGCTGGCCGAGCTCGACGTGGACGATTTTCTTTCGGATACCGTGTTTGCGGGCGCGCCGACGGTGCCGGTGTCGTCCAAGATCGGCGCGGGGATCGATGACCTGCTGATTGCGCTCGACGAGCAGGTTGCCGCTTGCTGGGATGCCTGCCGTGCCCGCGCCGAGCTTACCGATGCCGCACCGCGTCTGCCTATCGACCGCTGCTTTACGATCAAGGGCGCCGGTACCGTGGTGACGGGAACGTTGCACGATGCGCCCGTCGCGGTGGGGGATGAGCTCGTCGCGCTGCCGTCGCGTACGGTCTGTCGCGTGCGCGGGATTCAGGTACATGGCGATACGCCGCGGGCGTTGCCCGGTCAGCGTGTGGCGCTCAACTTGGTGGGCGATGCCGTCGCCTCGCTCGATCGCGGTGAGATGCTCGGCGTGGCGGGCCGCTTTGGTCAGACGATGCGCTTTATGATGACGTTTACGTATTTGGGTCGCGAGGGAGCCAAGCCGCGTGTGCTCGAGTCGGGTGCGCGTGTGCACGTGATGGCGGGTACGGCCGAGGTCGTCGGTCGCATCATGTTCATGGAGGGTGAGGCCCCCATGGCGGTGGGCGAGACCCGTAATGTTCAGGTGCGCTTGGAAAACTCGCTGCCGCTACGTGCCGGGGACCATGTCGTGGTGCTGTCCTATTCGCCCGTGATGCTCATTGGCGGCGGGCGCGTGCTGCTTTCGCGCTGCCGTCGCTCGCGCGAGCTTGCCGAAGGAGAGCGTGCGCTGTATGCGGCGCTCGAGTCCGGCGATATCGCGGGCGGTGTGGGCGCTTGGCTGGTGCTGCAGACGCTGCCGGTTAAGGCGGTTGATGTTGCCGCGGCTTTGGATCTTGGCGTCGGCGAGGTCGATACCGCACTGCGCGGGTTGGTGGCGCAGGGCGCTGCTTGCGCGCTTGCTGGCTCGGATGGCTCGCTGTATGCAGATCCTTCCTCGCTCGACGCCGCGATGGATGCACTGGCGGCGACCCTGTCGGCCATGCACGCGGCGGCTCCCAAGGAGACGGGCTTTACGCCCGGCGCCGTTGCCCATGCTGCGTGGCCTGCCGCTGATGAAGGCGTTGCCGCAGCTCTGATTGCCGAGGGCTGCTCGCGTGGCGTGTGCGCCGCCGAGGGCGCCGAGGTATTCGATCCGCATTCGGCCGCCGCGGCGGCACGCGTGGTGCGAGAGGCTTGTGAGCGGATCGTCGCGCTGCTTGACGAGGCTGGCCTGGATGCACCGGCGCTTCCCGAGGTGGGCGAACAGCTGCAGCTCGGCCGCGACACCATGACGCGTGCCCTGCGCGAACTTTCGCTCAACCGCTCGATCGTTAAGGTCGAACGCGACGTTGCCCTGTCCACTACCGCCGAGGCCCATGCGCGCGAACTCGTCGCCGCCGCCATTGAGGCAGCCGGCGGCGCTGCCACCACGAGCGTGCTGCGCGAGGCCCTGGGCGTGTCGCGCAAACGTGCCATCAGCATCTTGGAGCACCTGGATGCCGTACGCTTCACAGTCCTCGACAAGGATGCCGGCGGCCTGAGGTCCCTACGCTAGATTGGCTGCTCGGTTTGGTAAAATACCGCCGCACTTGGGAACGGATGGGCTCCGGTGGGCTCCGCGGTCCTCAAAACCGTTGCGAGGCGTGCAAAACGTCTTGGATGTGTTCGATTCACATACGTTCCCGCCATACGCTACCAGCGCTTTTGTGCTCGCGGTCTTGCTGCGTGCCGCAAAGGCGCTGTTTTGTTTTTGCGTGGGTTTGCCGTGCCGCCCGCTTTATCGACGACGGTATCTGGCTTCGTGTGTCGGGTTTCGAGCATGCCGATGGAGGTGTTTTGCCGTATGACTATCGTAAGACGGGTCGATCTTTCTTGCGTCGTCCAAGCGGGCGGGCTGTCCTCACGCATGGGCCGCGATAAGGCGCGCATGACGTTTTGCGGCGAACCGCTCATCGAGCGCGTGCTGGGTCGGCTGGCGACAGTTGCCGGCGAGTTGGTCGTGACGACTTCGCGCCCCAGCGAGCTTGCCTATCTTGAGGAGCGCACGTTTGGCGGTCTGGTGCCGCGAATAGTGTCGGACCTTGAGGGGCCGGCGGGTGCCATGCGCGGCATCGCGAGCTCGTTGGCCGCGGCGCGATTGCCGTTCGTGGCGATCGTCGCCTGCGATATGCCGTTTGTCTCGCCGGAACTCATCGGCGCGCTCGCCGATCGTGTTGAGGCCGAGGCGCTCGACGTGTGCGTGCCGTGCGAGGAGCGGGGGATTGAGCCGCTTTGCGCCGTCTGGCGCCGTGACGCGTGTGCGCCGGCCGCCCATGAGCTGCTCGCCTGCGACCGCCAGCGCATTCGCTGCCTGATCAATCGCGTTCAGGCTGGTTATATGGATGAACCGCAGATCGTTAAGGCCGCGGGCTCGACGCTCTGCTTCGAAAACGTTAATACGCCCGAGGAGTTTGCGGCGGCCGAGCTGCTCGCCTAGACGATTGGAGTTGCCATGTCTCACGATATTTGTCCCGACACGGGAGAGCCTTGCACTTGCGATGGTTCCGAGCCCTGTACCTGCGGCTGCGGTGGCTGTGGACATACTGCGGAAGAGGAAGCGGCCGCCGCGGCGTATCGCGAGGCACATCGCGAAGGCCCGTCCGGTGATGCCCTCGACCACGAGCGCAAGATTATCGTTTCGTTCGACAGCACCTTCGATGTGATGGAGTGCGAGCAGCTTTGCCTGGATGCCGGCGTGCCCGGGCGCATCATGCCGCTGCCCGGCTCCATCACCGCTGGCTGCGGGCTGTGCTGGGCCATGCCGTTCTCGGGCGATGCTCTCGCCGCCTTCCGCGCCGCCACCGAGGGCCGCATAACCCCCGCCGACTACCATCAGCTCGTCCTCTAACCACCACACCACCACATTGGGGACAGGCGCCTTTGTTGTGGTTTGGAACACGTGGACGAAACAGGTTTGAAACACGGGTTTTGCATGTCAGGCACTCAAAAACGCTTCTACCTGCATCGTAATCAAAACGAAACATCTGCCCGTCTGCTTATGCGAAACTTTCCCGCAACAGTGCGATATTATCCATACTCGATAAAGTTCGCGGCGCATAGGGTGCCGCGATCAACATTTTTCGTTTCCCATCATTGGAGGAAGCATGAGCTACACGCAGAAAGTTCTCGAAGAGCTCAAGGCCCGCTATCCCGAGCAGCCTGAGTTCATCCAGGCCGCGACCGAGATCCTCGGCACCATCCAGCCGGCGCTCGACGCCCACCCCGAGTACGAGGAGGCCGCCCTGCTGGAGCGCCTCGTCGAGCCCGAGCGCATCGTCATGTTCCGTGTTCCCTGGGTCGACGACCAGGGCAAGGTTCAGGTCAACCGCGGCTATCGCGTCGAGTTCAACTCTGCCATTGGACCCTACAAGGGCGGCCTGCGCTTTAACCCGACGGTCACCCTGGGTATGCTCAAGTTCCTGGGCCTGGAGCAGATCCTCAAGAACAGCCTGACCACCCTTCCCATGGGCGGCGGCAAGGGCGGCTCCGACTTTGACCCCAAGGGCAAGTCCAACAACGAGATCATGCACTTCTGCCAGTCCTTCATGACCGAGCTCTATCGCCACATCGGCCCCAACACCGACGTTCCCGCCGGCGACCTGGGCGTTGGCGGCCGCGAGGTTGCCTACCTGTTCGGTCAGTACAAGCGCCTGACCAACGAGTGGACCGGCGTTCTTACCGGCAAGGGCCTCTCCTTTGGCGGCTCGCTCGCCCGTACCGAGGCCACCGGTTACGGTCTGGCCTACTTTGTGGACGAGTACCTCAAGAGCCGCGGCGACTCCTTCGAGGGCAAGAACGTCGTCGTTCACGGCTCCGGCAACGTCGCTATCTACGCGGTCCAGAAGGTCACTCAGCTCGGCGGCAAGGTGCTCGCCTGCTCCGATACCCACGGCTGGGTCGAGGATCCCGACGGCATCGACTACACCGTGCTCGAGCACATCTACAACAAGAAGCGCTCTGGCCACGACAAGGGCGTTACGCTCGCCATGTACGTTGACGAGAAGCCCAACGCCGTTTGGCACGAGGGCGACGGCCGCGGCGTGTGGCAGCTTCCCTGCGATATCGCGCTGCCCTGCGCTCGCGAGAACACGCTGCTGCTCGAGGACGCCCAGGCACTCGTCGCCAACGGCTGCAAGGTGGTCGGCGAGGGCGCGAACATGCCCACGACCATCGAGGCCACGACCTACTTCCAGGAGAACGGCGTCGCCTTTATGCCCGGTAAGGCTGCCAACGCCGGCGGTGTTCTCGTGTCCGGCCTGGAGATGAGCCAGAACGCCGAGCACCTGTCCTGGACCTTCGAGGAGGTCGACGGCAAGCTCGAGCAGCTCATGCGCGGCATGTTCCACAACGTGGACGACACCGCCAAGGAGTACGGCCAGGAGGGCAACTTCGTCATGGGCGCCAACATCGCCGGCTTCCTGAAGGTCGCCGACGCTATGCTCGCCCAGGGCGTCTGCTAAATCTTCGCTCGACATAGCATGCGATGAGGCTCCCAGCTATCTGGCTGGGAGCCTTTTCTATCCCGGAGGACTCCTCATAACTTGCGGTGATATACGGACTGTTTTGCGTCCCAGAACGGCTAATCAGTCCGTATATCACCGCAAGTTATGGATGGGTGGGTGGATTTTGTCCTAAAACGGTGTGCGGCCCCTCGTTTGGTACACTTAAAAGTACTGGACAAGTGAAGAGATGGGGGAGAACGTGCTCAAGTTCGGTACCTACGTCCGTGTTGGAAACGCGGCCGAAGCCTATGAGCTCTTACAGAAGAACCGCAACAACAAGATTGTGGGCGGCGGCATCTGGATGCGCCTGGGTTCGCGTCGCGTGTCGACGGCGATTGACCTTTCGGCCTGTGGACTCGATCAGATCGAGGAGACCGAGACCGAGTTTCGCATCGGCGCCATGTGCACCCTGCGCCAGCTCGAGCGTCACGCCGAGCTCAACGCGCTTGTCAACCATGTCTTTGAGTTCGCCGTCCACGATATCGTGGGCGTGCAGCTGCGTAATACCGCCACGGTGGGCGGCAGCATTTACGGTCGCTTTGGTTTCTCTGACGTGCTCTCGGCCTTTTTGGCGCTCGATTCGTACGTTGAGCTGACGGGCGCCGGCCGCGTGCCGCTCGCGGAGTTCGTTGACATGGGCTACGTGCGCGACGTGATCGAGCACATCGTGGTCGTTAAGCACGACTACCGCGCAAGCTATGAGGCCGTGCGCAAGGCCGCGACCGACTTCCCCTCGCTCAACGTCACCGCTGCCTGGTGGAACAACAGCTGGCATGTCACCGTGGGTGCCCGTCCACTGCGCGCAAACCTGCTGCAGGGCGAGGCATGCGGTCTGGTGAACGAGCAGCCTTCCGAGGACGAGCTTCGTGCTCTGGCCGCATCTGTGCGTGCCCTGAGCTACGGTACCAACCTGTGGGGCTCGGCCGACTACCGCCGCCGCATCTCGGCCCCGCTGGCGATTCAGGCCGTGCGCCGCGCCGCCGGCATTGAGCTTTCGGCCGCGCTTGCCCGCGAGCTCGAGGGCGTGCAGATTCCTAAGTTTGCCACGGACGAGTATTCCTGCCGCCGCGTGCCCGGCGTCGATTCTAGTGAGGTGCGCTAATGGCTGCCAAACTCATCGATCTTTCCTTTACGCTCAACGGCCGTAAGGTCAAGGTCCAGATTGCCCCCGACACCATGCTCTTTGCGCTTTTGCGCGAGCAGGGTTGCGCGTCGGTGCGCTGCGCCTGTGAGACCACCAACTGCGGCCTGTGCACGGTGTGGCTCGACGGCGACCCGGTGCTGAGTTGCTCGGTTCCCGCGGCGCGCGTCGAGGGTCGTACCATCACCACGCTTGAGGGCCTCAAGACCGAGTCCGAGGCACTGGCCCGTGCGATGGCTGCCGAAGGTGCCGAGCAGTGCGGTTTTTGCGCCCCCGGCCTCATCATGAACGTGCTGGCGCTTGCCCGTGCTGCCAAGGAGGACCCAAGCCTCGTTGCCACGCGCGAGGAGCTGTCGCGCCAGCTGGCCGGCAACCTCTGCCGCTGCAGCGGCTACGAGAGCCAGCTGCGCGCCATCGTCCGCTTCCTCAACGAGTCCGGCGTGCAGGTAGGCTTCGAGATGCCCGAGCTGCCCGTCAACGACACCAGCTGCGACGGCGTCTCCTACAAGCAGATCACCCACAAGCAGCCCAAGAAGGACTCGAAGGCGCTGCTCGAGGGTCGTCCCGTCTACACGGGCGACATGGTGCCCGCCGGCGCCCTGATCGTTAAGCTCAAGCGCAGCCCGTATGCCCGCGCCAAGATCCGCTCCATCGATACGTCGCGCGCCCTGAAGGTACCCGGCGTCGTGGGCGTCTACACCTACGAGGACGTGCCCAAGCGTCGCTTTACCATTGCCGGCCAGAGCTATCCGCAGCCGAGTCCCTACGACCGCCTGATCCTCGAGAACCTCGTCCGTTACCAAAACGAGGAGGTGGCGATCGTCGCCGCCGAGACCGAGGAGGCCGCCGACAAGGCGCTCAAGCTCATCAAGGTCGACTATGAGGTGCTCGAGCCGCTGCTCGACTTTACCCAGGCGCTCGATAACGACATCGTGGTCCACCCCGAGGGCGACGTGACCTTTATGTTCCCGCAGGGCGGCGACATTGCTCGCAACCTGGTGTGCAGCGGTACCAGCGATTTTGGCGACTTGGACGAGGCCTTCGCCCAGAGTGACATCGTCTTCACCCGCACCTACACCAGCCAGGCTACGCAGACCGCGCCCATGGAGACCTTCCGCGCCTTCGCGACGACCGACGCGTTCGGGCGCATCTCGGTGACCACCTCTACGCAGGTGCCCTTCCACGTGCGCCGCATGGTCGCTCAGTCGCTCGACATTCCGCAGTCGCAGGTGCAGGTCATTAAGCCGCGCATCGGTGGCGGCTTTGGCTCCAAGCAGACAGGCTGCTGCGAGATCTTCGTGGCGTTCGTCACCCAGCAGACCGGCCGTCCGAGCTATTGCTGCTACACCCGCGAGGAGACCATCACCGCGGGCAACTCGCGTCACCAGATGCAGATGACCGTTAAGCTAGGCGCCATGAACGACGGCACCATCACAGCCATCGACCTGCATACGCTGTCCAACGCCGGTGCGTATGGCGAGCATGCCACCACGACGATCGGCCTTTCGGGCCACAAGAGCCTGCCCATCTACAATCACGTGAAGGCGAGCCGCTTTAGCTGGGACGCCGTCTACACCAACACCAACCGCGGCGGCGCGTATCGCGGCTACGGTGCCACCCAGGGCCAGTTTGCCGTGGAGAGCGCCGTCAACGAGCTCGCCGACATGCTGCACGTGGATCCCGCCGACCTGCGCCTTAAGAACATCGTGCGCGAGGGCGAGATCATGCCGCAGTACTACAACGAGAAACTCAACGCCTGCGCGCTCGACCGCTGCCTGCTGCGCGCAATGGACATGATCGGCTGGCGCGACAAGCCGCTGGCCGTTGACCTGGGCGATCGCGTGCGTGCTCTGGGCTGCGCGCTCACCATGCAGGGCTCAGGCATCTCCAACGTGGACATCGCCGGCATCGACATGCGCCTGGAAGAGGATGGATTCATTACCATCGGCACCGGCGCCACCGATAACGGCATGGGCGTCGACACGATCCTGGCGCAGATTGCCGCCGAGGAGCTGGGCGTGGAGAGCTCGCTCATTGTGGTGCGCGGCGTGGACACCGACGTGTCGCCGTTTGATGCCGGCTCGTACGCGAGCTCGGGCACGTACGTGACGGGCCTTGCCGCCAAGAACGCCGCGACCGAGCTGCGCGAGAAGATTTGCGCCAAGGCAGCCCAGATGTGGGATGTGGATGCCGCCGACGTGGTCTTCGATGGCCAGTACGTGCGTCTGTCCGACGAGCGCGCCGCGCGCGAGCGCGGTCGCTACCTTACGCTGCGCGACTTTGCCAACCTGTGTGTCAAGAACATCGCGGGCGGCGACGCGCTCACCTCGCACGCCTCTGCCTGCCTGCCCGTTTCGCCTCCGCCGTTTATGGCCGGCATTGCCGAGGTCGAGGTCGACAAGGCCACCGGCAAGGTGACTGTGGTGGACTATGCGGCGGCCGTCGACTGCGGCACCGTGATCAACGAGGCGCTCGCGCGCGTTCAGGCCGAGGGCGGCATTGCCCAGGGTATCGGTCACGCGCTCTACGAGATCGTTGAGCATGATGACCGCGGCCGCCTGCGCACCGGCAACTTTATGAGCTACAAGCTGCCCACGCGCCTGGATATCGGCAGCATTCGCGTGGCCTTTGAGCCGAGCTACGAGCCGACGGGCCCGTTTGGCGCCAAGTCGATCGGCGAGGTCGTCATCAACACGCCGCTCGCTGCCGTGGCTTCGGCCGTGGCGCACGCCACCGGCCATCAGGTTCGCTCGCTGCCCATCACGCCCGAGAAGGCCCTGCTGGGGGAGTAGCGGGTCAGCGAACAAGTCGTAATTTGCGGGGTGGGGCAACTCGCCCCGCCTTTTGCACTCGTGGTGAGGTCGTGAGCCTGTAAAACGTGTGCGTGCGTATGTCGCCCGTATCTGCTATCATTCCTAGTCTGTGCGCTCATGCGGGCGTGGCGGAATTGGTAGACGCGCCAGATTTAGGTTCTGGTGGGATTCCCGTGAAGGTTCGAGTCCTTTCGCCCGCACCAACGCACCCGCGTCGGCTTATGCCCTCGCGACGCTTGTTGCATAAAGGTACCAGCACCTCAGATAAGCTGGGCAGTATGAGGAGGAACGTGTTGAACATCACCGCTTCTGACGTCAAGGACGCCAAGCTCACCGCTACGGTCACCATCCCGGCCGCCGACGTCGACGCCGCGATCAAGAAGGCCTACAAGGACACCGCCAAGAAGTATCGCTTCCCGGGCTTCCGCGCCGGCAAGGCCCCCCGTCCGGTCATCGACTCCGCTCTTGGCGCCGAGGCTACCCTCGCTCAGGCCACCAACGACCTGATCGCCGCCAACGAGCCCGCCGTCCTCAACGAGCTGGACATCGTCCCCACCAAGAGCGGTGACTACAAGGAGCTCGACCTCGCCAAGGATCACGAGGACTACACCTACACCGTCGAGTTCTCCCTGCGTCCCGCCGCTGAGCTCTCCTCCTTCGACGCCGTCGAGATCGAGATGCCCCCTGCGGAGGTCACCGAGTCCGAGATCAACAACCAGGTCGAGATGCTCCTCAACTACCGTGCCACCTTCGAGGACGTCGAGGGTCGCGCCGTCGAGGCCGAGGACTACGTCACCGTCGACCTCAAGGCCGTCGAGAACGCCGACAACTTCGCCGCCGAGGGCCGCATGCTCATCGCCGGCAGTGACAGCAACCCCAAGGAGTTCAACGAGGCCCTGATCGGCGCTAACGTTGACGACGTCAAGTCCGTCACCTGGACCGACGAGGTCGAGGAGGGCGAGGAAGCCGAGACCCACACCGTCGAGGTCACCGTCAAGGGCATCAAGGTCCGCAACACCCCGGAGCTCACCGATGAGCTCGTCAAGTCCGACTTTGGCTTCGACAGCATCGACGCCATGCGCGACGCCATCAAGATCGAGATCGAGCAGGACAAGGCTTCCCGCCTCCCGGCCGAGAAGGAGAACCGTTGCGTCTCCGCTCTCGCCGAGCGCCTGCAGCTCGACGAGATGGACGCCGACTACGAGCAGTCCGTCTTTGAGGAGCTTGGCCAGAACTTCCTGTCCAACCTCGCTGCCCGCGGCATGACGCTGGACACCTGGCTGCCCGCTTCCGGCCTGACCATGGAGCAGTTCATTGGCGACCTGCACAAGCAGGCCAACGACGTTGCCCGTGAGTCCCTGGCGCTCGACGCCCTCGCCCGTGAGCTCAAGATCGAGGTCACCGAGGACGACATCAACGCCGAGTTCGAGAAGGCCGGCGTCAAGGACGTCGAGGCTTCCAAGGCCGAGTTCATCGCCGATGGCCGCATGCCTGCCGTCCGCGAGTCCATCCGTCGCTCCAAGGCCGTCGACCACCTGGTCGAGAACGCCAAGGTGACCGAGGTCGACGAGACCGCCAAGGACGCCGAGTAATTCTCGCCACCTTGCCCGCGAGCGCATGGGTGCGCCCGTGATGGGGTAAAGTTATACACCGGTTATCCGGTTGCTTCGTACGGTGCCAGCCAATGCATAGCATGCGGGCACCGTACGTTTATCTAGAACCAATTTGGTCCGCAAGAGAGAAATGGAGATGCGTATGATCGCTAAGTTCGATTCCGCCCTCGTGCCATACGTTATCGAGCAGACGCCGCGCGGCGAGCGCAGCTACGATATCTATTCGCGCCTGCTCAACGACCGAATCATCTTCTTGGGCGAGGAGATTAACTCCGTCAGTGCCAACCTGGTCGTTGCCCAGTTGCTGCATCTTGAGAGCCAGGATGCCGAGAAGGATATCTCGCTCTACATCAATTCGCCCGGTGGCGAGGTCTACTCCGGCCTAGCGATTCTGGACACTATGAACTTCATTAAGCCGCAGGTCTCCACCATTTGCGTGGGTATGGCGGCGTCTATGGCCGCCGTGCTGCTTTCGGCCGGCGCCAAGGGCAAGCGCTTCTGCCTGCCGCATTCCAAGGTTATGATTCACCAGCCCAGCGGCGGTGCCCAGGGCCAGCAGACCGAGATCGAGATCGTGGCCGAGGAGATCAAGAAGACTCGTCGCGAGCTCAACCAGATCCTGTCCGACGCATCGGGCCAGCCCATCGAGAAAGTCCAGGCCGATACCGAGCGCGACAACTACCTGACCGCTACCGAGGCCCTCGACTACGGCCTGATCGACCGTATCGTCACCTCGCGCGACCTCGCCTCGAAGGACGCCTAGGATGGCCGGTAACATGCAGGACAACTTCGACGAGAACGGCAACCCCATTCGCTGCTCCTTCTGCGGAAAAGAGCAGGGACAGGTTCGTCGCCTTGTTAAGGGTCCGACCAATATCTTTATCTGTGACGAGTGCGTCGCCGCCTGCTCCGAGATCTTGGAGGAGTCGCTGGCTTCGGACTTTATGGACGCAGCCCGCAACGGCAAGCTGCCGGGCTTCCTCAACGATCACGGCCAGGCTGCATCCCAGCCCGCCGTGGACCCCGAGACCGAGGGTTTTGAGCTCGAGGACGACCGTCAGGTCATTACGCATGTGCCGACGCCGCACGAGATCTATGACGAGCTTTCGGCCTATGTCATGGGCCAGGAGGACGCCAAGCGCGCCATGTCGGTTGCCGTGTACAATCACTATCGCCGCGTCATCGAGGGCGGCGCTGCGCTTTCGGCCTTTGACGACGGCTTGGACTCGCAGCTCGACGATGATATGGACGAGGTGGAGCTCGCCAAGTCCAACATTTTGCTGCTCGGTCCCACCGGTACCGGCAAGACCCTGCTCGCCCAGACGCTTGCGCGCATCCTCGAAGTTCCGTTTGCCATCGCCGACGCCACCGCGCTCACCGAGGCTGGTTACGTGGGTGAGGACGTGGAGAACATCCTGCTCAAGCTCATCAATGCCGCCGATGGCGATATTGAGCGCGCGCAGGTCGGCATTATCTACGTGGACGAGATCGACAAGATCGCCCGCAAGGCAGAGAACCTCTCCATTACCCGCGACGTTTCGGGCGAGGGCGTTCAGCAGGCGCTGCTTAAGATTCTTGAGGGCACGGTGGCAAGCGTTCCGCCCACCGGCGGCCGCAAGCATCCCCAGCAGGAGCTGCTGCAGATTGACACGACCAACATTCTGTTCATCTGCGGCGGTGCCTTTGTGGGTCTGGACAAGATCATTGCCGACCGTGTGGGCAACAAGGGCGTGGGCTTTAACTCCGAGATCGCCGGCCCCACCTCGGTCGACGAGAACGACCTGCTGCGCCAGGTGCTCCCGCAGGACCTTAACGCCTTTGGCATGATCCCCGAGTTCGTGGGCCGTACGCCCGTCGTCACCCAGACGCAGGCGCTCGACGAAGACGACCTGGTGTCGATCCTGACCGAGCCCAAGAACGCCGTGGTGCGTCAGTACCGTAAGATGTTCCAGCTCGAGGACGTTGAGCTTGAGTTTGAGGACGCCGCCCTGCATGAGATCGCCCGCATGGCGCTTGCCCGCAAGACCGGCGCCCGCGGCCTGCGCTCCATCTGCGAGGACGTGCTGCAGCAGACGATGTTCGATCTTCCCAGCGAGGAGGGTGTTTCCAAGGTCATCGTGACCGAAGCCTCCGTAAAGGGCGAAGAACAACCCCAGCGCATCTACGGGTAAACCAGCCTAAAACGTGTTTGCAAATAGCCTCTGACCACCCGCGGTCGGAGGCTATTTTATATATGCGCAATAACCCCAACTACCTGTGTTATTCTGTGTGTTTGTTTAAGCCTCAGCAAAGTCATTACAGACTGAAGTAATCGATACCTAAGGGGAGGAATGTAGGCCCGATTTTCGTAGATTCCGCACGAGCCGAAGACCACTTAATGTGGTCTTCGAGCGAGCCCAGGACCTGACCGAGCGAAAATCGGGCCTACATTCCTCCCCGGCGGGACAGGGAGAGATATATGGAAGAAATGCCCAAGAACTACGATCCGTCGACCAACGAGCCGGCGATCCTGCAGAAGTGGCTCGACGGCGGCTACTACAAGCGCCGTGAGGGCGTGGGCGACTGCACCGTCACCATTCCGCCTCCCAACGTGACCGGCAAGCTCCACATGGGTCACGCCACCGACGACTCCATCCAGGATGCCATCATCCGTATGGCCCGCATGCGCGGCAAGTCCACGCGCTGGGTGCTGGGCACCGACCACGCCGGTATCGCCACGCAGACCAAGGTCGACAAGAAACTCAAGAGCGAGGGCATTAGCCGCCTAGAGATCGGTCGCGACAAGTTTGTCGACGCTTGCTGGGATTGGACCCACGAGTACGGCGGCATCATCGTCGAGCAGATCAAGCGTATGGGCTGCTCCGTTGACTTCGATAACGAGCGCTTTACCATGGACGAGGACTACGCGCAGGCCGTGCGCAAGGTCTTCTGCGACTGGTACCACGATGGTCTGATCTACCGCGGCAAGCGCATCGTCAATTGGTGCCCCAACTGCACAACCGCCATCTCGGACGATGAGGCCGAGTACAAGGACGAGAAGGGCCATCTGTGGCACCTGCGCTACCCGCTGACCGAGCCGGTCAACGGCCAGGACTACATCGTCGTCGCCACCACGCGCCCCGAGACCATGCTCGGCGACACGGGCGTCGCCGTCTCCCCGAAGGACCCCGAGAAGGCCGCCTTTGTGGGTAAGACCGTCAAGCTCCCCATCGTCGATCGCGAGATCCCCATCTTTGAGGATTGGCACGTCGACGCCAACTTTGGCTCCGGCTTTGTAAAGGTCACCCCGGCCCACGACCCCAACGATTACGCCATGGGTCAGGCCCACGACCTGCCGCAGATCAATATCTTCGATGAGCACGCGGTAGTCGTCGAGGGCTACGGCGAGTTCACCGGCATGAACCGCGACGAGTGCCGCGAGGCCGTCATCAAGTGGTTTGAGGAGCATGACCTGCTAGATCACGTCGAGGACCACGACCACTCCGTCATGCACTGCTACCGTTGCGATGCCGCGCTTGAGCCGTGGCTGTCCGAGCAGTGGTTCGTCGCCGTCGACAAGCTCAAGGGGCCGGCACTCGACGCCGTCAACTCCGGCAAGGTCACCTTCCACCCCGCGCGCTGGACGCAGACCTACACCACCTGGATGGAGAACCTCAAAGACTGGTGCATCAGCCGCCAGCTGTGGTGGGGCCACCGCATCCCCGTGTTCTACTGCGAGGACTGCGGCTGGGAGGACGCCCTTACCGAGGACACCGACGTGTGCCCCAAGTGTGGCGGCCATCACGTGCACCAGGACGAGAACGTGCTGGACACCTGGTTCAGCTCGCAACTGTGGACCTTTGCCACGCAGGGCTGGCCGCAAAAGCCGGAGCTGCTCGAGGGCCATCACCCCACGACAGCGCTCGTCACCGCGCGCGACATTATCGCGCTGTGGGTCGCCCGCATGGTCATGAGCTCGCTGTACTTCCTGGACGAGGTGCCGTTTAAGGACGTCGTCATCTACCCGACGATCCTGGCCAAGGACGGCAGCCGCATGTCCAAGTCCAAGGGCAATGGCGTTGACCCCATGGACCTCATTGGCATGTACGGCGCCGACGCCATGCGCTTCAACCTGCTGACGCTGTGCACCAACAACCAGGACGTCAAGTTTGACGCGAACATCGACAAGAAGACCAAGAAGCTCATCGACAGCCCGCGCACCGAGCAGGCCAAGTCGTTTGTGACCAAGATCTGGAACGCCAGCCGCTTCCTGCTTATGAACATGGAGGGCTACACGCCCGGCGAGCCCGTCGTGGAGACGCCGGCCGACGCCTGGATGTTCAGTCGCTTGGCAAAGGCCGTGAAGATGGTCACCGAGGGTATTGAGAACTACACCTTTGGTGATATGGCCCGCGGCGTGCAGCAGTTCTTCTGGAACGAGGTCTGCGACTGGTACGTCGAGGTCACCAAGGCCCGCCTGAAGGGCGAAGGCCGTCTGCAGGCCCAGCGCAACCTGATCTTTGTGCTCGACACCTCCATTCGCCTGATGCACCCGCTTATGCCGTTTGTCACCGAGGAGATCTGGGACAACATGCCGGCGAGCGTGCTCGATCTGGACGCCGAGGGCAACGTGCACCGCGCCGAGGCGCTCATGATCGCCAAGTGGCCCGAGCCCGCCGACTATGCCAAGTATGTCGACGAGGACGCCGAGCGCGCGTTTGAGCTGTGCCGCACCGTCGTGTCTGCCGCCCGCGCCACCCGTTCGCGCTATCGCTTGAGCCCCAAGGCCGAGCTCGACGTGGTCGTGCGTGCCGGTGCCGAGGACATCGAGAAGCTCGAGAGCCTGCGCTCGACCATCGAGCCGCTGGCCAACACCGCCTCGCTGGTCATGGGTACCGATGTTGAGAAGCCGGCTGCGAGCATTGCCGTGGTCGATAGCGGCGTCGAGGTCTTTGTGGTGCTCGAGGGCAAGGTTGACCTTTCGGCCGAGAAGGCGCGCCTGGAGAAGGAGATTGCCGCGGCCCAGAAGGAGCTCGCCGGCTGCGAGAAGACGCTCGCCAACGAGGGCTTTGTGGCCAAGGCCGCGCCTGCCGTGGTCCAGAAGAAGAGGGACCGTGCAGCTGAGCTCAAGGAGATCCTGGCGGCGCTGACTGCTCAGGTTGCTGACTTCTCGTAGGCGGTACGGGGGGACGCGGTTTGGGGCATTGCTCGCTACTGCGGACAGTCCTGCGCAAGACGGACAGCACATTAAGTGCTGTCCCTTGCGTGCGGAAATTGTATCGAGCAAAGCGTCGGGCCGCTCCTAGTTCGTTTACGTGGTTGTTTGCATCTGGCGCGTTAGGGCCACAGGGTTGTGGCCTTGATCTCGCTGCAAAGCGGTGTTGGCTGATATTTTGAATGGGAGGGGCTCGTTGTTGCTTACGGGCCTCTTTTTATGTTGAGGGGACTTTGGCTATGGCAAAGCGTTCTGGGTTGTATTCGGTGCCGTTTGAGGTTCCGGAGCTTTCTTTTGATGAGGCTGTTGCACTTGCGGCCGATACGGGTAAGATCGCGCGTTATTCCACGCCGCTGCTCGAGACCGTCGTCGAGATGCTCGATGAGCTTGGTCGTCCTGACGAGTTCTATGATTGCGTCCAGATAGCGGGTACCAATGGAAAGACCTCGACGACGCGATTCTCGGCTGCCATTCTTCGTGGTGAGGGCCTTAAGACGGCACTCTTTACGTCGCCTCATCTGGTGCGCTATCCCGAGCGTATGGAGATTGACGGAAAGGTCGTCTCAGACGAGGTCTTTGCCCATGGTGTCTCTGCGGCGTATGAGGCGGGTCGTCGTCTCAACGCACGTCGTGAGGCGGCGGGCGAGGAGCTCCGTTCTATTACGCCCTTCGATCTTTTGTCCGTGGCTGGTTTGACTATGTTTGCCGAGGCTTGCGTGGACGTGGCCGTGCTTGAGGTTGGCATGGGCGGACGCTGGGATGCCACAAGTGCGACCGATCCCGTGGCCGTCGCCATTACGGGCATTGGACTCGACCATACGAAGGTCCTTGGCGATACCCTCGAGGCCATTGCGGGGGAGAAGGCTGCGGTTATAAAGCCTGGGCGTTTGGTTGTTTTGGGCGAGGGTACGCATGAGGCGAGCGTTCAGCGTGTGATGGATTCCCGTTGCCGTGAGTGCGGCGTTGTGCCGCTCGTGGTGAGCCATACGACGACCAAACTTCCGGCACACGTGGGCGATACGGTGGAGTTTAGCTGCACCACGCCGCGCGCGATCTATACGTCGAGGATGGTTAAGCCGGCGTATCAGCCGCAGAATGCCGCGTGTGCGATTATGCTGTGCGAGGGCTATCTGGGTCGCGAGCTCGACCACGATGCGCTCGACGCTTCGCTTATGGGCTGCCCCACGCCGGGTCGCTTTGATGTGCTGGGAACCGATCCACTCAAGCTGATCGACGCCTGCCATAACCCCCAGAGCTGCGAGAACTTTGTGAGCGCGCTGGACGAGATCGATCCGTGCGTGGAGAATCGCCCCACGCTGCTGTGCGCCGCATTGGCTGATAAGGACGTGGCGGGCATCGTCGACGTGCTTGTTCCGGCTTTCCCCCGCGTGGTCGTGACCCAGACCGATTCCGACCGCGCCCTGCCGGCGGAGGAGCTTGCTGCCCTGGTGGACGCCGATAAGCTCGCGGGCGTGTACCCTAGCGTGTCCGAGGCCCTCGCAGCCCTCGATGCCGCCGGCGAGCCCTTCGTAGCAGCCGGCACCATCACCCTAGCCGGCGAAGTGGCCGGCTTGCTCCGTTAACCCATACCCCCTCATCAGTTGCGGTGAAATAGTTCCTGTATTTGGGTTCTAGCAGTCCATCCAGGAACTATTCCACCGCAACTTAGTTTGGGGGCTTGGGGACCAGCTAGTCTAGGCGGACTGGGTCGTGGGGGTAGGCGTTGAGAATCTCGACGCCGGACTCGGTGACCAGGGCCAGGTCCTCGATGCGGACGCCGGTGTGGCCGGGGAGATAGATGCCCGGCTCGATGGAGAACGTCATACCCGGCTCTACAACTTGCTCGTTAACAAGTGAGACATCGCCCGGCTCGTGGTCTTGCAGACCGATCGAGTGGCCCAGGCGATGCGTAAAGTACTGCCCATAGCCCGCCTCCTCAATCACGTCGCGCGCGGCGCGGTCCAGGTCGCACATGCGCACGCCTGGTGCGATGATCGCCTCGGCGGCCTCATTGGCGCGGCGCACGATGTTGTAGATGCGCGCCGTCTCCTCGTCCGGCTCGCCCCAAAAGAACGTGCGCGTCATGTCCGAGCAGTAGTTGCGGCGGCGTCCGCCAATGTCGAACAGTACCACGTCGCCACGCTTGAGCACGGTGTCGTCTGGTTCGTGGTGCGGGTCGCCGGCGTTAGCGCCAAAGCTCACGATGGGCGGAAAGCTAAAGCCCTCGCAGCCGTGCTTACGATACAAGCCGAGCATCTGGTCGGCAATTTCGCGCTCCGTCACGCCCTCGTGGACGAGCTTGATGACGTCGGCCATCACGTCGTCGTTAGCGGCCGAGGACGCGCGCATCAGCTCCTGCTCGGCTTCGTCCTTGTGGGTGCGTGCGGCGGTGACGGCAAAGTCGCCCAGGAAAAACTCGCTGGCGGCGTGGCGCTCCATGAGCGGCATCAAAAAGCCCGAGCGCATAACGGAATCGATGCCAAGGGGCTTGGAGGGATTGACCTCGCGAGCGATGGCGTCGGTCACGACGTCGGTGTCGGTGTGATAGGCGACGCGGGCATTGTCGTACTCGGGCAGCTGATGCAGCGCGTTGACCAAGATTACAGGCTCGCTATCGCGCGCGAGCAGCACACCGCAAAAACGTTCGAACATATCGGCATAAAAGCCGGTCAGGTAATAAATCGACCACGGGTCGTTTACGAGCAGCTGCGAGTCGGGGTGCTGAGCCTCGAGAGCATCGAGCACGCGCGCCACACGCTGGTCATCGACATGTGCCATGAAACATCCTTTCGCTAGGGTGCCACCATGGTATCCCAAGCGCCCCCACATAAGTTGCGGTGAAATAGTTCCTGTTTGCCGGGGCAATGGCATAAAACAGGAACTATTTCACCGCAACTGCAGAGGGGGATGAAGCCCCGTCCCAAATGAGCTGCTTAGGCTGGGTCGATGTCCATGCTGGCGACGAGGTTGATGTTGGTGCCGAGGATGTCATCCAGAACGACGTCGCCCATGCGGATGGGGGCTTCGACGACCAGGCCGCGGATGAGGTCCATGGCTTGGGTGTGGAGTGCCAGCGGGATGGCTTCGGCCGTGCGCACGGGCAGCAGCGCCTCGTCGCCGCCGGATACGGCCACGGTAGTGGTGAGCACGCGCATGGGGCAGGTGAGCTCCTGATGTGCGAACGTATCACCGCGCGGGCAGCTGTTGCCGGTCACGGAGCGCACCTCTACCACGGCGTCGTCTGCGTCGCGCTCCACCTCCACGGTCAAGAGGCATTCGGATGGGCAGGTGGTGCAGTTGAACTGCAATGTCTCGGTCACATTCGTGCTCATGGCCTTACGCCTCCTCAATGGGATCGACGGACAGGACAATCTCGCTAACACCCAGGTCGAGTGCGCGCTGAATCACCTTTGCCGGCAGTGGGAAGCTCTCCATCACGCTCGGTTTAAACGGGCGGACCTTGCCTGCAAACAGTTCTTCGTCGCCTGCCAGAATGCGCACGCGGGCGGCGTCGACCGGTCGGCGCACGCGGAAATTGAGTTTGGTGAGTGCCACAGCCGTAATGCGTCCCGGCAGCGCGTAGCCCGCAATGCCGGCGGGGGAGACCGTGAGCTGGCAGCTCGGGTCCGCAGTACCGTGCCCGACGTTCGCGCCGCTCCCCAGCGCGTATGCCGCCGCAGCCGCGCCGGCACGCTCGGACTCGGTCGTCACGTTGTCGGCCAGGTCGTGCACGTGCAGCACGTTGCCACAGGCAAAGATGCCCGGCACGCCCGTTTGCAGGCTCTGGTCCACTACGGCGCCGCGCGTGCGTGGGTCAAGCTCAACGCCCGCGCCCACCGAAAGCTCGTTCTCGGGAATCAGACCAACCGAAAGCAGCAGCGTGTCGCACGGAACAACGCGCTCGGTTCCCGGAATGGGCGCCAGGCTCTCGTCTACCCGACTCACCTCTACGGCCTCCACGCGATCGTGTCCGATCACGCGCGTGACGGTGGTGGACAGGTGCAACGGAATGCCAAAGTCGTCCAGGCAGTTCTTGACGTTGCGGCGCAGACCGTTGGCGTATGGCATGAGCTCGTACACGCCCTCGACCGAAATCCCCTCGAGCGTGCAGCGGCGCGCCATGATAAGCCCGATGTCGCCCGAGCCCAAAATGACGGCACGTGAGCCGGGCTTGAGATTTTCGATATTGATGTATCGCTGCGCCAGGCCCGCCGTAAACACGCCGGCGGGACGGCTGCCGGGGATCTTGATCTCGCTGCGTGTGCGCTCGCGGCATCCCATGGCAAGGACGACCGCACGCCCGGTGAGCTGAAGCATGCCGGTACGGCTCATGAGCGTGACGGTATGGACTGCGGTGGCTCCCGCGGTCTTGTCCGCATTCAGCGTGCCCACAGCCTCGCCCTCGCCCGAATCAATCCCAAGCACCATGCTGCCCAGGAACAGCGCAATATCAGTCGAGCACACCTGGTCGATAAAGCGCTGCGCGTACTCGGGACCGGTGAGCTCCTGTTTAAAGTGCGAAAGGCCAAAACCGGGGTGGATGCACTGGCGCAGGATACCGCCCAGATGCTGCTCGCGCTCCACGATGGCCACGTGGGCGCCGGCCTTATGCGCGGCGAGCGCAGCCGCCATGCCAGCAGGTCCGCCGCCGATAACAACCACGTCGAAGGCCTGCGTCTGCACCGCCTCGGTAGCTCCGGCATCCGCGCGTCCGTCGCGCATATCAAGCGTAGCCATCCTAGCGCACTCCCTTCAGCGGTCCCTCTACCAGCCAAGAACCGGCATCCTCCAACAGCACCACGCTGGGGTCGCAGCCCAGTTCGCGCGCCAAGATCGCTACCACGCGGCTCTGGCAAAAGCCGCTCTGGCACCGACCCATGCCGGCACGACAGCGGCGCTTGACGCCCTCGACCGAAACCGCGCCCGGGCGGCGCCGAATCGCGGCCACGATCTCGGCCTCGGGCACCGTCTCGCAGCGGCAGATGATCTGCCCCCACGCGGGGTCGGACTCGATGAGCTCTTCTTTGCGCGTAAGCGGCGCGCGGTCAAAGTCGTCCGGCGCGTGGCGAATCGGGTCCCAATCGTTCCGTTCGTGCAGGACCACGCCGGCATTGCGCAGCACCTGCTCCATGCGCTCGGCAATGGCCGGCGCGCTTGCCACGCCCGGCGACTGAATGCCCGCAGCCTGGAACAGCCCCGGCACCACGGCCGACTGCCCAATAAAGAAGTCGTTCGTTCCCTTAATTACCGGACGGCCGCCGGCAAACGAGCGCACCACGCGACGCGTGTCCAGATCAGGCACCAGCTTGCGCGCGCCGGTCAGGAGCGCGTTGACGTCGTCCGCATAGGTCTGCGTGTCGCCTGGCTCGCGCACGGCGGCGGTCGCGGTAATCACGGTGTTGCCATGAACGGTCCCCGTGACGATAACGCCTTTAGAAATCGGCGTGGGAACGGGGTAGAGCGGCATGAGCGCACGCGGCTCCTTGTCCAGCACTACGATGTTGCCCTGGCGCCAGACCATCTGGAACTCCTCGGCACCCGCCATATGCGAGATGTCTGCGGCACCGTTGCCCGCGGCGTTGATCAGGTAACGGCAGCGCACATCGCCGGCGGGCGTCACGAGCGTAAAGCGCGCGGCTCCGTCATCTGAGCCGGCAACTTCAATGCCTTCCACCGGCGCGGAGCGCATAAACGTCACGCCGTTGGCAACTGCGTTCTCTAGTGCAGCGATGGCCACTTCAAACGGGTCGACGTAACCGGTCGAAGGGCACCACAACGCGCACGAGACCTGGGCACTCGCGCGCGGCTCCAGCTTGTGGATGCGCTCGGGGCCGATAATCGACAGTTCGGGCACGCCGTTGGCAAGGCCATTCTGGCGCAGCTTCTCCAGGTGCGCCCGGTCTTCGTCGTTGAAGCCCAGCACCATCGACCCGGTGCGGCGGAACAAAAAGCCTAGTTCCTGGGCCCACGTGCCATATAGCTCGCAACCACGGGCGTTGACCTGCGCCTTTACCGTGCCCGGCGCCGGATCGTAGCCGGCGTGCACCAAGCCACCGTTGGCCTTCGAGGCGCCCAGCGCGATATCGTTGGCCGCCTCGACCACACAAATGGACATGTCAAAACGCGCAAGCTGCCGCGCGATGGCGCATCCCGTGATGCCTGCGCCTACAATCGCGATATCAAACGTTTCTGCCACGGTGCCTCCCAGACAAGTTGACAGGCTGTCAATAGGACAATCCTACGGTCTGCACACCCCCAGTGCGGCGGCAATGCGGCGAACAGCCCCGCTGTATCCGCCAACGGCAGGCGAGGGGAGACTCAGGACCATCGGTGACCTTGTCTGCCACCCCTGACGTCAGAGGTTTGTCTCGTTCTGTAACAGTAAGCAGAAGAACTGGGTTCCAGATGTTACAGATCGAGACGTCTGCCAGACGGCCCCTCCGTTTGTCTTGATTCGTAACAGTAAGAGGGGAAAATCGGTCCTATGCGTTACAGATTGAGATTTAAAGTCAGGGATAGATCTTCTGTCTCGATCTGTAACATCTAGGGACCGTTTTGGGGTCTAGATGTTACAGATTTAGATGAACCTATCAGTCGGTTTCGAATGTCTAAATCTGTAACGGTAAGACCTGTATTTACCGAGTTGTTGTTACAGATTGAGATATTGAGATTGGACGTTTTCCTTTGTCTTGATCTGTAACAGATGGAAGGGTTTCTGACCCCTAGTTGTTACAGATTGAGATATTTAACGGAGGGCTCACCGTTCATCTTGATCTGTAACAGTTAGCTGATGATTTCGGTTCTAGATGTTACAGATCAAGACAAACCTTCCGATGGATTTTGAATGTCTCGATCTGTAACATTAAGAGGGGTTTTGGGGCCCAAGACGTTACAGATCGAGATTGAAGTCGGGGAGGGGCCCTGTGTCTCGATCTGTAACAGCAAGATAGGAAATTTGGTCCTAGTTGTTACAGATCGAGACGTTTGCTCGGCGGCCCTCCCGTTCGTCTCGATCTGTAACATCTAGACCCGGATTCCGCCTCCACCTGTTACAGATTGAGATGTTTGTGTCCGCACCAGCCCCGCTTGCAACCGTAGTCCCATATAAACAAACCCCGTGGTAAACTTGACCGGACTGTAATTATTCCGAAAGGTACACCCCAATGTCCAAGTACATCTCTGAGCTCATGTCGCCGCAGCTTATGGGCGTCATCTATGCCTTTGTTGGCTTTATCATCGCCCTGTACGTGCTGTCGGTCGTTTATGTGTTCATCGACGCTCGCCGCCGCGGCGCCAGCGCCTACGTGGCATGGGGCATCATCGCCCTCATCCCGTTTGTGGGCCTCATCACCTACCTGGTCCTGCGCCCGCATTCCTACGCGGCCGACCGCGAGGAACAGGAGCTGGATATGGCCCTGCGCGAGCGCCAGCTTGCCCAGTACGGTACTTGCCCGCAGTGCGGCGCCCCCATCGAGAAGGACTTTGTGGTCTGCCCGGTGTGCGACACCCAGGTTCGCAACGTGTGCCCCAGCTGCCATCGCCCGCTCGACGCGCACTGGAAGGTCTGCCCCTACTGCCGAACTCGCATCCAGTAACGCATCCATCGCCGGGCCGGCCGCAAGCCACGTGCATCGCGCGTCACGCGCAAGCCGCACGCGCGCCCCGCAGCCCCGCCCCACACGATGAAGCATGCGTAGAAAATCGCCCGCCGTGCCATTAAGGTGCGGCGGGCGCTTGTATACCAAGGCAACCTGCCTATAATGATGCAAGTCAAAAACGCCGAGCGCATCGCACGCACTTGCATCAGGCATCCGAGAGGAGAAAACATACCCATGAAGGCACTCTACAATGACGGTTCGGTGGCCGAGCTCCCGCAGGACGAGGTCACGCACGTCATCCGCCACTCCGCCGCGCACATCATGGCGCAGGCCATCAAGCGTCTCTATCCCGAGGCCGACTTTGCCTACGGTCCCGCGACCGACAACGGTTTTTACTACGACGTCGACCTGCCCGAGGGCGTCAAGATCAGCGAGGACGACTTCCCCGCGATCGAGGCCGAGATGAAGAAGATCGTCAAGGAGAACCTCAAGTTCTCCGTGTACGAGAAGCCCCGCGCCGAGGCCATCGCCCTTATGGAGGAGCGCGGCGAGAAGTACAAGGTCGAGCACATCGGCGACCTGGACGACGACGCCCGCATCACCTTCTACCAGCAGGGCGACTACATCGACATGTGCGTCGGCCCCCACATCTGCTACACCAAGGCCCTCAAGGCCTTTAAGCTCACCGGCGTCTCGGGCGCTTACTGGAAGGGCGACAAGGACAACAAGATGCTCACCCGCATCAACGGCGTCGCCTTTGCCACCAAGGAAGAGCTCGACGAGCACATGCACATGCTGGAGGAGGCCAAGAAGCGCGACCACCGCAAGATCGGCCGCGAGATGGACCTCTTTATGATGCGCGACGAGGCCCCCGGCTTCCCGTTCTTTCTGCCCAACGGCATGATCCTTAAGAACACGCTGCTGGACTACTGGCGCGAGATCCACCACAAGGCCGGCTACGTGGAGATCTCCACGCCGCTCATCATGAACAAGCAGCTGTGGAAGACCTCGGGCCACTGGGACCACTACAAGGACAACATGTACTCCACCGTCATCGACGACGAAGAGTACTGCATTAAGCCCATGAACTGCCCGGGCGGCGTGCTGGTGTACGCCTCCAAGCCGCACTCCTATCGCGAGCTGCCCATCCGCGCCGGCGAGATTGGCCTGGTGCACCGCCACGAGCTGCGCGGCGCCCTGCACGGCTTGTTCCGCGTGCGCTGCTTTAACCAGGACGACGCCCACCTGTTTGTGCGTCCCGACCAGCTGACCGACGAGATCGTGGGCGTGGTCAACCTCATCGACTCCGTGTACCAAAAGTTTGGCTTTAAGTACCACGTTGAGCTTTCCACCCGCCCCGAGGACTCCATGGGTTCGGACGAGGACTGGGCTCGCGCCGAGGAGGGCCTGCGCACCGCTCTGGAGAAGCTGGGTATGGACTACGAGGTCAACGAGGGCGACGGCGCTTTCTACGGCCCCAAGATCGACTTCCACCTGGAGGACTCGCTCGGCCGTACCTGGCAGTGCGGCACCGTCCAGCTCGACTTCCAGATGCCGCTCAACTTTGATCTGGAGTACGTGGACGCCGACGGCACCAAGAAGCGCCCCATCATGCTGCATCGCGTGTGCTTTGGCTCCATCGAGCGCTTTATCGGTATTCTGATTGAGCACTTTGCGGGCAAGTTCCCCACCTGGCTGGCTCCCGTGCAGGTCAAGGCGCTTCCGGTTTCCGAGAAGAGCCGTGACTACGCTCACGAGGTGTGCGCCAAGCTGGAGGAGGCCGGCATTCGCGTGGTCTGCGACGACCGCGACGAGAAGATCGGCTACAAGATTCGCGAGGCCCGCAGCATCGACCGCGTGCCCTACATGCTCATCCTGGGCGAGAAGGAGGTCGAGGCCGGCAACATCTCCGTCCGCGATCGCTCCAGCGAGACCGTTCAGATGAGTGTTGACGAGTTTGTTGCCAAGGTGACCGAGGAGATCAAGACCCGCGCCTAAGGCAAACTTCACAACAATTAACAAAGGCGACCGTCCACAAAGGACAGTCGCCTTTTTTTATGCCCAAACGAGAAAAAGCCGCTGCTAGAGCGGCTTTTTTTGTTGTGCAAAAATGTACAGGTTTTTGTAGAGGGGTATGGAGATGTATCCGCTTGCGCCGCAATTTGTGTAATCAGGGAAAACGGCCTGAAATTACTCGTATAATGAGCTTCGTCGAAAGATACAAAAACCTGTACTTTTGCGACTGCGCCTAGCTGCGAGCGAGAAGCCTGTTCT
>CABRFZ010000001.1 GCA_902470365.1 uncultured Collinsella sp. | reverse complement strand
TTTCCGTCTTGCGCAGGACTGTAGAGCAGGAAACTTCATATGCGGCCCTCCCGGGCGCAAGCAAAAGGGCGACCCCTGCCCGGAGTCGCCCTTGTTGAGCTGCTTATGTGCGGCTGTTACTCGGCGTCGTGGTGACGGCGGGGCTTGCGGCCTCCGTTGTCGCCGGGACGGCGCGGACGGTCGCTGCGCTCGGAGCGCTCGCGACGCGGACGCTCGCGACGCTGGAAGTGCTCGCCGTCGCCCTCGGAGGCACCCTCGGCGCGAGCCGGGGCCTCGGGCTTGTCGAGACGATCGAGCGAGATCTTGCCGCGATCGTCGACCTCGATAACGACGACCTTGACCTCGTCGCCCACGTTGAGGACATCCTCGACCTTCTCCACGCGGCCCTTGGCGACGCGGGAGATATGCAGCAGGCCGTCCTTACCGGGCAGCAGGTTGACGAAGGCGCCGAAGGGCTGGATGGAGACCACGCGACCGGTGTACTCCTCGCCCGGCTCGGGAACCTTAATGATGAGCTTGATGCGCTCGACGGCCTGATCGACGGACTCGCCGGTGCCGCCGACAAAGACGGTGCCGTCCTCCTGGATGTCGACCGAAGCGCCGGTCTCGTCCTGGATGCCGCGGATGACCTTGCCGCCGGAACCGATGACGTCACGGATCTTATCGGTCGGAACCTGGATGGAGACGATGCGCGGAGCGGTGCAGCGCGTGGTATGACGCGGCTCGGGGATCACATCGAGCATCTTCTGCAGGATGAAGGCGCGACCCTCCTTGGCCTGCTGCAGGGCGCGGGCCAAGATATCGAAGGTAAGGCCGGTGGCCTTGTTGTCCATCTGCAGGGCGGTGATACCCTCGGTGGTGCCGGTGACCTTAAAGTCCATGTCGCCCAGGAAGTCCTCGAGACCCTGGATATCGGACAAGACCACGGTCTTGCCCTCCTCCTGGATCAGGCCCATGGCGATACCAGAGACCGGGCGCTTAATGGGCACGCCGCCGTCCATAAGGGCAAGCGTGGAACCGCAGGTCGAAGCCATCGAAGAGGAGCCGTTGGACTCCATGACCTCGGAGACCACGCGGATGGCGTAGGGGAATTCGTTCTCGTCGGGGAGCACCGGAAGCAGAGCGCGCTCGGCCAGGTTGCCGTGACCGATTTCGCGGCGCTTGGGGCTGCCCATGCGGCCGGTCTCGCCGGTGCAGAACGGCGGGAAGTTGTAGTGGTGCATATAGCGCTTGCCCTCGGTGGGCTCGATGGTATCCAGACGCTGGCCCTCGTTGAGCATGCCGAGGGACAGGACGGAGAGCACCTGGGTCTGACCACGCTGGAACAGGCCGGAACCGTGAACGAGCGGCAGGTAGTTGTCCTTCACCATGATGGGACGAATTTCGTCGGCGGCACGACCGTCGACGCGCTCGCCTGTCTCGACGACCATGATGCGCATGGCCTTCTTCTCGAGCTTCTTGAGAGCCACGGGGATCTCGCGCTCCCAGGCGGCCTGCTCCTCGTCGGTGAACTCGGCGCGGATGGACTCCTTCAGCGCCTCGACCTTACCGATGCGGGAAAGCTTGTCGGCGTCGCGCAGGGCAGCGGCCATCTCGTCGTAGTGGGCGAAGATGCGCTCCTGGACCTCCTCGACGGGCTGGTCGAGCGGGTACTCCTTCTTAACGATAGCGCCGTTGACCTGCTCCCACTCGGCGACGAACTCGTCTTGGGCCTGGCAGAAGGCAGCGAGGGCCTCCTGACCAAACTTCATAGCGGCGAGCATGTCGTCCTCGGAGATCTCCTCGGCGCCGGCCTCGACCATCGAGATGAAGTCGGCAGAGCCGCCCAGCTCCAGGTCCAGGTCGGAGTTCTCGCGCTCCTCATAGGTGGGGTTGACGATAAACTCGCCGGTCTCCACGTTGCGGCCGATGCGCACGCAGGCAAGCGGGCCCTCGAAGGGCACGCCGCCGAGCGTCATGGCCAGAGAAGCACCCATGACGTTGATGACGTCGAAGGGGTTGACCTGGTCGGCGACGAGCGAGGTAGCGACGATGTGCACCTCGTTGCGGAAGCCGTCCGGGAAGCTCGGGCGGATCGGGCGGTCGATCATACGAGCCGTGAGCGTGGCCTTCTCGCTGGGACGGCCCTCACGCTTGAGGTAGCCACCCGGGATGCGGCCGGCGGCGTACATCTTCTCGTTGAAGTCGACGGTCAGCGGGAAGAAGTCGTAGTTCTTACGCTCCTTGGAGACGACCACGGTGTCGAGCATCGTGGTGTCGCCCTGCTTGACCAGACAGGCGCCGGTGGCCTGCTTGGCAAGCTCGCCGGACTCAAAGGTGTAGGTCTTGCCGTACAGCTCAAAGGTCTTGGATACGAGTGTCATTGTTCTCCTTTACCCCACAGGCCCCTTGCCTGCGGGCTTCTCATGTGACGCGGGCCCCCTGCCCCCGCCACGCTTCAGAGCGTGATTGTTCACGCCCTTACACAAAAAGAGCGCCCCGCTGCGCAGGACGCTCTTAGCATGTACAAATCCTTACTGGATGTTGTCGCGGATGCCCAGAGCCTTGATCAGCTCACGGTACTCGACGATGTCGTTCTTCTTAATGTAGGAGAGAAGACGACGACGACGGCCAACGAGCATGAGCAGGCCACGACGGGTGTGGAAGTCCTTCTGGTGGGACTTCATGTGCTCGGTCAGCTCCTTGATGCGCTCGGACAGGATGGCGACCTGAACCTTGGGGTTACCGGTATCGACCGGGGAGTTACCGAACTGGGCGGTCAGCTCCGCCTTGCGCTCTTTGGAAACAGTCATTGTTTCACCTTTCGTTTCGCGTCGCCCGCGGGCGACTCTATTCGCCTCGGACTGGGAAGCCGCCGGTGGAGCGAGCATCCAAGGTCGAGGTACCAACAGGTCGTTATGTTACCACAAGCGGCGCGCGCCTGCGCATCATCACCGACCCAACATGAATTCCATCGCGCGGAGCCGCTGATCGGTGTGCGTGGCGGCCCAAACATGCGAAAGCCCCAGCAAAAATGCAGCCGTATGCGGATCGATCCGCTCGGCCATGAGTTCATCGAACGTCATAGACATGAGGGCGCGAAGCCATGCAACCTCGCCGGTCGAGACCAACTCGGCGCCCGGAACGCTCGACGCGCATGAGCCGCACATGAGGCCGCCCGCCTGGGGCGAAAAATACGACAGCATGGGGTCTCCGCACAGCACGCATGCCGAGAAATCGGGTCGGTAACCAACGTGCGACAGCAGTTTAAAAACAAAGGCCGCCACAAGCAGGTCCATATGTGCCGAGTCGAGCCCGCTGCCGACAAGCGTGAGTGCCCGCTGCGTGATGGCAAAGGTAAATGGATCCTCGGCATCCTCGAACGAGCACACACGCGCAACCTCGGCAATCGCGCTGGCGGCACAGGTCGTCTCGTAGTCAGGGGCGACACCGAGCGGTGCCTCCATAAGCTCCGCCTGAGAAACCACGTCGAGCGAGCGACCATGCGCTAACAGCATATCAACGGTGCAGAAGAGCTCGCAGCGGGCCGCAAGGCGACCGCCAGGCTTACGTGCCCCCTTAGCCACGGCACGCACCTGCCGTCCCCGTTCGTCAAGCATCGTCAAGATCAGGTCGGTTTCCTTGAGCTTCGTCTTGTCGAGAACGAGCACCTTTGTGCGATATGTGCGAGAGCCTGCCATGGACGCCGAGGCTTAATCTTCGGCATTGTAGCCAAAGCGGCGGATCTGTGCCTCGTCATCGTGCCAGCCGGCCTTGACCTTCACGTCGAGCTCCAAAAAGACCTGCGTGCCAAAGATACGCTCAAGGTCACGACGGGCGTCGATACCGATATGTTTGATCATCTCGCCGCCCTTGCCGATGATGATGCCCTTTTGGCCCTCGCGCTCGACGTAAATGGTGGCGTGCACGCGCAGCACCTTCTTGGTCTGCTCGAGCGCATCGCAGATCACGCCAACGGAGTGCGGGATCTCGTCGCGGGTGCGGCGCAAGACCTTCTCGCGCACAAACTCGGCGACAAGCGTCTCGTCGGAAGCATCGGTACCCATGTCTTCGGGGAACCAACGCGGGCCCTCGGGCAAAAAGTGCGCAACGGTCTCGATGAAGGCGTCGACGTTGAAGTTCTTCACCGACGAGGTTACGATCTCGTCGTCGTATTCCATGAGCTCGTGGGCTGCCTTAAGCTGCTCCATGACCTGTGCGGGGTCGGCCTCATCGGCCTTGGTGAGCACCAGGACCTTCTTGGAACGGGCGTTTTTGACGCGCTCGGCAACCCAGGCGTCTCCCCTGCCGATCGGCTTGGTAGCATCGATCAGAAACGCGACGACGTCTACGTCATTGAGCTCAAACAGGGCACTCTTATTGAGCTCGGAGCCCAGGCCGTCCTTGGGCTTGTGGATACCGGGCGTGTCAACGAAGACCAGCTGGTAACCGGGGCGGTTGACCACGGCGCGCATACGGCGGCGGGTCGTCTGGGCCACCGGAGAGGTAATGGCGACCTTCTTGCCGTAACAGGCGTTGAGCAGCGTGGACTTGCCGGCGTTGGGGCGACCGACCAGGGCCACAAAGCCGCTGCGGAAATCGGGTTCCACGTCGCCAAAACCCGCGAGGTTCTCATCCTCGTCGCACAGGGCATCGAGCTCCTCGTCGCTCATACCCTCAAACGGATCGAACTCCTCGACCTCGTCAAACGAATCGGCACCTTCAGCCTCGTCCAGGGCCTCGTCATCCAAAACTTCATCGGTAGGCTGCATATTGTCGGACATGAGAATCCCTTTCTAAATAAAGTCGAGCGCGTGGGCAAAGACAAGCAAACCCACGATCGCGGCGGTAATGGAAAGAACGTATACAGAGGCAGCAGCGATATCCTTCGCGCGCTTGGCCAGCGGATGCAACTCTTGGGTCGCCAGGTCGACAATCGCCTCCATAGCGGTATTGCACAGCTCGCCGTGAATCACCAGGCCGCAGCAGATGATGACCGTAGCCCACTCGGCAATATCGAGCCCCACGATGCAGCCGGCAATGACGGTGCACACGCCCGCCACAAGCATGACCTTGATATTGCGCTCGGTCTTGACGGCGGTGACGAAGCCCTCCATAGCGTATGAGAACGACTTTAAAAAGGACGGATGGTCCTTGTTCGATCCGGGAATCATAGACGGCTCCTAGTCGTGGGCATGATTGGTTATGGGGCCGACGTGGACCAGCTTGGGGTCCTCGCCGCGCTCGAGCGCCAGGTCGCGCAGAATGGCATCCTCACGTGCCTCCATGACCTCGGCCTCGTCGTCCTCGATGTGGTCATAGCCCAGCAGGTGCAGCATGCCGTGAACAAGCATCAGCCGGCACTCGTCGGCGGGACTGTTGCCAAAACCGGGGGCCTGGCGGGCAATGACCTGCGGGGCCAGGATAATATCGCCGAGCTCGAGCGTCTCGTCGGAGGGAATGTCCTCGTCAAAGGCCGAGTCGCATTCAAACGAGAGCACGTCGGTCGTGCGATCGATGCCACGCCACTCAAGATTGAGCTCGTGCATCTCGTCCTCATCGACATACGAAAGGGAAATCTCGACCTCACGCTCAACACCCTCGGCGGCAAGCACAACTCCGCAGATGTGCTCCACCTCCTGGGCATCGAGCAGCGTATCGAGCTCGGCATCGTTGCTGATCAATACACTCAACGGGACTCCTTTCGGTCGCGCGAGCGCTGCTCACGCACGTCATCATAAGCATCGTAGGCCTCGACGATGCGCCCCACCAAGGCATGGCGCACCACGTCGGCGCGCTCCAGGTGAGAAAACGTCACATCGTCGACACGGCCCAAAATCTTCTCAACGTCGGCAAGACCGCCTCGACGACCCACCAGGTCACGCTGGCTCAGGTCGCCGGTAATCACGAACTTGGAGTTGAATCCCAGGCGCGTCAGGAACATCTTCATCTGCTCGGGCGTGGTATTTTGCGCCTCGTCGAGCACCACGAAGGCATCGCTCAGCGTGCGGCCGCGCATGTAGGCAAGCGGGGCGATCTCGATCACGCCGCGCTCCATAAGCTCATCGGTGCGTTCGCGATCCATCATGTCAAAGAGGGCATCATAGAGCGGGCGCATATACGGGTCGATCTTTTCCTCGAGGGTGCCGGGCAAAAAGCCCAGGTTCTCCCCCGCCTCGACAACCGGGCGCGTCAGGATCAGGCGGCCTACCTCATGGCGTTTGAGCGCGGCGACGGCGAGCGCCATGGCCAGATAGGTTTTACCGGTACCGGCGGGACCGAGGCCAACCGTAATGGTATGCGAGCGAATGGCATCCACGTAGCGCTTTTGGCCGAGCGTCTTGGGGCGGATGACGCGACCGCGATACGATAGCAGCACGTCATCGCGCAGCGACGAGGCATCATGCTCGCCGTCGCGCAGAACGGCCAGACAGCGCGAGACATCATCGGCAGACAGTGTGCGTCCGGCGGCCGCCTCGCGAAAAGCATGCTCGAAAAAGCGCGCCACAAGCTCGACCTCGTCCGGATCGCCGCTCACGGCAACGCTGTCACCGCGGGCAACCACATGGGCGCGCACCAAGTTCTCGAGCGCACGAAGGACGCCATCGCCGGCGCCCAAAACGCGCGAGGGATCGATACCCTTGGGAACGGTAAGTCTAATCTTCGAGGCTTCCATGAACCTCCCTGCGTGCATGGACCAAGCCGGAATCATCGACTCCGATGATAGCAACATCGAGCAGGCACGGGGCTGTGAGTCCACAGGTATCATCGAGACGGGCATGATGGAACGAGCCGAGCGTCAGGTTGTCACCATACTCGAGCACCGCACGCTCGACCGTGCCCACGCGACGACGGGCATCGGCGATCGCAAGCTCCTGTGCGGCGGCACGCATGCGACGGCTGCGTTCGGCCATGACCTCAGGAGGTACCTGGTCGGGCATGTCGGCGGCGAGGGTGCCGGGGCGCTTGCTATAGCGGAACACGTGCATGCGCGAAAAGCCCACGCGACGGCACAGTGCCAGCGACTCCTCGAACTCCTCGTCCGTCTCGCCAGGAAAACCGACGATGACATCACACGAAAGAGACGCTTGTGGCAGGTTAGCGCGAATCATGCGCACCGTATCCTCAAAGGCCTCGGCACTATAGGGACGACCCATGCGATGCAGCGTCGCCGTGCAGCCAGACTGCACGGGAAGGTGCAAAAACGGCGCGATACGCTTCGGATAGCGAGCCATCACCTTGAGCAGGCGCTCGGAAATATCCATGGGTTCCACCGAGGAGATACGCACGTGGGCGATCTCGGTGCGCTCCATGATGGCCTGGAGCAGCTCATCGATCTCGACATGTTCGTCGGTCGCGCTCTTGCCGTCATAGGCACCCAGATTCACGCCGGTCAGCACGACCTCGGGCACGCCAGCCTCCTGCGCTTCGCGCACCTGTTCGAGCACGGACTCGACGGGCACGGAACGCTCGGGGCCGCGGGCCTTCCACACAATGCAATAAGTGCAGCGGTGGTTGCAGCCATCCTGGATCTTCACGCCCAGCCGCGAACGACCGAGCGCATCGACCACGTCGCCATCGCTGCGGGCGGGCACGCTATCGGATTCGACACCTAGCACCTCACAGACGCGCTCGGCGACGTCTATCTTGGACGGTTCGGCGATCACGCGATCGGAGAGCTCCAGCAGCTCCTCGGGATGCAGGTTAACGACGCAGCCGGTTACGACCACGTAAGGCTCTCCCGAATAGGCCAGGGCGTGACGGACGGCCTTGCGGGTCTTGGCCTCGGCCTCCCCCGTCACGGCACAGGTATTGATGACGATCAGTTCTGCATCCTGAGGCTCCACCATTGCAAAACCCAAGCGCATAAGATCAGCAGTGATACGGTCGGACTCAACCCGGTTGACACGGCATCCGAGGTTGACGACGGAAATATGGGGTGCGAGCACACGGGCTCCTTAATCGAGGATGTCGTCGAGGGCACTCTTGATACGGTCGGTCACCGACTTCTTACCGGATGCGACGTCATCGCCCATCTCGTCGGCAAAGGCGCGAAGCAGCTCGCGCTGCTTGTTGGAGAGATTGGTGGGGACGACCACGCGAAGCTGCACGATCAGACGACCGCGCGAACCGCCGCCGCCGATACGCGGCATGCCGTAATTGTTGACGCTCACGGTGTCACCGTACTGTGTGCCGGCGGGGACGCACAGCTTGACGACCTCGTCAGGCATAATGCCCTCGACCTCAATCTCGCAACCGAGCGCGGCCTGAGCAATCGAGATATCGCTCACCAGGTACAGGTCGTCACCGTTGCGCTTAAAGCGCTCATGGTCGGCGACGCGCACGTTGACGATCAGGTCGCCCGAGGGTTCGCCGCGAAGGCCGGCCTCGCCAAAACCACTCACGCGCAGCTGGCGACCAGTCGAAACACCGGCGGGAATATCGATGTCAATCTTTTCGTGAGAAGGCGTGCGGCCCTGGCCATCGCAGGTCTCGCAGGGATGATCGATGACCGTGCCTTCGCCGTGGCAGTCGGGACAGGGCGAAGAGGACTGAACCTGGCCCAGGAAAGAACGCTGGACCGTCGTCACATAGCCTGTGCCGTGACAGCGGCTGCACTGCTTCTCGGTCGCGCCCTCGGCCTTGCCGGTGCCGTTGCAGTCGTCGCAGGGAGCAAGGCGATCGTAGCTGATCGTCTTTTTGCAGCCAAGCGCCGCCTCCTCGAGCGTCACCGAAAGGGAAATGGCCATATCGCGGCCGCGACGACGCTCGCGGCGATTTCGGGCGCCACCGCCGGCACCGCCGCCAAAGAACGACGAGAAGAGGTCGTCCATACCCATGCCGTCAAAGATATCGTTGATATCGACATAGCCAGAACCACCGGGGCCGTCCGCGGTACCGTAACGGTCGTAGTTAGCACGCTTCTGCTCGTCGGAAAGAACGGAATAGGCCTCGTTGAGCTCTTTGAACTTGGCCTCGGCCTCGGGGTCGTCCGAAACATCCGGGTGTACCGTACGGGCTTTCTTTAGAAACGCGCGCTTGATCGTCCGCGCGTCGGCATCCTTGTCAACGCCAAGTACCTCGTAGTAATCCCTATTTTCCGACACGACCGAATCCTTCCAACTTTCATTATTGTCACAGTGCGTCCTATACCCAAGCTGGGCCGGCCGCAAACAGAGGGTTTGATGTTATTACATCCCGTAGGGCGAAAGCATGGCCTGCTGCGAGCAGCTCGCAAACCAGACCGACACGAGCGCAAACATAAAGCCGTTGGCAAAACCATTGGCAAACTGCATCGCGCCGCGCTTCCACCACAGCAGGCTGCGATGAAGCACGCCGTCCGACAGCACCATGAACAAGCCCATGGCAAACGGAATGAAGCACATCATGGCGAAGGCGGAGAACACGCCCGAGATGGCCGACAGCACCAAAAACGGAGCGATGATGCCCATGAGGTAGAAGCCGGTGCGAGCCTTACCCTCCAGGCGCTCGGCCTCAACGTGCGCACGACCGACCAGGTCACCGCCCGAAGCGCCGTTCGTGCCGGCGTGGCCCATATTGGGGATGCGCACCTCGTCGCCATCATGCGTGCCGGCGGGAAACTCAATCGTCTGTTCGGAGGTCACACGGATACGGCCGCTGCCACCGCAATCGGGGCACGGGTCGGCAACGACCTTGCCGGAACCGCCGCACTCAGGACAAACCGTCTGGAACGTGCCCGCACCAAACAGGAAGGACAGGTCGACATCGATATGGCCGCGACCACCGCAGCTCGGGCAGGTGTGGGCATGCTCTGACGAAACGGAGCCCGATCCGCCACAATGTCCACAGGTGTCAAAGCGGGTGTAGCGAACGGTCTTGTGGGCACCGCTCTTGGCCTCCTTGGCGTCGAGCTTGATATCGACGACCACGTTGGCGCCACTCTCGGGGTTGTAGGCCGCCTGGCCGCGACGGGGCTGGCCCCAGGCGCCCCCGAAGGGGAAACCGCCGTCAAAGGGATTGCCGTAACCGGCGCTGCCGGCATAGCCACCGCCATAGGGCGAAGCCGTCGGTGCACCGGCAAAGGGATTGCCCGAACGCATGGCGTCGTAACGCGCACGCTTCTGCTCGTCCGAGAGCACGGCGTAGGCCTCGGAAACCTCTTTAAACTTCTCCTCGGCACCCGGCTCTTTATTGACGTCCGGATGGAGCTTGCGGGCCTTTTGTTGGAAAGCCTTTTGAATATCACGCGAGGTGGCGTCCTTGGAGACGCCCAAAATCTCGTAGTAATCTTTTTCGTTCATCGTCGCCATGCGCGGCAACCTCCTGCTCACAGCAGCGTATATATTGCGGTAATTCTACCCGAGCGGCCTAGGCTAGACCCCAAAACAGCTCGAACAGCATATTTCCATCGAGCCAGCCCAAGTGTGTCGGCGCTAAACGGGCGCGGGCGCGACCTGCGATAACGTCTTTTGAGGTGACGCGCCCCGCATGTCCTTCAACATGATCGGGCACCCAGGTGGCAAGGCCCAATTCAAGCGCGCGATCACAGGCAGCTGCCAGCTCGTCTGCAGCAATCACGCTTGCCGAGTGAACCAACAGTTCGGGCCCAATGCCGCGCGTCATGCGGCAGGCGAGCATCAAATCCTCGGCCGCCGCCTCGCGATACGACAGGTACTCGGCCTCAAACGCTGTCGCGCCATCGTCACGTTGCACCAGTCGCACGCGGTGCGCATCGCCACGAGCGGGAACGTCAGGAAACAACCCGGCCAAGCGATCGAAATCCTCGGTATCGAGCATACCCGCGGCAGAACGACCCAAACCTAGATAGCCCTGTCCGGTCCAGTAGGCAATGTTATGGGCGCATTCATGCCCATCGAGCGCGTAGCTCGCCACCTCATACGGATGGTAGCCCGCCGAACTCAGCCGCTCGCGCGCAACGTCCATGCATGCGGCTTGGAAATCGTCATCGGGCTCGAGCGACTCATCGCGGCACGCCATGCGATAGAGGGGCGTCTCCTCCTCGAGCGTGAGCGGGTAAACCGACACATGATGCGGAGCCGCCGTCAGCACGCCATCGAGCGTGCTCTTCCAACTCGCTGCAGTCTGTCCGGGAAGCCCACACATAAGATCGCACGACACGTCAAGCCCAGCGTTCTTGACCGTCGCGATGGCAGCGAGCGCCCGGTCGGCATCGTGAATACGGCCAATCGCAGCAAGCTCGGCGTTGTCGAGGGTTTGGACTCCCAGAGAAATGCGCGTGACACCCACCCCGGCAAGCGCCGCGGTGAGCTGCGAAGTCAACGACTCAGGATTAGCCTCGCAGGTAAACTCAACGGGCTTACACCACGCAGAGATACGCCGGGCGAGTTCTACCAGACGCTCCCCCGCCAGCGATGGCGTGCCGCCGCCAACATAGACGGTGCGGACCTGCGCAAACGCCCCGGCGTCTCCAAAGGCATCGAGCCGCGCGTGCAGTTGCTCAAAATAGGCATCGAGCGCAGCATCCAGGTCGCACGGGGCCAAGCTTTGCGAGTCAAAGTCGCAATAGCGGCATTTTTGAGCGCAAAACGGCACGTGCACATACAGCGCGGTAACGGCCACCGTTAGGCCTCCAGCGGATGAGCGGGCACCGATTCGCCGGCGGCAAGGGCGGCCTCGCAGGACACCACGTCGCGCTCGATATCATCGACCAGCGCCATAAACTCCTCGTACGTGGAGCAACGCACCACCCGAGCGCGCCAGGCGGCGGCATGGGGCATACCCTTTAAGTACCAGCTTGCATACGTACGGGCGCGCGACATGAGCGGCAGAAGCTCGTGCGTCAACGTCAGATGCTCACGCAGGGCCTCCAGGCGCTCGACCGAGGAGCGAGAAGGAACCGGCGTGCCATCGAGTGCAAGGGCGCGAGCATCGCCGAACACCCAGGGATTACCGTAGATACCGCGCGCAATAAACACCGCGCTGGCACCCGAACCGCTCAGATGCTCAGCAGCGTCCTCGGCCGAGAACACATCGCCCGAACCAATCACGGGAATCTCGACGGCTTCGGCAACCTCATCGACGACAGACCAATCGGCCTGGCCCGTATAGAGCTGCGTGGCACAACGACCGTGCACAGCAACTGCAGAGGCGCCCGCCCCTTCGAGCATCTGGGCAAACGTTGCGGCGTTGCGATCCTCGGAATAAAAACCCTTGCGGATCTTCACGGTCACGGGAACATGCGCCGCGCCCACCGTTGCATCGACAATCTTCTCGGCCAGATCGGGCGTGCGCATAAGCGCCGAGCCCTCGCCCTTGGTAACGACCTTGCGAGCCGGACAGGCCATGTTGATATCAATCAATGACAGGCGATCGCCCACGCGTTCCTCGACGGCAGCGACGGCACTCGCAAACTGATCGGGCTTGGAACCAAAGAGCTGCACGCAAATCTGCTGTTCCTCGTCGGCCGGCAGCACCAGGCGCCACGTCTTGTTGCTGGCATAGGCGAGGCCTGCAACGCTCACCATCTCGCTGTAGGCAAAGTTGGCGCCGCGGCGGCGACACATGATGCGATAGGCGGGGTCGGTTACGCCCGCCATGGGAGCCATAAGGAACGGCTGCCCGGCATAGGCGCCCAGCAGCCGCTTGCTGTATTCAGAAAGCGCCATGGACCTACTCGTCCACCTTGAGAATCGCCATAAAGGCCTCCTGCGGAACCTCGACCGAGCCGATGGCCTTCATGCGCTTCTTGCCCTCTTTCTGCTTCTCGAGCAGCTTGCGCTTTCGCGAGATATCGCCGCCGTAGCACTTGGCCAGCACGTCCTTGCGGCGCGCCTTAACGGTGGAGCGGGCGATGATCTTGTTGCCGATGGCGCCCTGGATAGGAACCTCGAACAGCTGTCGCGGGATGATCTCCTTGAGCTTGTCGCACAGGCCGCGGGCCAGGCCATAGGCCTTATCCTTGTGCACGATAAACGACAGCGCATCCACCTCGTCGCCCGAAAGCAGGATATCGAGCTTGACGAGCTCGGAGGGACGATATTCGTTGAACTCGTAGTCGAGCGAGGCGTAACCCTTGGTGCGGCTCTTGAGCTGATCGAAAAAGTCCAAGATGAGCTCGGCGAGCGGCATATCAAAACGCATCTCGACCGATTTGCTCGTCAGGTGGATCATATCGGTCGTGACGCCACGGTGCTCGATAGCGAGCTGCATGACGGCACCCGTATACTCGGGCGGGCAGATGATCTTTGCCTTGAGGTAGGGCTCTTCGATGCGCTCGATGCGCGTGGCCTCGGGCAGATCCTGCGGGCTGCGGACATCGAGCATCTCGCCGTCAGTCTTGTACACATGGTAGTCGACCGAGGGGCTCGTGGCGATCAGGTCCAGATTGAACTCGCGCTCCAGGCGCTCCTTGACGACCTCCATGTGCAGCAGGCCCAGGAAGCCCACGCGGAAACCAAAGCCCAGCGCCACCGACGTCTCAGGCTCCCACACCAACGACGGATCGTTGACGTGCAGCTTATCGAGCGCGTCGCGCAGGTTCTCGTAGTCCTTGTTGTCGATGGGGAACAGGCCCGTGTAGACCATGGGCTTGGCCTCACGGTAGCCCGGTAGCGGCTCGGGGCAGGGGTTCGAAGCCCACGTAAGGGTATCGCCCACGCGCACAGCCTCGGGGTCCTTCAGACCCGTGACCACATAACCGACCGCGCCGACGGTCAGAGCATCGACCGGCGTCTCGGCAGGGCGCTTGACGCCCACGCCGTCGACCAAGAAGTCGCCCTTGGCCTGCATCATGCGCAGGGTATCGCCCTTTTTGATGGAACCGTCAAAGACACGCACCGTGGCGACGACGCCGCGGTACTCATCGAAGTACGAATCCAGAATCAGTGCCTTGAGAGGGCCATTTGCATCGCCCTTGGGAGGCGAGATCAAAAAGACGATGGACTCCAGCAAATCGTGGATGCCCTCGCCAGTCTTGCCCGACACGCACACGGCATCGTCGGCGGGAATGGCCAGATCGTCTTCGATCTCGGTCTTGACCTCGTCGGGGTGCGCCGAGGGAAGGTCAATCTTGTTGATGGCCGGAACAATGTCCAAGTTGGCGTTCATGGCGAGCGTCGCGTTGGAAACGGTCTGCGCCTCGACGCCCTGAGTGGCGTCCACGACGAGAACCGCACCCTCGCAAGCGGCCAGCGAACGCGAGACCTCGTAGGTGAAGTCAACGTGGCCCGGCGTATCGATCAGGTTGAACTGATACGTCTCGCCGTCGTCGGCGTCATAGGACACGCGGACGGCATTGGACTTGATCGTGATGCCGCGCTCGCGCTCGATGTCCATCGTGTCAAGCAGCTGCGACTCCATGTCGCGCTCATCGACGGTATGGGTGAGCTCGAGGATGCGGTCGCTGATCGTGGACTTGCCATGGTCGATATGCGCAACGATCGAGAAGTTGCGGATGTGGGAAATGTCAATTGAAGTATTCATGCGGACTATCTTACCCGAGCGGTACAAAAATGGAGCCTGTTCCATAAAACAGGCTCCATTTATGCGCGTAATCTGTGTGGTGTGAAATTTACAACTTAAGCGTTGATGCTGTTCACGAGCTTGGCAAGACCGGACTTGCGGTTGGAAGCCTGGTTCTTGTGGATGACATGCTTAGCGGCAGCCATGTCGAGACGCTTGGTGACGGTCTTGAGGGCAGCCTGGGCCTTCTCGGCGTCGCCCTCGGCAACGGCGGACTGGACGTGCTTGGTCAGCGTCTTGAGCTCGGACTTGACAGCCTTGTTACGCATGCGAGCTGCCTCATTGGTGCGGATACGCTTCTTCTGAGACTTGATGTTTGCCACTTCTGGAGTTCCTTTCGAGTTCCTTGCAAAAAATGTATGACACCTCTGAGACACGGTGAGGTCATGCAAGCGCCTACTATAGCACGCTCCCCCTCAAAGGGATAGAACGAATTTGTCAAATAGGCAGGTATCATCACGATTTTCTCAAGATGTTCGTAATCCAGAGCAAAAGCGCGGTCTCCGAATCGGCCGAGCCCTTGAGCGCGAGCTCCACATCGACGGCGCCCTCGAGCGCGGCAACGAGCTCGGTCATCGAAAAACGGCGCGCCCAGGTAAGGTGATTCTTGACCTGCCAGGCCTGAAGCTTGAGCGTCGCGGCGAGCTCACGCCCCTGCCCACGCCCATCGAGCGCCTTGGCGACGATCAGCTCACGGATGCGACCGCATAGCAGCGTGTAGGTCCATACGTAGCTCTTGGAGGGCAGAAGCTTAAAGAGTTCGAGCGAACGCCGCATATCGCGAGCCGAGACGGCGTTGAGGAAGTCCCAGGGCTGAACCTCGGCCGTACGCACGATCCAACGCTCAACGTCGGCAAGCTCAATCTGGGGCGCCTCGACCATCTGGGCGAGCTTTGCCAGGTCGTTATCGAGCATGCGCGTGTTTTCGCCCGAACGCGAGACGAGCTCCTCGGCAGCAGCCGTCGAGATGGACTTACCGTGCTGCGTCGCCATCTGCTGAACGCGGAGCGGCAGTCCCCAGCGCTTGGTACCCGAGCAATCGACGATAGCCTTCTTGTCGATCTTGGCGATTGCCTTATACAGGCGCGTATTCTTGGCAAGTGAGTCGGCGATAACGAGACAGACCGTCGTCGGGCTGGGACTTGCGAGGTACTCCACGAGCGGTTCCGAGACCGCCTTGGCAAGCTTGGAGCAGCCGTCGAGGATCACCAGGCGAAACTCGCTACCCATGGGAAAGGTATTGAGTGAGCCGATGATCGACTCGATATCGGGATCTTTCGTCATATCGCGTTCATCGAGGTTGAACTCAACCATACCCGACTTTTCCAAGCGAGCTTTCATACGCGAGACGGCGTGGTCGCGCTTGACCCCATCGGTACCGACGATCAGATATGCCGGCAGCAGACCGGTTTCGGACATTACGCTCCCCTCTCGCGGACTCTCGAATTCGTACCGTGCCATTTTAGCCCAGGGTCCCACCGCGCGCCAACGATGTCACCACGGCCGCTGGCATCGCATCGCAAAGCCCTTCGCGGTCGGCGAGACGGTAATGTCTCCTTGCTCGATGGTGCAAGCGAATGCGCCGCCCGCATCGCGAACCGCATCGATGCAGGCATCGGATGGATGGCCGTAGCGGTTGCCCTCGCCCGCACTCGCGATAGAGAGCTCAGGCTTAAGCGTTTCCAGCAGGTCTAGGTCGACAGAAACCTTTGAGCCGTGATGTCCCAGCTTGAGCACATCGATATCCCCCACCTCCTGTACAAACTCGCGTTCCTGATCGAGCTCGGCATCGCCGGCGAGTAGCATGCGGAGACTCTGGCCTCCTTGGACATAACTGAGCAGCAAGACAAGCGAGTCTTCATTGCCCTCGCCATCCACGGACTCGAATGGCCACATCACGCGGGCGCAAAATGAGCCGATGTCGACCGTATCCCCACGGCGCACCTGCCGATACTCCACGCCAGGTCGGCTCAATACCTCGGCAGGAGCATCCTCCAGCGCATCCGCCGCCACGGCAATCGTTCCGACCGAAAACTGTTCGAGCACGGCAGGCAGACCACCCCAGTGATCCTCATCCCAATGCGTCACAAAGACGGCGTCGATATGGTGCACGTTATTGCGAACCAACGCCGACACCACGCGCTCATCGAGCCCACAGTCCACGAGCGCCACGGCGCCACCCTGGCGGATAAGGATCGCATCGGCCTGCCCCACATCGAGCACCGTCACCGAAGGCGACGCGAATCGATCCCAGTAGACGTACGGAATCGCAGCCAAGAGCACCAGGCATGCAAGCCCCGCCGCCATGGGGCGTGCGCGGGGACGTGGCCACCAGACCAAGAGGACCGCCAGCGCGAACGGCACCACGTATACCCAGACCGTATCGGGCGGCACAGTAACGGATGCGCCCGGAACAGCAGCAAAAAGCTGCTCAAAGAACAGCGCGCAACGAGCGACAATCATGGGCACCACGAGAGCCACGCGACTCAACAGCGGCACAAGCGAGCAGGGCACCAGCACGACCGACGATGCGAGCAGCACGCTTATCACCGGACCGATCACGGCGTTTGCGAGCGGGGCAATGAGCGAAAACGTCCCAAATGTAGGAATGGTAACGGGAAGAGTCGCCAGCTGCGAGCACAGTGTGACGGACAAAATACTGGCAACCCCCGAGGGCACGCCCAGCTCAACCAAGGCGTAGGTGGCGTAGGGGCAAAAACAAAGGATGGCAAATACGCTGGCGCACGAAAGCTGAAAACCCATCTCAAACAATACCGTCGGACGCAGCAACACAAAGATTGCCATGGTCACAAACAGAGCCGAGAGGCCATGCCGACGACGTCCGGCGCCGTTGGCGACAAGCGTCGCCGCCACCATACAGCACGCGCGCACGGCCGAAGGCGAAGCGCCCGTAAAGACGGCATAGGCAGCAAGGGCCAGCACCAACAGCCCCCGCTGAAGCCCACGAGAGAGGCGCGTCTTTTGCAGGGCGCTCTCAATCACAAACCCCACGATGGCAAGATGGCTGCCCGAGACAGCGATGAGATGCGCGGTGCCCGTTACCGAAAACCAGTCGCCCGCCGGCTGGGCGCGCAGCTCGGCCGAACGACCGCAGACGACACCGGCAATGAGCGAACGCGCCGGGTCGGTCGCAGGCGCGATGGACGCAAGCAAACCATTTCGCAGCCGAAGCAGCGACCCCGGAGAGCCCTCATCGACCGACACAATCCGAACGGCTTTAACCTTGCGTACCTCGCCTCGAAGCACGCGCGAGCGCCCGTACGCGTCGTTCTCAAAGCGCGAAATTCGACCGATAGCACGTACATGCGAACCGACGCCGAGCTCGCGATCACACGACAGCCGCACCTGACCCAAACGCTTTTCGCCCGCATACGCATCGCAGGTATAGGAGTACGCACCGTCATTGATGGACGGGTCGCCGTGCACAACAAACTCGAGACTGCTCGCGGCCCGATTATCCAGTGCCCTCGAAGCACGTACCGCCCCGATCGCCCAGCCCGCGGACACGACCGCCCCCGCCACGAGGCCAAGGGCCGCGGCATAGAGCCATCGTCTCCACCGCACAAGGCGCATACAGGACCGAGCCAATACGATGCAAGCCGCAGCCGCAACGGGAATGGCCATAAGCAACATGACAGGCGCTGCCCACTCTCCCAGTAGCAAATCGGCCACCAGGTTAAGTACCAAGCTACAGCTCACACACAAGCCGGCACAAAGTGCCATCGTCCACGGCATCAATGGCCGAGGTGGCATCACATGCTCGCGCTTGGGCGTGCTCATACGCAGATACAATCTTTGATTTTGGCAAGCTTTTTCTCACCGATTCCCGATACGCGCATCAGGTCATCGACTGAGGCAAAAGCACCGTTCTTTGTCCGCTCGTCGATAATCGACTGAGCCATAGAAGGCCCAATGCCCGAGAGCGTCTGCAGTTCCGCCGCGCTCGCCGTATTGATGTTGACGAGCCCTGCCACATCATTCGCGCCCGAAGCCAAGACAGCTCCGCCATCGGCTCCACCGTCCGCGGAAACCGTCTGCTGCTCCCCCACCTTTGGTACGTATATTTTTTGTCCGTCTGCGACCTTGGATGCCCGATTAAGCCCTGTCACATCCGCCTCGGCCGTAAGCCCTCCGGCGGCATCGATAGCTTGGGACACCCGTGCTCCATCTTTGAGCCGATACACGCCAGGCCTCACAACGGCGCCATCCACATCGACGTACACCTCCGCAGCAGAGGAACTCTTGGCCGAAGACTCATCATCAGAAGACGCATCCCCGGCCCCGTGCACATCCGAGACGCTCGCCTCATCACTACGCTCAAACGACACGCTACTGGAGTGGCCACCAAAACTTGCCATCGCCAAACCGCTCGCGGCGGCAATGACAACCAGAATCGCCACCACCACCGCTTTATGCCCGAGCAACTTGCCCGCCCAGCGGTCCATCCGTTTAACCCGTTCGTGTTGCTCGCGCTGCGCCATAGCAAACACCTCCCAACACCATCGTGTCAGGAAACGAGCGTCGCAGCTTCCGCACGTCCACACTAGTTTTCGCGGTCAAACCAAATACCGACCAAAACCTTGCGCGAACATGTCCATTTATTCAGTCACGCGTCAGCGAATGAACATCTTGACATCATTTGCCCAGATAGCAAAAGACCGACGATACAGGCGCATCGTCGGTCTATGCAGGCAATTACTCGTGATCTTGGTAAATCTCACGCGGAGCAAGCTCCGAATGTTTGCGTTTTAAGGTCTTAGGGGCCTTATACGTGTTGCTGGAGAAGTCGATGTACTCGGTCTGCTTAAGCAGGCGCTCGATCATCTCCTCGTGGTCGAACAGCTCCCAGGCCTCATGCACGGCATCGAGTTTGGCGTGCGTCTCGGGACGACGCGGCATAAACAGCGTGCAGCAGTCGGGCGCTGCCTCAGTAGATATATCGAACGTGCCGATCTCCTGAGCGCGCGCAATGATCTCCTGCTTGTCGGACCCGATGAGCGGACGGAACACGGGAATCTTCACGGCCTCGTTGACGGCCATGATGTTCTCGAGCGTCTGGGAGGCGACCTGACCGAGCGACTCACCGGTCACGATGGCCTTGGCGCCCTCGATATGCGCAATGCGCTCGGCAACCGAATACATGATGCGGCGATACATGATCACGCGCAGGTTGCTGGGGCAGGTGACGGAAATCTCACGCTGGCAATCGCCAAACGGCACCACGTACAGGCGGCCAATCTGGACACCCGGCTCAAGCGCACGGATGATGTCCTGCACCAAATACTCGCTCGTATCGGGAGTCTGCGGACGACCGGAGAAATGTACCGGCACGCACACCGCACCGCGACGCGCGAGCATCCAGGTCGCCACCGGAGAATCGATGCCCGACGACAGAAGCGTCACGACCTTGCCGGCAGAACCCACCGGCAGACCGCCCACGCCGCGCTCGGAGCGCGCGTACACGTAAACGCTACCCTGTACCACCAGTACGTGCACCATCGCATCGGGGTCGTGCATTTGAACCTTTTTATCGGGGAAGGCCTCGCACAGCACCTCGCCCACCTGGCGATTGATATCAATCGAGGTGAGCTCATAGTCGGTATTGGAGCGCTTGGCGTGAACCTTAAACGAATCGAAGGGGCCAAACTCGCGCAGCGCCTTGACGGCGGCGGCGCAGTACTCCTGCGGGTCGCGGTTGGTGTGGTAAGCCAGGGACACACGGGCAACGCCGGGGACGGTGCGGATGACACGCGCCGCCTCGTCGGCCTGATGCTCGTTAAAGGTCACGAGGATATAACCGGAAATTCGAGACACGGCGTTCACGGAAAAGGCGGCCAAAGCCGCCTTAATGTTATCCATGAGGATATGCTCAAAATGTGCGCGGTTCTTGCCCTTCAGTCCAACCTCGTGATAGTGGACCAGGCAAACGCGAGCTGCCATTTAGGCTTCAGCAACCTTATGGCCGAGCGCCTTCTCGTAACGGGCCTCGTCGTAGGAGATATCGCCGTCGACGATCTCATCCATAGCCATCGAGATGGTATCGGCGCCGGAGAGCGCGATGGTGATGTCGTCGACATCCTGAACGGCAAGCACGCGGTTATGCTGGCCACGCAGCATGCTATTGATGTCGCAGGCACGCTTGGAGGCAAGCGAAGCGAGCAGGAAGCGGTTGTGATCGGTCTTCTCCAGAAGATCGTCAATGCAAGGCTTTACAACGGACACGGACCTCAGATCCTTTCATGCATATCGAGAACGCGAACGAGCTCGTCGGTCGCGCGGTCGAGATCGTCATTCACCACGACGTCGTCGTAGCGGTCGGCAAGGGCAAGCTCATGGGCGGCGTTTGCCATACGCAGCTCAATCGTCTCGGGCGTCTCGGTACCGCGACCGACCAGACGCTCGCGGAGTACCTCGAGCGAGGGTGGCTTGATAAAGATCAGCACGGCCTCGGGAAAACGCTCCTTAACCTGCAGGGCACCCTGAACATCAATCTCCAAGATGAGAGACGAGCCAGAGGCGAGCTTGGACTGGACCTCGCTCACCAACGTGCCGTAGCAGTTACCGTGGACCTCGGCCCACTCAACAAACTCACCGTTCGCCACGCGGCGGTCGAACTCCTCGCGCGTCAAGAAAAAGTAATTGACGCCATCGACCTCGCCTTTGCGTGGGGCTCGCGTGGTAGCCGAAACCGTCAGGCCCAGGTTAGAGCGACGCTCGCGTACACGAGTGACGAGCGTGCCCTTGCCCGCGCCTGACGGTCCAGAAATCACAAAGAGCTTTGAATCCTGAGCGCTCACTTATTTGGTCAGCTGCTCGAGGAGCTGCTCGCGCTGACGGACGCCAAGGCCCTGGACGCGACGGGTAGCGGAGATGCCGAGCTCCTCCATGATCTTGGCGGCCTTGGCCTTGCCATAACCGGGGAGAGACTCGATGAGGGTGGAAACCTTCATGCGGGAAGCAATGGGGTCATCGGAGTTGAGCACGGATTCGAGGGACTTCTCACCCTTCTTGATCTGCTCACGGAGCTCTGCGCGAGCGTGACGCGCGGCGGCAGCCTTCTCAAGAGCCTGCTTGCGCTGCTCATCGGTAAGCTGAGGGAGTGCCATTCGTACCTCCAAATAGTTGGGTTATATCTGATTCAATATTTGGCATTTTAGCACGTAAAACGTACAAAATGGCCAATTGCGGCTCCATAGGTTAGACGATACCCGCAAAAAGTGCAATATATCGCGCTAAAAGATGAGCCCCTGACCTGCGATTCCACACAAAGGATGGGAAAGTTTTCGCAGGCACAGGGGCTAATTTGTGCTAATGAGACCCAAAAGTGGTGACTTAAGGGAATCTTTTATGCGACGTTTTCGACCAGCTCGGCAACGATGGCGTCAAACGCGGCAACCGGATCATCGGCGCCGGTAATGGGGCGGCCAACCACGATATGGCTCGCGCCGCGCTCGATAGCCTGGGAAGGCGTGGCCACGCGGGACTGATCGCCCAGCGCAGCGCCAACCGGACGCACGCCCGGGGTCACGATCAGCGCATCGGGGCCCAGCAGCTCACGCATGTCATGAGCCTCCATCGGCGAGCACACGATGCCGTCGATACCGTTGGCCTGGGCGAGTTTTGCCAGCCGGGCGGCCTCCTCGGCAACGGGCGACTCGACGCCGATCTCGCTCAGCGCATCCTGATTCATGCTCGTAAGCACGGTAATGGCGACGAGCTTGGCTCGATCCTCGCGTGCCTCCTCGGCACCCTCACGGCAGGCGGCGAGCATAGCACCCGAACCCAAGCCGTGAACCGAAAGCAGGTCAGCACCGGCAAGCGAGGCCGAGCGAGCGGCACCGCGCACCTGATGCGGAATGTCATGGAACTTAAGGTCGAGGAACACCTTGAAGCCTAGGTTCTTAAAGGTCTTGACGATCTCGGGACCCTCGGCGTAATAGAGCGTCATGCCCAATTTAAGCCAGGCGGCATGGCCCGAAAGCTCATGGGCGAGCTCAAGCGCACGCTCACGGTCACAGTCGAGGGCGACGATAACGCGGTCGCGGGCATCGGTCTCTAGCATTCGAAAGCACCTACCAGCTCGTTGATGTCCTTCACGCCCTGGGACTCGGCCCAGGCCTCGAGCTCGCGCGCGATCTTAATCGAAGCGCACGGATCGACGAAGTTGGCCATACCGACCGATACGCAGGTGGCACCAGCCAGGATAAACTCGGCCGCGTCCTCACCGGTCATGACGCCGCCGACGCCATTGATGGGGATATCGACAGCCTGAGCGACTTCCCAGACCATACGCACGGCGATGTGGTGGCACAGCGGGCCCGAAAGGCCGCCCTTGGGCTTGGCCACACGCGACTTGCGGGTGTGGACGTCGATGGCCATACCCTGGATGGAGTTGATGACCGAAAGGCCGTCGGCGCCTGCGGCCTCGAGGGCCTTGGCGATCTCGGCGACGTTGACCGGGGCCATCTTCACAAACAGCGGCTTGTCGGTCACCTTGCGGCAGGCGGCCATGACGCCAGAGGCGCCCTCGGGCGTGGAGCCCATGGCGGCACCGCCGGCGGCAATGTTGGGGCAGCTCACGTTGATCTCGTAGCCGGCAGCCCAGGGGCACAGCTCGACATACATCTCGAGCGCACGGACAAACTCGTCCACGGAATGACCGGCAACCTGGCAGATGACCTGGCAACCGTCCTTGGAGAGCTGCTCGAGCCACGGACCGGACTCGCGGGCGAAAGCGGCCACGCCGGGGTTCTGCAGGCCCACGGAATTGATCATGCCGCCGGGGATCTCGGCCATGCGAGGTGCGGGATTGCCGGGCCAGGGCTCGGCAGCGCAGCCCTTGGTGGTGATGGCACCCAGCTGGGAGACATCGAAGAAGTTCTGGAACTGCCAACCGTAGCCAAAGGTACCGGCTGCGGTGTTGATGGGGTTCTGCATCTTGACGCCGCCGAAATCGACGGCCATGTTCACGGTACCCACTAGAAGACCACCACCTTGGAAGCATCAAACACGGGGCCGCACATGCAGGCGCCCTTCATACCGTCGACCGTCTCGACATTGCAGGTGTTGCAGGCACCAAAGCCGCAGCTCATCATGCGCTCGAGCGACACCTCGCAGTACGCGCCGGCCTCGGCGGCAGCCTCAGCGACCTTCTTCATCATGACGGCGGGACCACAGCTGGCGACGTAGTCGTAACCGCCCTCGCCGAGCAGCTCGGCGGCAGGATCGGTGCAGAAGCCGTGCGTGCCCAACGAGCCGTCATCGGTGCACACGTTGACCGTGGCTCCCAGCGCGCGGAACTCGTCGACACCCACGGCCTTGGACGCGGTGCCAAAGCCCAGGCATACGTCAACGTCCACGCCCTGCTCGGCAAGCATGCCGGCCAGGCAGAGCACGGGCGGAACGCCAATGCCGCCGGCGACGAGCAACGCCTTCCTGGTGCCCTCGGGCACGAGCCAGCCGCGGCCGCCAGGGCCCAGCAAGTTAGAGGTGGAGCCAGGGGCCATCTGTGACAGACGGCGGGTATCATCGCCCACGACGGCGTACCACAGCTCGACGGTGCCGGCCTCGGCGTCGGCGCGATAGAAGCTCAAGGGCACGCGAAGCAGCGAGGAAGCATCGCCCGGCACGGCGATATTCACGAACTGACCGGGCTTGAGCGCACTTGCAAGCTTGGGGGCCGAGATAACGAGCGAGAAGATGCCGTCGGCGATCTCCTGGTTCGAGACGACCTCGAAGTCGTGCATGCGTGCAGTGGAAGGTGTGGGCATAGACGCTCCAATCCCCCATGCGGTTGCATGGTTCAGGCGAACAGAAAGCGCGGCACCGCAAGGGCGCCGCGCACAAAAGCGATAAGGCTATGCTAGCAGATGCAGCCGTCGGCAAGCGTCTGCTTACCGCCGACAAACACATCGGTGGCACGACCGGTGAGCGTGCGGCCGGCAAAACCGGAGTTCTCGGCGCGCGACTCGTAGCCGTCCTCGCCAACCGTCCAGGAGACGGCGGGGTCGAACACGGTCAGGTCGGCAACGGAGCCCGCCTTGACCTGAACCTGGTCGAGGCCCAGGATCTCACGCGGCTTGATGGCCATGAGCTCGACCATGCGGCCCATGCCCATCTTACCGGTGTTGACTAGCTCGGTAAGCACGAGCGCAAGCGAGGTCTCGAGGCCGATCATGCCGAAGGGCGCAAGCTCGAACTCGCGGGCCTTCTCCCACGGGGTATGGGGAGCGTGGTCGGTAACGATGACGTCGACTGTGCCGTCGATGACGCCCTGACGGATAGCCTCGGCGTCTTCATCGGTACGCAGCGGCGGGTTGACCTTGAGCGAGGTGTTGTAGGTCTCGTCCAGGTCGTTCTCGGTCAGGAACATGTGGTGCGGGGTGGCCTCGCAGGTGACCTGCACGCCAGCTGCCTTACCGGCACGCACGAGCTCCAGGCCGTGGGCGGTGGAGATGTGCTGGATGTGCAGCTTGGCACCGGTCAGCTTGGCAATCTCGATATCGCGAGCGATCTGCAGCTCCTCGCCTGCCGCCGGCCAGCCCTCCAGAGCCAGACGGGTAGAGACCTTGCCCTCGTTGATCTGGCCGTGACCGACCAGGTCCTCGTCCTGGCAATGGCTCATAAAGACCTTGCCGAACATCTTGCCGTAGTCCATGCAGCGACGGAGCATGCCTGCACCCTGCACGCCGCGACCGTCGTCGGTGAAGGCGACGGCGCCGTGGGCGACCATATCGCCCATCTCGGACATGGCCTCGCCCTTAAGACCGCGGGTCATAGCGCCCGACGGATAGACGCGGCAGTGACCGACCTCGGCAGCACGGGACTTAACGAACTCCACGACGGTACCGTTATCGGTAACGGGATCGGTGTTGGGCATGGAGCACACGCCAGTAAAGCCGCCCTTTGCAGCTGCGCGGGTGCCGCTCTCGATGTCCTCTTTGACCTCGTAGCCGGGCTCGCGAAGGTGAACGTGCATATCCACCAGGCCGGGGACGAGGTACTTGCCGGAAAGGTCGCGAACCTCGGCTCCCTCGACGGCGAGATTCTCGCCGACCTCGGCGATCTTGTCGCCGTCAATCAGGACGTCAACGACACCGTCAAGCTCGACGGACGGGTCGACGACGTGGGCATTCTTAAGAAGCAAGGCCATTATCGGCACCTCCAAGCAGCAGATACAGGATAGCCATACGCACGCAGATACCGGCGTAGACCTGCTCCAGGATGACGGAGCGTTGCGGGTGGTCGGCCATATAGGAGTCGAACTCGACGCCGCGGTTGATGGGGCCCGGGTGGCAGATAATCGCATCGGGCTTCATGAGCTTCTCGCGGTCCTTGGTCAGACCGAAGAGCTTGTGGTACTCACGAATGGTCGGGAACGGGGCACCCTCGAGGCGCTCCTGCTGCACGCGCAGCATGTAGACGACGTCCAGCTCGGGCAGGACGGAATCGAGGTCGCTCGTCACGTGGTCGCAGCCCAGAACCTCGGGCGCCGGCGGCAGCAGCGTGCCGGGGGCGACGGCGTAGGTCTCGCAGCCCATGATCTTCAACGCGGGGATCAGCGAGCCGCAAACGCGGGAGTGGGAGATGTCGCCGACGACGGCGACCTTCAGACCGTGGAAGTCACCCTTGTGCTCCCAGATGGTATACAGGTCGAGCAGAGCCTGCGTGGGGTGGTTGTGCTTGCCGTCACCGGCGCAGATGACGCTCGCGGGCGAGTTCTGCGTGACGATGTAGGGCGCGCCGGCGTACTTATCACGCACGACGATGCAGTCGATCTTATAGGCGTTGAGGGTCTCGACGGTGTCGACGAGGCTCTCGCCCTTGACCGTAGAGGTCGAAGAGCCGCCAAAGTTGAGGCTGTCGGCCGAAAGACGCTTCTCGGCGAGCTCGAAGGAGCTACGGGTGCGCGTCGAGGGCTCGTTGAACATGTTGACGATGGTCTTACCCTTGAGCGTGGGGACCTTCTTGATCGCACGCTCGTTGACCTCGGAGAACGCCTTGGCGGTCTCGAGGATGAGCTTGATGTCCTCTTCGGAGTACTCGGTAATGTCGATCAGGTGCTTATGGTTGAACGCCACGGTACTACTCACCTCCCAGCGGCGCAGAACCCACGTGGGAGCCCGGCGCGACGTCGTTGATCTCGACGGCGGTGTGGCCGTCGACTTCCTTCATATATAGATGCACGTTCTCCTCATGCGACGAGGGAACGTTCTTGCCGACAAAGTCCGGCGAGATGGGGAGCTCGCGGTGGCCGCGGTCAACGAGGACTGCCAACTCAATGCGACTCGGACGGCCCAGGTCCATGACGGCGTCGAGAGCGGCGCGGATGGTACGGCCCGTATACAGGATGTCGTCCACCAGCACGACGCGCTTGCCGTCGACGCTAAAGGGAATGTTGGTGGCGTGGATCGCGGGAGCGAAATTGGTCGCATAGTCATCGCGGTAGAAGCTGATGTCCAGGCTGCCGAGCGGAACTTCGACGCCCTCGATCTCCTTGATCTCCTCGGCGAGCTTCTTTGCCAGAAGGTCGCCGCGCGTGACGATGCCGACCAGAGCGAGGTCTTCACAGCCCTCGTTGCGCTCGAGAATCTCGTGCGCGATGCGGGTCATCGCTCGATTGACGGCGGTCTCGTCCATGATGACCGCCTTGGGGGAAGTCGTGCCCATCGATCTCCTTCCTCACATGTCTTGACTGCTGACACAGTCAAAAAAATAGATGCCCGACCGCTTAAAGCGGACCAGACACCCACAGGAAGGGCTGCTCTTTGGCAGCTATGTAATTCCATGTGGGTATCTCGTACCCCTTTAATGGTCAAGGGATAGTGTAGCCAACCTCGAGCTTAATTGCGAGCATAAATACAGAGCAATCCGCAAACGGAGCCCAAAGCCCAATAAACCTATATATATTTGTGGGACGAGCTTGAAAACGCACGCACGAGCTGGCATAATCCCCTCTGCTGCACGCAAATCGGATCTACGTCCAGGGCCGTGGCGTGGGCACTATCGCCAAAAGAGGAATATCTCTGTGTAGATTGCGCACAGGGAGCGACTTCTGTGCTATAGTTCAGGCTTGTTTGTTAACGCGACATGTTCGTTTGTCGCCCAAGGAGGGTCAGTTATGTCCAAAGTTTGCGAAGTTTGCGGTAAGCACCCCGTTGCCGGTCGCTCCATCAGCCACTCTCACCGCGTCACCAACCGTAAGTTCCGCCCCAACATCCAGCGCGTCTACGTCGTCGTCGATGGTCACCGTCGCAAGATGAACGTTTGCTCCACCTGCCTCAAGTCCGGCAAGGTTGCGCGCTCCTAAATAAGGTCTTACCAACAAGTACCTCGGACTCTCCGGGTCAAAGACCTCGCGTTCACATAGAACTTACCAAAGGCGCCCTCCCCTACGGAGGGCGCCTTTTTGCACTCATTGGGGACAGACTTATATGGACCACTCATTGGGGACAGACTTACATGAGTGTTTTCACGCATTTGGGACAGACATTACGCATGCCGGCAGCGGTTCGGCCCCTGCCTCACGCAGCCTCCCTCCAGCCTACAGTGGCCTTGGTCACGCTTGTAGCGCCGATGCCGGTGATACGGGCAATTTGCTTGACCGTGAGATGTGCCCGCCTGAGCCTCAGCAGACACGCATCACGATCGGGGCGTGGCAGGGCCTTGAGCAGCGCAGGATCTATGCTCGGAAGGACTTCGCGCGCAACGGAAAGAGCATCCTCATCGAGGATCCGTCGGCGTGGAAGAATCTCAACTGACCAGATCCGCCCGGCAACTTCCTTAAGATGCTCACAATAGTGACAAGACCCCCCGACAATATCGAGCATAGGGGCCGTATCGCAGATGTCAAAGGGATCGTAGCCCAGCTGGTATGCCCTAAAGCTTGACCAGCGGTATGCTTCGAGAGAGTCGATCGCACCTTTCACAGGATTGAGATGGATATAATCGAGTAGCTGCACCGCCTGTGTGTCCGACTCAACCGCAACACGCGAATAGCGATTGTCAAACAGATGGCCCGTTCTTCCCGTTTTCCTATTGAAATACTTAGCATACGCCGTCAGTGCGCACTGCATTGCCTTTGAAAGGTTGTCATATGGGTCATCAACCATCAAATGGAAGTGGTTGTCCATAAGGCACCAAGCCAACACTGCCACTTTATGGCGTGCAAACCTGTCCGAGATGTCCGATAAGAAACGATATCGGTCAGAGTCATCTTCAAAAATAATCTGTTTGGAGTTGCCACGGTCAAAGACGTGGTAATAGCCGGTGAGCGAAACGGCGCGGGCACATCGGGGCATAATCTCTCCTTTCAAAACTGAACAGGCAACACCTAAAAGGAGAGAAGGAACGCGAAATGCTGAGCCTGTGACCTATTTATATCCAATGATCGGCAAAAACAGGTTCAGAACGGCAAAATGGCAAAACGATGTCTGTCCCAAATGAGTGAAAGCACTCATGTAAGTCTGTCCCCAATGAGCGGGGCGATGCACTGGCAGATAGTTTTAGTTAAAACGTTTCAGTTTATTGAAGCGTTTTAGTGTGCCTTTTACGGGAATCTTACCGTTCACCGAATAATTTCTTGCTATCATGCAAGGCGTAGGGTAAATCTCCGATCGCAAGGAGACACAAATGGTGAAAAAGTCACCGGAAAACACTACTCCCGCAATTGTGGACAACGTAGAGGCGCTTGAGGCTAAGCTCGCTCAGATGCGAGAGGCCCAGGCGCTTTTTGCTACGTACACGCAGGAGCAGGTCGACAAGATCTTCTATGAGGCCGCCATGGCCGCCAACAAGGCTCGTATCCCGTTGGCGAAGATGGCCATCGAGGAGACCGGCCGCGGCGTTCTTGAGGACAAGGTCATCAAGAACCACTACGCCGCAGAGTACATCTACAACGCTTACAAGAACACCAAGACCTGTGGTGTCCTGGAGCGCGACGAGGCTTACGGCATCACCAAGATCGCCGAGCCCATCGGCATCGTGGGCGCCGTCATCCCGACGACCAACCCCACCTCCACCGCGATCTTCAAGACGCTGATCTGCCTGAAGACCCGCAACGCCATCATCATCTCCCCGCACCCGGCTGCCGCCAAGTGCACCATCGCCGCCGCCAAGCTCGTGCTTGACGCCGCCGTCAAGGCCGGCGCCCCCGAGGGCATCATCGGCTGGGTCGATGTCCCCTCCATCGAGCTGACCAACATGGTCATGCGCGACGTCGACATCATCCTCGCCACCGGTGGCCCGGGCATGGTCAAGGCCGCTTACTCCTCGGGCAAGCCCGCCCTGGGCGTTGGCGCCGGTAACACCCCGGTCGTCATCGACGACACCGCCGACGTGCTGCTCGCCGTCAACTCCATCATCCACTCCAAGACCTTCGACAACGGCATGATCTGCGCTTCCGAGCAGTCCGTGACCGTCATCGACAGCATCTATGACCAGGTTAAGGCCGAGTTCCAGAAGCGCGGCTGCTACTTCGTCAAGCAGGGTGCCGAGATGGAGGCCCTGCGTGCCGCCATGTTCAAGAACGGCGCTCTCGATCACCGCATCCCCGGCATGGCCGCTGCCAAGATCGCCGAGCTCGCCGGCATCGAGGTTCCCGCCAAGACCAAGATCCTGATCGCCGAGGTCACCTCCACCGACCCCGCCAAGGAGGAGTTCTCCCACGAGAAGCTCTCCCCGGTCCTGGCCATGTACCACGCCAAGGACTTCCAGGAGGCCGTCGACAAGGCCGAGCACCTGGTGCTCGCCGGTGGCCCGGGCCACACCGCCTCTCTGTACGTGCACCCCGCTCAGGCCGAGAAGATCAGCCTGTTCGAGCACGTCATGAAGGCCTGCCGTATCGTCATCAACACCCCGTCCTCGCACGGCGGCATCGGTGACCTGTACAACTTTGGCATGAAGCCGTCTCTGACCCTGGGCTGCGGCTCCTGGGGCGGCAACTCCGTCTCCGAGAACGTTGGGGTGAAGCACTTGATCAACGTTAAGACTGTGGCCGAGCGCCGTGAGAACATGCTGTGGTTCCGCGCTCCCGAGAAGGTCTACTTCAAGAAGGGTTCCACGCCCGTCGCCCTCGACGAGCTGGGCAACGTCATGGGCAAGAAGCGTGCCTTCATCGTCACCGACCAGTTCCTCTTCAAGAATGGCAACACCCGCGCCATCGAGGCCAAGCTCGACGAGATGGGCATCGCCCACGACTGCTTCTACGACGTCGAGCCCGATCCGTCGCTGCAGTGCGCACGTCGCGGCGCCAAGCAGATGGCTCTCTTTGAGCCGGACGTCATCATCGCCGTCGGCGGTGGCTCCGCTATGGACGCCGGCAAGATCATGTGGATGATGTACGAGCACCCCGAGTGCAAGTTTGAGGACATGGCCATGGACTTCATGGACATCCGCAAGCGTATCTTCACCTTCCCCGAGATGGGCAAGAAGGCCTACTTCGTCGCCGTCCCGACCTCTTCGGGTACCGGCTCCGAGTGCACGCCGTTCGCCATCATCACCGACAAGGAGACCGGCATCAAGTGGCCGCTCGCCGACTACGCGCTGCTCCCCAACATGGCTATCGTCGACGCCGACAACTGCATGACCGCCCCGCGCGGCCTGACCGCTGCCTCCGGCATCGACGTCATGACCCACGCCATCGAGTCCTATGTCTCCATCATGGCTTCCGACTACACCAAGGGCCTCTCCGAGCGCGCTGCCAAGCTCGTCTTTGAGAACCTGCCCTCCAGCTTCACGAACGGCGCCAAGGACCCGCACGCCCGCGAGGAGATGCACAACGCCTCCTGCATGGCCGGTATGGCCTTCGCCAACGCCTTCCTGGGCCTTAACCACTCCATGGCCCACAAGCTCGGCGCCTTCCATCACCTGCCCCACGGCCTCGCCAACGCCGTCATCCTGACTCGCGTCATGCGCTACAACGCCGCCGAGGCTCCCGTCAAGATGGGTACCTTCTCCCAGTATCCTTACCCCAACGCGCTGCACAACTACGCCGAGATGGCCAAGTACTGCGGCATCGAGGGCAAGGACGACAAGGAGGTCTTCGAGAACTTCATCACGAAGCTCGAGGAGCTCAAGGACTTCATCGGTGTCAAGAAGACCATCGCCGACTACGGTGTTGACGAGCAGTACTTCCTCGACACCCTCGACGAGATGACCGAGCAGGCATTCAACGACCAGTGCACCGGCGCTAACCCGCGCTACCCGCTCATGAGCGAGATCAAGGAGCTCTACCTGGACGCCTACTACGGCCGCGAGCCTCAGGATTACGCCGTCTGCTAGTTCTAGCACGGTTTTTAACGGCGGGGGTGCACGGGTGTTTCACACACCCCCGCCGTCGCTTCTATCGCATCGTTGAAAGGATGCAACCATGCTGCTACCCGATTCCAAGACCGAGCTCGTCCGTCGCGGCAACAAGGTCGTTTACGACCTGGGCGACAAGATCGTCAAGGTCTTTAACGAGACCAAGCCCGTCTCCGACGTGTTCAACGAGGCTTTGAATCTTGCCCGCATCAATGAGTGCGGCATCCGCAGCCCCAAGGCTCTCGAGGTTTCCCAGCTCGAGAACGCCAACGGCTGGGCGCTCGTGACCGAGAAGGTTCCGGGTACTACCCTTGCCGAGAAGATGACTGCCGAGCCCCAGCGCTTCGGTGAGTATCTCGAGATGTTCGTCGACCTCCAGATCGAGATCCACGGCTACACCTCTCCGCTGCTCAACCGTCAGCGCGACAAGTTCGCCCGCATGATCGACAGCCTTGATCAGCTCAATGCCACCACGCGCTACAACCTTCAGGAGCGTCTGGACGGCATGACCAAGGAGTTCAAGGTCTGCCACGGCGACTTCAACCCCTCCAACGTCATCGTTGGCGACGACGGCCAGCTGTACGTCTGCGACTGGGCTCACGCCACCCAGGGCTCCCCTGCTGCCGACGTTGCCACCACCTACCTGCTCTTTGCCCTCAACAGCAAGGATCAGGCCGAGGCCTACCTGGAGCTCTACTGCGACCGCGCCGACATGCCCATGCAGGTCGTGCGTCAGTGGACGAGCATCGTCGCCGCTTCCGAGCTCGCTCGTAAGCGCAACGTGAACGATGAGTTCCTTAAGAACTGGATCGACGTCGTCGATTATCAGTAATATCTGAGCGATTTATTTCGCATCGGAGGCACAAAGGAAACCCCGCAGCTCGCATGGGCTGTGGGGTTTCCTTTTAGCGATTGATTACGTCGACAAGATAAAAGGACGGCCCCGCATCTCCCCGATCTGGAGAAATGCGGGGCCGTCCCGTATATCGAACTACAAGCGAAATCGCCGATTAACGGCGGGCCACCTTAACAAGCTCGGCAACCTTGGCGACGATCTCGTCGATCGCCACGTCCTCGCGCTCTCCCGTGGCACGGTCCTTGAGCTCGACGGTGCCGTTCTTAAGACCACGCTTGCCGAGCACCACCTGATACGGGAAGCCCATGAGGTCGTTATCGGCAAACTTAAAGCCGGGACGCTCATCGCGGTCGTCGACGACGACCTCGATACCCTCGGAACACAGGCCATCAACAATCTGCTCGCAGACGGTAGCGCACTCTTCCTTCTTGGGATCAAGCGGAATCACCGCGACCTCGTACGGGGCAACGGAGACCGGCCAGACGATGCCGTGCTCGTCGTTGTGCTGCTCCACGACGGCAGCAAGCGAGCGGGACACACCAACGCCGTAGCAACCCATGATGAGCGGTTTCTCCTTGCCGTCCTCATCCATAAAGGTGGCACCCATGGCCTCGGAATACTTGGTGCCCAGCTGGAAGACCTGAGAGACCTCGATGCCGCGGGCAGCGGAGAGCGGCTTGCCGCAGTGCGGGCAGGGGTCACCGGCGACAACGGTGACCAGATCGGCCCACTCATCGACGGTGAAGTCACGCTCGGGGCAGGCACCGGTAAAGTGATAATCGACCTCGTTGGCACCGCAGGCCCACTGTTTGGAATCGCGCAGGCTCTCGTCGCACACCAGACGGATGCCCTCGGGCAGGTTGACCGGTCCGATAAAGCCCTTGTGCAGACCGTTCGCTTGAAGCTCCTCGTCGGTCATCATGCGATAGCCCTTGCCAAAGACATGCTCGGCCTTGCAATCGTTGAGCTCGTGATCGCCCGGAACAATGGCCACGACCGGCTTGCCCTCGGCGTCGATGAGTGCCAGCGACTTGCGCGTGCCGTTCTCGGGGAACCCAAAGAACTTAGCAACAGCCTCAATGGTGCCCATGCCCGGAGTCTCAACCTTGGTAAGCGTACCGTCGCCAGGACCCTCGGTCACGACGACCTTGGTGCTTGCCGCCTCGTCATCGGCAGCAAAGCCGCAATCGTCGCAGTAGACCAGCGAAGCCTCGCCGGCGTCGGCCAAAGCCATGTACTCAACGGAGGTATCGCCACCGATCTCACCGGAGTCGGCAACAACGGGAAGGGCCTTGATATAGCAGCGCTCGCAGATGTTAGCGTAGGCCTGCTTCATCTTGTCATATTCCTCCTGCAGGCTCTCCTGTGTGGCGGAGAAGCTGTAAGCGTCCTTCATGATAAACTCGCGACCGCGCATCAGGCCAAAGCGGGGACGGAACTCGTCGCGGAACTTATCCTGGATGTGATAGAGATTCACCGGCAGCTGCTTGTAGGAACGCAGCTCATTGCGCACCAGGGCGGTCACGGTCTCCTCGTGCGTAGGGCCGAGCACAAACTCGCGGCCGTGGCGGTCATCAAAGCGCACGAGCTCCTTGCCGTAGGCATCGATACGGCCGGACTCGCGCCACAGCTCGGCATCGACCATGATGGGCATCATGAGCTCCTGGGCGCCGGCAGCGTCCATCTCGTCACGCACGATATTCTCAATCTTGCGAATCGAGCGCCACGCGAGCGGCAGATAGGAATAGAGACCGGCAGCCTCCTTGCGGATCATACCGGCACGGAGCAGCAGGCGATGGCTCGCAAGCTCGGCGTCGGCCGGATCCTCTTTGAGCGTCGGAGCATACAGCTTAGACATATACATTGCTCGGGTCATTTATTTCTCCTCAATAAGCTTGTCGACCTCGGCCATAAGCGCGTCGACAATTTGGTCCTCAGCTACTTTACCAATGATCTGGCCGTGCGAAAAGAGCAGACCCTGACCTCGTCCGCAGGCAACGCCCAAGTCGGCGTCAGAGGCCTCGCCGGGACCATTGACCGCACATCCCATCACGGCGATCGTAAGCGGCGCGGAGTAGTTCTTAAGCCGCTCGGTGACCTCCTCGGCGATAGGAATCAGGTTGACCTGGCAGCGGGCGCAAGTGGGGCACGAGACGATCTCGGGACCACTGCGGCGAAGGCCCAGCGACTGTAAAATTCCCCAGGCGACCGGCGGCTCCTCGACCGGATCGGCCGTAAGCGAGACGCGCATAGTGTCGCCAATGCCCTCAGAAAGCAGAATACCCAGGCCCACAGAGCTCTTAATGGTGCCCTGGAGCTTAGTTCCAGCCTCAGTCACGCCCAAATGAAGCGGAACATGGGGAATTTCGCGCGACAGCGCACGATAGGTGTCGAGCGTCGTGGACACGCTATGAGCCTTGGCGGAAAGAACGATATTGGTAAAACCGCGGTCCTCAAAATGTTTGACGAAACGCTCGCTCGACATAACGAGCTTTTCGGGCTGCGTGAGGCCATCGCGCTCGGCGATATCCTGCTCAAGCGAGCCCGCGTTCACGCCAATGCGAATCGCACACCCAGCGGCGCCCGCGGCATCGATCACGGCATCGACCTTGGCCCAATCGCCGATGTTTCCGGGATTGATGCGGAGCTTGGCGGCACCGGCCTCCACGGCGCCAATGGCCAGCTTGTGGTTAAAGTGGATATCGGCAACGATTGGTACCGGTGACTCGGCACAAATCGTGCGAAAGCCCTCGAGCGCAGCCTCGGTGGGCACGCTCACGCGCACAACATCACAACCCGCCTGGGCAAGCGCACGCACTTGCGCAAGCGTTGCCTGGGCGTCGGCGGTATCGGTGCAGGTCATGGACTGAACCACCACCGGAGCGCCGCCGCCTATCTGCACGTCGCCCACAAACACAGGGCGCGTCAGCTCGCGCGGCAAAGGATGGGACAAAGACAATCCAAACACTCCCCTACAAAATAAATCGAAGGACGTCGGAACGAAGCATATAGACAAACAGCAGCGCAAAGAGCGCGATGCCGACATAGCTCACGATCGTCTGCACCTTCAGCGGCAACTCGCGACCGGCGACCTTTTGGATGATCTCGATAACCAGCTTTCCCCCGTCGAGCGGCGGAATAGGCAGCAGGTTCATAAAGCCCAGCGAAAACGAGATGAGCGCGGCAAACGTCAAGAACGTCGCAGGGCCGGCTGCCGCCGCCTGAGAAGACATGACACTGATGCCCACAATCGAGCTGGACTGATCGAGTATCTCCATCGTATGCTGCGGCTGCAGCAGGCGCATCACGCCCTCAGCTGTCTGCTGAACATAGGAGAACGACAGGCGCGCCGACGTAATGGGGTCCAAATGGACCACCTGCGTAGAGGCATAAACGCCCAAACGCTCGCCCTCCTTGAGCGCGACCGAGGTCGAAAGATTCTTGCCGTCGTGCTGATACTCAATGGCGATATCGTTCTGACCGGCAGCCTTGCCGATGGCATCATACACATCCATCCAGTTGGAGCAGGACACGCCATCGACACTAAGAATCGTGTCGCCAGCCTCGATGCCCGCCTTAGCGGCTATCGAGCCTTCTTCGACCTGACCGATCACGTTGCTATCGACCGGCACCGATACGCCGGCGATAGAGTAGATGCTCATAAGCAGCAAAAAGCCCGTCAGGATATTGACGAGAATGCCCGCGAGCAGCATAAAGGCACGCTTGAGAAAACCCTGGCCCAGATAGGTATGCGAACGCTCCTGCTCAAGAAACTCGGAAGCGGCGACCGGCAGCTCCCACACATCGCCCTCGGCAGTCGCATGCTCTCGATCGAACTTGCGGCCGTCAAAGGTGGTATATCCTGCAGTATCGCGCGGCAGCGTCTGGTACCTAACCGGATAGTATCTGGGTGAAGGCTTCTCCCCTTCCTCGTACCAAGGCGCAATGGAACCCCAGCCCAAAAGCAAGGCGCAAGCCTCGAGAACATCCTCCTCGGACAGCTCCAGCTCGACGGAAAGGTCTGCAACTGAAACGCGACCATGACGATAGATCGCAGCAAGCACACGGTCGGCACACGAGACATCGGTCGGGTCCATACCGCAGATAGCGGCATAACCACCCAGCAGCAGCGGCGTCACGCCAAACTTGGTACCAATGCGACGCGACGTGTAATGGATGTCAAAGCGGCACGGCAGGCCCAAAAAGAACTCGGTCACACGGACGCCGCAGGCACGCGCCGCCAAAAAGTGGCCGCCCTCGTGCAAAAACACGAGGACGGAAAGCATCAGCAGGCCCCAAAAGACCGATGAGAGAACGCTCAGAACAGTATCCATAAAACGAAAAAGCAATCCTTATGGGTTAGGAACGGGTTGCGGCGAGCACCTGCGCAGCCTTTTCACGCGCCCATGCATCGATGTCGCGAAGCTGCTCAAACGAATCGACCGCCTGCATATCGTGGGAATCCATGCAGGATTCCACAATGCGATCGATATCGGTAAAGCTGCAGCCATCGTGCAGGAAGGCATCGACGGCGACCTCGTTGGCGGCATTGAGCACGCACGGCATGGTGCCGCCCGTCTTGCCGGCACGCTCGGCCAGCGCCAGGCAGCGGAACGTGTCCATATCGGCAGCGTCGAAGGTAAGCTGCCCCAACTCACGAAAATCGATTCGCGGCGCCGGAGTATCCCAGCGCTCGGGATACGAAAAGGCAAACTGGATGGGAATGCGCATGTCGGACGCACCGAGATGCGCCATCACGGAGCCGTCGGCAAACTCGACCATAGAGTGAATCTTGGACTGACGCTGCACGACCACGTTGATAAAGTCGAGGTCGCAACCGAACAGATGCATCGCCTCGATACGCTCCAAGCCCTTGTTCATAAGGGTGGCGGAGTCGATGGTGATCTTTGCCCCCATGGCCCACGTGGGATGCGCCAAGGCGTCCTTGCGGGTCACGTGGTCGAGATCCTCGCGCGTACGGCCAAAGAACGGACCGCCCGAACAGGTAAGCCAAATGCAGTGGGCCTCGCGTGGATTCTCACCCAGATAGCACTGATAGATGGCGGAGTGCTCGGAGTCGACCGGAATGAGCTGACCCGGCTGCGCCAGTGGCATCAGCAGGTCGCCGCCAACGACGAGCGACTCCTTATTGGCAAGTGCAAGACGCTTGTTCGAGGTCAGGGCAGCATGGCTCGCTTCGAGCCCGGCGGCGCCCACAATAGCGACGAGCACACAGTCGACGTCATCGCGACGTGCGAGCTCACAAACTGCCTGCGCACCAACACCGAGCTCGGTACCCTCGGGCAGCTCCTGCAGCACAGCGTCCGCGCCGTGGGAGGTGTCGGCCACGGCAACGGCCGGAACAGAAAACTCACGGGCAAACGCAACAAGCTCAGCGGTACTGGAATTAACGGAAAGCGCCGTCACCTGCAGACGGTCGGCATGCTGACGGCAAACATCGAGCGCCTGGGTGCCAATAGAGCCCGTACAGCCCAAAATTGCAACCCGCAGACGGCCATCGGGGCTGTACGTCGTCTGAAAGGCCATTACAGCACGCCTCCGATCATCAAAAGCAGCTGCGCGGTAATGCAGCCAAAGATAAGCGAGTCGCTACGGTCGAGCATGCCGCCATGGCCCGGAATCAGATTGCCGGAATCCTTGACGCCCACGCCACGCTTGATGCGTGACTCGATGAGGTCGCCGATAACGCCCAGGATGGACACGACCACGCCGCACAGCAGCGCATAGGGCAAGCTCAGCTTATAGAAATGGGTCGCCCACAAAATAAGCCAGATGAGAACCGAGCCCAAGATGCCGCCGAAAAAGCCCTCCCAGCTCTTTTTGGGAGAAATCTTGGGGACCATCTTGTGCTTGCCGATACGGCTACCCACGATATAGGCGAACGAATCGGAGACCCAGAGAGACGCGCAAACACCCACCGAAAGCAGGGCGCCGGCAAAACCGGGCACGGCATCGCGCAGCAGCACGATGGCCGACAGCATAAAACCGGTGTAGATGGGACCCATGAGCGTCACAGCTACATCGGATATGCGGGTACGCGCCGACCAGACATACCAAATACCCACCGCAAGCATCAGAGCAAAAAGCAGGGCATTCAACAGCAGCGAGTCGCCCAACGCCGAGAGCGGAAAGAGCACGGCGGCAGCGATACCCAGGCACTCATTGGCCACCTTGCCATCGAGCTTCGTCATGCGGAAAAACTCATAGCAGCACAGGCCGCTCATGACGGAAACGAAGATGGCGGTGGGAACGATACCCAAAACCAGGCAGAGAATAAATACGACAGCATAGACGATACCTGCGGCGGCGCGGGTAATAAAGCCGGCCAACCACGAAGTCGCAGCCGCGCCGCTCTTGGCGGAAGGCGCCTTGGGAGTTGACGCCTTGGGACGATCGGACACGATTAAGCCTCCTCGGTCTTGCTCAGTCCACCAAACCTACGGTCGCGGCCCTGGTAGGCCAAAATGGCGTCGACAAGACCCCAACGATCAAAGTCGGGCCAATAGGTATCGGTGACATAAAACTCAGAATAGGCAACCTGCCACAGCAGATAGTTCGAAAGGCGAAGCTCGCCGGAAGTGCGAATCACAAGCTCCGGGTCGGGCAGCCCAGCGGTGTAGAGGTGCGAGGCAACCATATCATCGTCGATGGCGGCAGGGTCGACCTTGCCGGCAGCGGCGTCGAGCGCAATCTGACGGACGGCACGGGTGATCTCGGCACGGGCGCCGTAATTGACGGCAAGCGCCAGCGTCATGCCGGTGTGGTCGGCACACTCGGCAAGACCGCGCTCAAAGACATCGCGGGTCTTCTTGGGCAGTGCGGAAATATCGCCCAAAAAGACAACGCGCACGTTTTCGCGCTTAAGCAGCGGCAGCTCATCGATAAACGTCTTGGCAAACAGATGCATCAAAACGTTGACCTCGTGCTGTGGACGATTCCAGTTTTCGGTGGAAAACGCATAGGCCGAAAGCACGTCGACGCCCAAGCGCACGCATGCGGTAATGATCTCGCGCAGGGAGACGATACCGGCCTTGTGGCCCTCGGTGCGGGCAAGACCGCGAGCCGTGGCCCAACGACCGTTACCGTCCATGATGCACGAGATATGATGCGGGATCTTATTGAGGTCAAGGTCGGAAAAACCGACGCCCGCAGGGGCGTCGGCAAAGTACTCGACCAGTTTGTTCTCGTCGTATTGCACCTTAGATCTCCATGACCTCGGCTTCTTTTTCCTTCAGAAGCTCCTCGACCTTGGCAACATACTCATCGGTATGCTTCTGGACCTTGGCCTGCTCGCGACGGACATCGTCCTCGGTGAGCTCCTCGTCGCGCTCGAGCTTGTTGTTAAAGTCACGACGGATGTTGCGGATGGAAACCTTGGCCTGCTCGGCATACTCGCGGCACTCCTTGACGAGCTCGCGACGACGCTCCTCGGTGGGAGCCGGGAACGGCAGGCGCACGACGGTACCGTCAGAGTTGGGAGTAATGCCCAGATCGGAAGCGCTGATAGCCTTCACGATAGCGTTGACGAGCGCCTTGTCCCAGGGCTCGATGAGCAGCATGTGAGCCTCGGGGGTCTTAACGGCGGCAACCTGGGTAACCGGCGTGGGAACGCCGTAGTAATCGACCGAGATATCAGAAAGAATGTTGGCGTTAGCGCGGCCGGTACGGACCTTGGAGAAGTTGTGCTTGAGGGACTCGAGCGACTTTTCCATGTGGGCGGTGATGTTCTCTGCCATGCTTAATCCTCCTGATAGACGAGCGTGCCGACGGGCTCACCCGAAAGCGCGCGCTTGACGGTGTCCTCGCCATCGATGTTGAGGACCAAAATCGGCATACGGTTATCCTGGCACAGTGCCGTAGCCGTGGAATCCATAACCTGCAGACCGCGAACGAGAACCTCGTGATAGGTAATCTTGTCAAAACGGACGGCATCGGCGCACTTGACGGGATCCTTGTCGTAGATGCCGTCAACCTTGGTGGCCTTAATCAGGATCTCGGCACCGATCTCGCAGGCACGAAGAGCCGCGGCGGTGTCGGTCGTAAAGTACGGATTGCCCGAACCGGCGGCAAAAATAACGACGCTGCCCTTGGAAAGGTGGTTGATGGCGCGACGGCGAATATAGGGCTCGCAGATCTCATTCATCTGGATAGCGCTCATCACGCGGCAGGGAACATCGTTGTGCTCGAAGGCATCCTGCAGGGCGAGCGCATTCATAACGGTTGCCAGCATGCCCATGTAGTCGGCCTGAGCACGCTCCATGCCACCGGCAGCGCCGGCCATGCCGCGGAAAATATTGCCGCCGCCGACAACGACGCCGACCTCATGGCCAACGGCGAGCAGCTCCTTGACCTGCTTGGCAAGATGGTCGGTAACCTTGGGGTCGATGCCATATTGGCCGTCGCCCATCAGTGCTTCGCCGGAAAGCTTAAGAAGCACGCGTTTATATCGGATGTCGGACAAATCGATCCTCCTTTAATTAGACTCTCAATATGATATCAAAGGCTCTAAGAAGAGCCATGAAAAAGCAGGCTGTGAGTAAAACCCACAGCCTGCTCATTACCAGCTACAAGAGCTTATTTACTCGCCACGGACCAGACGGTCGAAGGCAACGACGGTAATGGTGTCGCCGAGCTCCTTGGAGACCTGCTCAGCGTACTTCTTGATGGTGAGGGAGCTGTCCTTGATGAACTCCTGCTCGGTGAGCACGGACTGCTTGTAGAACTTCTCCAGACGGCCGACAGCCATCTTCTCCTGAATAGCCTCGGGCTTGCCGGACTCGGCAGCCTGGGCCATGTAGATCTGCTTCTCGTGCTCGACGGTCTCGGCCGGAACCTGATCGCGGGTAGCGCAGATCGGGGCGACGGCGGCAACCTGAAGGGCAACGTCGTGAGCGAAGGTCTTGAAGGATTCAGCCTGAGCGGTCTCAGCCTTCTCGAAGGCGAACTCGACGAGGACGCCGATCTTACCACCCATGTGGATGTAAGAAGCGAGCGCGCCGTTCTCAGCCTTGCGGGCAGCGAAGCGGGAGATCTTCATGTTCTCGCCCATGATGTGAATCATCTCGGTGAGCTCGGAGGAAACGGTCTCCTCGCCCATCGGCTTCTCGAGCAGAGCGTCGACGTCAGCAGGCTCGGTGGTAGCGACAACCTCAGCGACCTTGGAAGCAAAGCCGGTGAACTTGGCGTTAGAGCCAACGAAGTCGGTCTCGCAGGAGAGCTCGAGCAGAGCGCCGGTCTTGCCATCCTCGGAGACGAACGCGGCGACAGCGCCCTCGTTGGTCTCACGGCCAGCCTTCTTGGCAGCCTTGGCAAGGCCGTTCTTACGCAGAACGTCGACAGCGGCGTCCATGTCGCCGTCAGCCTCGACGAGAGCCTTCTTGCACTCCATCATCGGGGAGTCGGTCATCTCGCGGAGCTGCTTGACCATAGCGGCGGTAATCTGGGCCATTGTGGTTCCTTTCAAAGAGATGAAAAAGAATTAACTAAGACTGATTTACTCGGCCTTGGGCTCGGCGGCCATCTCGGCCTCGGAGACCTGCTCCTTGCCGGAGCCAGCGAGGCAGGCGTCAGCCATGAGCTCGCACATAAGGGTGACAGCGGAGATAGCGTCATCGTTGCAGGGGATGCCGTACTCGACCTCGTCGGGATCGGAGTTGGTGTCGATCAGGGCGACGACGGGGATGTTCAGGCGCTGAGCCTCCTTGATGGCGTTCTCCTCGCGCTTGGTGTCGATGACGAAGAGAGCCTGGGGCAGACCCTTCATGTCGCGGGCGCCACCGAGGTTGGTCTGGAGCTTGGTGAGCTCCTTGCCGAGAACAGCCTGCTCCTTCTTGGGCAGAACAGCCATGCGTCCGTCCTCGACCATGGCCTCGAGCTCCTCCATGCGGTTGATGCGGGAGCGGATGGTGACGAAGTTGGTCAGCATGCCGCCGAGCCAACGCTGGTTGATGTAAGGCATGTTGGCGCGCTCAGCAGCGTTCTTGACGGCCTCCTGAGCCTGCTTCTTGGTGCCGACGAACAGCACGTTGCCGCCCTTGGCGACGTTCTTGACGAAGGTGTAGGCCTGGTCGGCGTCGAGGATGGTCTGCTTGAGGTCGAGGATGTAGATGCCGTTGCGCTCACCGAAGATGAACGGCTTCATCTTGGGGTTCCAGCGACGGGTCTGGTGACCGAAGTGGCAGCCGGCCTCGAGCAGGGTGCGGATATTAATCTTGGTAGCCATGTTAAACCTCCTGTGGTTTGCCTCCGCGCGGGGTCATCCTCCAAAACCAACCCGGACATGTGCTACCAAAGCCCGGGCACCACGGTATGAAGTAGCCGCGCGTGCGTGATAAAAACATGTTGCCGTGAAGCAACCCGATGAATGATAGCAGGAATGCATCTTCCTGCCAACCCGCAATCAAAACCACACACCTGAGTGCGGCGCGGGACGTCCCAGCCACTATTCGCCGCGGGGATGGGCTTGAGCCACGGCACGTTTGAGCCGATCGGGCGTGAGATGCGTGTAGATCTGCGTCGTGGACAGGCTCGCATGACCTAGCAGCTCTTGAACCGAGCGCAGGTCCGCACCGCCCTCGAGCAAGTCGGTCGCAAAGGTATGGCGCATCGCATGCGGGGCAATGTCGGCCGGAATGCCGGCGAGCGTCGCCAGCGTATGGAACCGCCGCCTGAGCATGGCGGCACTCATGCGATTGCCGCGCGCCGATATAAGCAGCGGATGCGGCCCGGTAGCGGGGTCACGGCGCTTTGCCTGAGCGAGCAACTCCGGCCTCCCCTCCTCAATATAGAGACGCGTCACATCGAGCGCACGACGATACAGAGGGACGATACGCTCCTTGCTCCCCTTGCCCCAAAGTCGCAGCGTTCGCTCGGACCATGAGATGGATTCCACATTGAGCGCCGCAAGCTCTGAGATGCGGGCACCCGAGGCATAGAGCAACTCGAGCATCGCCGCATCGCGCAGTCCCGCGGGTGTTGAGGTATCAGGCGTCTTGAGCAGCGCCTCGACCTGCTGGGTCGTAAGGACGCCCGGCAGGTCACGCGGCAGCTTGGGCGACGCGATCGCCGAGACCGCATCGCCCTCGACAATCCCCTCGGCAGCCATCCAGCGATAGAGAGATCGGATAGCCGACAGGTGCGCCGCAAGCGTTCGGGGAGCCACCTGCTCACGCGAAAGCTCAGCAAGATAGCGACGAATGGTGCGCACGTCGGCAGCGAAAGCATCAATATCCTCGCGCTCGCACCAGGCAGCAAAGCGCTCCAGTCTCGAGCCATAGGCCGTCACCGTGTTGGGAGAAAGCCCCTCAACGCGTGCGATATAGGCGATAAAAGAGTCGACGGTGTCGTACAGGTCAAAGGCTATGACCGGTCGCCTCCAAACAAGTCGGAACGCGTGGCCAAGTAGGCATCGAGGGCCTCGAGCGCACGGTCCGCATAGGCCTGGTAGCGGTCGCGCTTGCTGCGGCGCTTACCATCTTCGAGTGGCGGCACCAGGCCAAAGTTGACATGCATAGGCTGATAGCCCACGGTGGCAGGATCGGTCGCATAGCCCACGAGCGCACCCAGGGCACCCACACGCGGCAACTCGACGCCCGCGGCACCGATAGCCTCGGCATAGGTGTTGAGCGCCGCGAGCAGACCTGTCGCCACGGCTTCCATGTATCCCTCGGTACCGGTGATCTGACCGGCCAGACGCACGCCGGTACCGGGCACGGCAAAGGTGCCATCGAGCACGTGCGGGGCGTCGACAAAGGTATTGCGGTGCATGACACCGTAGCGGAAGAACTCAGCGTTCTCCAGGCCTGGCACCATATGGAAGACGCGCTTCTGCTCGCCAAAGGTCAAGTTGGTCTGGAAGCCCACCAGGTTATAGGCGGTCTTCTCCTTGTTCTCGGCACGCAGCTGAATCGCCGCCCAGGGGCGACGTCCGGTACGCGGGTCGGTGAGGCCGACGGGCTTCATGGCGCCAAAGCGAATGGCGTCCTTGCCGGTGCGCGCAACTTCCTCGGCAGGCTGGCAGGCCTGGAACAGATCGCCGCCCTCAAAGTCTTTGAGCACCACGCGGTCGGCCGTGGTAAGCGCCTCGATAAAGGCCTCGTACTCCTCCTTGTTGAGCGGAGCGTTGAGATAGTCGCCGCTCCCCTGCTCCTCGTAGCGCGACTGCGAGAACAGCACGTCCATATCGAGCGTGGAGGCATCGACGATCGGCGCCGCGGCATCGAAGAACGCAAGGGCGTCGCCACCGACGAGCTTCATGACCTCTTCGCTCAGCGCCGGTGAACACAGCGGGCCCGCGGCAATGACCACGTGACCCTCGGGAATCTGCGTGACCTCGCCGTGCACGACCTCGATATTGGGACGAGCGGCAACCTCGGCCTCGACAAGCTCGGAAAACTTGACGCGGTCGACCGCCAGGGCACCGCCGGCGGGAACAGCCGCGCGATGGGCGCAATCGAGCAGGACTGAACCCATGCGCTCAAGCTCAGCTTTCAGCAAACCAGCCGCGGAATCCGGACGGGTCGACTTAAACGAATTGGAGCAGACGAGCTCTGCCAGATGATCGGTATGGTGGGCCGGGGAGCTCACCTGGGGGCGCATCTCGCACAGCTTTACGGCAAACCCGCGGTCTGCAAGCTGGATCGCGCACTCCGAACCCGCCAGACCGCCACCGATAACCGTCACCTGATCGAACTGCATCTGCAAACACCTTTCTAATTGACACGTTTTCCATTGTGACCGAAGGGTGTCTGGGCGTGAAGGGCAAACTTGGAGGGCGCATACCTTCCATCCATCATGCGCTCGATAAGACCCTCGAGTTCAAGCGAACCCAAGAGTTTGAGTACGCCGACAGCATCGAGCGAGACGAGCGCCGCGATGTCGTCGACCTTGAGCGGAGAGGCGATGAGCGCATGCATCACGGTCTGCTGCGTTGGATCCAGGTCGGCAATGCCGGGAGCATCGGGGCGCGAGTAGCGCAGGGTTCCGTAGATGCGTGAGATAGCCATCTCGATAGATTCCTCGTCGACGATGCAGCAGGCACCGTTCGCAATGAGGTAATTCGTGCCACGCGACTCGGGCGATAGGATCGACCCCGGCACGGCAAGAAGTTCGCGCCCCAAATCCATAGCAGCCTCGGCTGTAGAAAACGTCCCGGAAGGCATACCCGCCTCGGATACAAAGAGGGCTTGCGACAGGGCCGCGATCACGCGATTGCGGCGCGGAAAGGCGAACTTGCGCGGACCCATGCCCCACGGAGAGATCGACACGACCGCGCCACCCGTATCAAGCGTGCGCGTAATCAGCCCCGCGCTCGAACGCGGGTAGACCACGTCGGCGCCCGTCCCCAGCACCACAACGTGTTTGCCGCCGGCGTTAACCGCAGCCCAACCCGAGGCCTGGTCACAACCGACCGCACCGCCCGAAACTACCGTCACTCCCGCCTCAACCGCCACCTTCGCCGCAAGCTCTGCCACGGCAAGACCATACGGCGAGGCCTTGCGCGCGCCGATGATGGAGAGCGCGGGCGTCGAAAGCACCTCGGGGTTGCCGCGCACATAAAGCGTCTGGGGTACATCAGAAAGCTCCAAAACGGTCTCGGGATACAACGCATCACCTGGATGCAGCTCGAAGGTCCCCTCGGCCATCATTGGTCCCTCCTTCCCTGGTACATCGCCGCCTCGAGCACGTGGTCCTGCGTCACTTGCTCGCTCTCGGCGACATCTGCGATCGTGCGCGCAATGCGAACCAGGCGCACGATGCCACGCCCTGTGAGATGCGTGCGTTTGGATAGGCCGAGTACGCATTTCTCGGCAGCATCATCAAGCTCAAAGGTCGAAACGACGCCGTCAATGGACCGCGTCTCGTCATCCTCGGCCTCGGCATCTGCATCGTCCATACGGGATTCGCGCCAAGCGCGAAAAGCGCGACCGCGCACAACGTAGTCACGTAACTCGGCCGACGACATACCCTCTGCGCCCTCGATAATCACTTGAGGGTCGGGACGGGTCACATCGATCATCATGTCGATACGGTCGGCCAAAGGACCGCGCAGTTTAGACCGATAGCGCTCGACCATCGCCGCCGAGCAGCGACACGGTACCTCGCGATCGCCCAAAAAGCCGCAGGGGCAGGGATTGCTCGCAGCCAGCAGCTGAAAGCGCGACGGGAAGGTAAAAGCCCCATCGACGCGTACGATCCTCACGTAGCCGCGCTCGATAGGCTGACGCAGCGTCTGCAGTACGCCCGTGGGAAACTCGGCAAGCTCGTCCAAAAAGAGCACGCCCCCATGAGCAAGGCTGATCTCACCTGGGTGCACCGGGCGTCCTCCGCCAATGAGGCCCGCCGTTGAAATACTGTGATGGGGACTGCGGAAGGGCCGATGCCCCGCCAACAAGCCATCAATGTTCTCACCCAAAACCGAATGGATGCACAGCGCCTCCTGTTGATCCTCAACGGAAAGCTCGGGCAGGATGCCGGTCATACGACGCGCGAGCATCGTCTTGCCCGATCCCGGGGACCCGATCATGAGCAAGCCGAGTTCTCCTGCCGCCGCAAGCGCCATGCCGCGTTTAGCGACTTCCTGCCCCAGTACGTCGGCATAGTCGAGCTCAGGCTCAAAGGTCGCCTCGACGCCCTCAGAATCCAGGTAGTGCCGCGCGGCATCGCCCATACCATGAGCAAGCTGAGACAAATGATCGATAATTCCGCAGTCAACGCCAGCAAGCGGCACATGCTGGTCGGACCTGCCGGCGATAAAAGACAGCCCCATGTCGCGAGCCAGCAGCTGAAACGCCACCTCGCCCTTGACGGGAAGCACCGTACCGTCCAGACCAAGCTCACCTGCGATAAGGCAGCGATCGAGGTTGTCACGGGGAATCTGCCCATCGGCCGCTAGAACCGCGATGGCGATGGGCAGGTCAAAGCCGCTACCGGTCTTGCGGATATCGCCGGGTGCCAGGTTAACGGTAATGCCCGAGCGCGGGATCTCGAACCCGGCGGAGCGCATCGCGCAGCGAATACGACCGCGTGACTCCATCACCTCCATACTCGGAATGCCGAGCATCTGGATGCCCGGAACGCCACCGGCAAGCGAGACCTCGACCGTGACGTGAATCGCCTCGACGCCGCGGATGCAGGCCGCGTGAACGGCAAACGTCTCGAACGCCATCACGACACCTGCCAATCGAACGCGTTGTACTGGTGCTCGATCTCGGCGATATGTCCGCCGCGAATGGTGACGCCCACGGCATCGAAGCGAATCGCCTTGAGCGGATAATGCTCCATGAGATAGCAACTTGCGATGCGGCGGTAGCGGCGTTGCTTTTGGGCGTCCACGGCCTCCTCGGGAAAGACCCGCGTGCTGCAATCCAGTGCGACGCGTCTGGTCTTGACCTCGGCCATCACCACGACATCGTCGAGCTCATCGAGCAGCACCAGATCGGCCTCGCCCTCGGTGCAACGATAACCCTGCTCCAGCAAGGTGTAGCCGCGCTCGTTAAAGTAGTCGATGGTGATCAGCTCGCCCAGCATGCCCAGCTCACGGGGACTGAGTCCCTTGATAAACTCGGGCGTCATCGCCCCGCAGTCGAGCTCGCCGTTTTCCCAACGCTCCTTGAGCTGCTGCGTCTTGCTCTTTTTGCTTGCGGCACTCATGGGGTCTCCTTTCCCGCACACTGCATTGCCCCGATGATGAGGGCACCTTTCATGCGGGTAAGTACAGGAAGCAAACCAAAAGCTGACCAAATGCCGTCAAAAAAAGGGCCGTACGCAGCAATGCTGTTGCATACGGCCCGCTACCAGCTGGTTTACAAAACTCCAGAAGTCCCTGTCTCCACAATTGACCTAGAAAAGGCGCTCAGTCTGCAGAAAGTTTCCGCAAAAGCTCACGCGGTGCAACGGACAAAGTCCATGTTTGCGAATGGCCTCGATGTGCTCGGGGCTCGCATAGCCCTTCGACTCGGCCAGATGGTACTCGGGGTACTCGGCGTCGTACTCGACCATCATCTCGTCACGCGTGACCTTGGCCATGATGGACGCCGCAGCGATGCAGGCGATCTTGGCATCGCCCTTCACCACATCGCGCTCGTTAGGAACGGCGCCCAAGGGGTTGCCATCCATGAGGACGCAGTCGGGTTCAAGCCCCGTATCGGCCACGGCGCCCGCAACGGCGGTACGGATAGCACGGGCCATGCCCATCTCATCGATATCCTTAGGCGCGATATGGCAAAAACCGATCGCCGTCGCCACCTCGGCAATCTTCACTGAGAGCAACTCGCGGCGCGCCGGCGTGAGCTTTTTGGAATCGTTGATGCCCCAGACGCGCGGCTCCATAGGAAGGCAGACGGCGCATACCGTCAAAGGACCAGCCACCGATCCGCGACCCACCTCGTCGACGCCAACGACCACCCCATCGCCGCCAAGCTCATGCATAAGCTCGTACATGTCATTGACGCGCTCGCGCTCGGCAAGTTCCTTGGCATGGCGCTTAAGAGCACGCTCGCAAGCCTTGATCACCTGCTGGCGCGGGTCCTCGCGATAATGCTCCACGAGGGCGGGGATCTCCTCAAACGTTGCGCTCGCCAGCTCTCCGGCAACCTGCGATGCCGAAACCGAGCTCGTCATGTTGGCCATACCAGGCCCTCCTTGCATGCAAATCAGATAAAAAGAAGGGCCACCCGAAGGTGACCCTTGTGTCCAAACGAGTGGACAGACGCTGCGATCTTCTTAGCGCTTCTCGGGGATGCGAGCAGCCTTGCCCACCTTGTCGCGGAGGTAGTACAGCTTGGCGCGACGGACGCGACCATGACGAACGACCTCGAGCTTGGCGATCTTGGGGCTGTGAAGCGGGAAGGTACGCTCAACACCGACACCGAAGGACATCTTGCGGACGGTGAAGGTCTCGCGGGCACCGGCGCCGGCCATGCGGATGACGTCGCCCTGGAAGACCTGGATGCGCTCGCGGTCGCCTTCCTTAATGCGGTAGTGAACCTTGACGTTGTCGGCGACGCGAACCTGAGGAATGTCCTCGCGGATCTGCTGACGCTCGATTGCGCGGATGTAATCCATGTGCAATTCCTTACTCTTCTAGAGGTGCCGTACCACCTTGGCCGGCACGTAGTTGAACAAACGTATTCGAGTATACACGCGCGGGTTTCTGCTGCAAGAACAATTTTTTACGCAGACAAAAAGACAAAACCCGCACATGACAACCGCCCGTCTCACGAATGAGACGGGCGGCATGAAGGGGGGGGCTACGCTAGGCGTCTAAACCCAAAACGTTAGGCGGAACGCTTGGCCTCGAGCTTGGCCTGAGCGGCGGCCAGGCGTGCGAGGGGCACGCGGTAGGGCGAGCAGGACACGTAGTCCACGTCGGCCACGTTAAACAGGCCCTTGATGGACTTGGGGTCGCCACCGTGCTCACCGCACACGCCAAAGTGCATGTCGGGGTTGGTGGCGCGGCCCTTCTCGACGGCCAAGCGCACCAGTTCGAGTACCGCCGTGTCGATGGTCTCGAAGGGATTGTCCTTCAAGATCTTCTTATGCATGTACAGCGGGATGAACTTAGCCTCGGCGTCGTCACGCGAGAAACCGAAGGTCGTCTGGGTGAGGTCGTTGGTGCCAAAGCAGAAGAAGTCTGCGTGATGGGCGATCTCGTCGGCGACCATGCAGGCGCGCGGCAGCTCGAGCATCGTGCCCACGGGAATATTGAGCTCGACGCCCTCTTCGTCGGAAACCTCTGCGATCACGCGCTCGATAACCTCGCGGGTCTGGACATGCTCGGCCGTAATGGAAACGAGCGGGACCATAATCTCGGGGCGCGGGTCGACACCCTCCTTGATAAGGCGGGCAGCAGCCGTGGCGACGGCGCGAACCTGCATGAGCGGCAGATCGCCAAAGACGACGGACAGGCGCACGCCCCGTAGGCCGAGCATGGGGTTGGACTCGACCATGCCGTCGATACGACGCAGGCGGGCGCGCAGGACGGCAAGCTCTTCCTCGCTGGCGCCAGCGGCTTCCTTCTTGGTGATGGCGACCTCAAGCTCGCGAGGATTATCCAGGAACTCATGAAGCGGCGGATCGAGCAGGCGAACGACCACATCGCGACCGGACATGGTCTTAAACATCGCCAGGAAGTCCTCGGTCTGAACCTTGAGCAGGTCGGCCAGGGCCTGCTGCTTCACGGCCTCATCGTCAGAAAGGATAAAGCTCTGGATGATGTTCTTGCGATCGCCCAGGAACATGTGCTCGGTGCGGCACAGGCCAATAGCCTCGGCGCCAAACTCGAGTGCGAGCGCGGCGTCCTCGGGGTTATCGGCATTAACGCGCACGTGGTTGGCGTGGCCACCGGTCTCATCCAGACGAATCTCGTCGGCCCAGGACAGGATAGTGTCCAGATCGCCGGTGAGCTCGGCCGAAACCAGGTCAACGGCACCGTCGACGACGATGCCCTGGGTGCCGTCGATGGAGATGACATCGCCCTCGTGCAGCACGCGGTCACTGCCCTCGATGCGCACGACCTTCTCGGCGGCGTCGATATGGAAGCGCTCAACGCCGCAGACGCAGGGCGTACCCATGCCGCGGGCGATAACGGCGGCATGGCTCGTCTTGCCACCGTGGCTGGTCAGAATGCCCTCGGCGGCGACCATGCCCTTCAGGTCGTCGGGGTTGGTCTCCCAACGAACCAGAATGACCTTGTGGCCCTCGTTGGCGCGCGCGACGGCGTCGTCGCTCGAGAACATGACCTCGCCCACGGCGGCACCGGGGCTGGCATTAAGACCGCTGGCGAGAGCCTCGTACTTCTTGGAGGCGTCGAACTGTGGGTGCAGGAGCTGGTCGAGCTGCGCGGGATCGATGCGGCTCACAGCCTCATCGCGGGTGATCAGACCCTCCTCGACCATCTCGATGGCGATGCGTAGGGCGGCGGTGGCAGTTCGCTTGCCCACGCGGGTCTGGAGCATCCAGAGCTTGCCCTGCTCGATGGTGAACTCAATGTCGCACATGTCGCGATAGTGATCCTCGAGCGTCAGGAAGACGCGCTCGAGCACCTCGCCCGCGGACTCAAGGCCCGGGGTGGTCTTGAGGTCGGCGATGGGCTCAGTGTTGCGGATACCGGCGACGACGTCCTCGCCTTGGGCATTAACCAAAAAGTCACCGTAGAACTCCTTGGTGCCGTCGGCCGGATTGCGCGTGAAGGCAACGCCCGTCGCAGAGGTCGCGCCCTTGTTGCCAAAGGCCATGGCCTGTACGTTGACGGCGGTGCCGAGTTCGTCGGAAATGCCATGCTGCTTGCGGTAGATGCAGGCACGCTCGTTCATCCAGCTGCCAAAGACGGCCTGAATTGCAAGGCGTAGCTGAAGCTCCGGGTCGTGCGGGAAAACGGGCTTGCCGTCAGCGACCTCGAGCTCGGGATACAGGAAGGCATCGACGTTCTCGGAGAAGATGCCCTTAAAGGTCTCGACGAGTTCCTGCAGGTCCTCGGCCGAAAGCTCGGAATCGACGCGAACGCCGGCGACCAGACGGGCCTGGGTCAGGGCGTTCTCGAACAGGTCGGCGTCAACGCCCATGACGACATTGGAAAACATCTGGATAAAGCGGCGGTAGCTATCCCAAGCAAAACGCGGATTTTGCGTCTGGGCAATGAGACCCTGAACGGAGTCGTCGTTGAGGCCCAGGTTGAGGACCGTGTCCATCATGCCGGGCATGGAAAACGGAGCGCCCGAGCGCACCGACACGAGCAGCGGATCGGAGGCGTCGCCGAGCTTTTTGCCGCAGCGGGCCTCGAGGTCTGCCTCGGCGGCAACGATCTCATCGAGTGCGCCTTCGGGCCAGACGTTGCCGGCGCCGGAGTACTCGACACAGGTCTGGCAGGTAATGGTAAAGCCACCGGGAACCGGCAGACCGATGCGGCTCATCTCGGCAAGGTTTGCGCCCTTGCCGCCAAGCACGAAGTTCATGGACTTATCGCCCTCAGTGACACAGGTGCCCTGGGCGTCGGTTCCAAAACGGTAAACCCTCTTGCAATCGTTCACGATACTTCCCCTTCCATGCGCTCTCGCGCACGACCGTGGTAACGAATCGACCCGCCGGATGCGAGCCGTGAGGGTACTATACGGCGGGCATTGAGCGGGCTTGCGTAGAGGGTGCGGGGTTTGGTAAACGAGGTAAATATGGCGGTAAACGGTAGGTAAAGGTGGTTACCTCATGAAGATACCAATGCAGCAAACTTGCAGGTCAAATGCAAGTTCTTTGCTAAATCGCTTTACCATAAGTAGCTAATTTGGGACGGGGCTATTTTAGCTACCCCCACACGAGCGTTCGACCCCGAGCCGTATCCGGATGATTTTTCTGGGACGGGGATTAAAAAATCATTAGGTACACAATGATTTTTTAATCCCCGTCCCAGAAAAATCATCCCAGAAAGGACTACTGCTGTTGAGCTCGGCGGGCGGCGCGGAGGGCACGGGCTTCTTGGATTTCCATCAAATGACCGATGATCTCGGAGGCGCTCTCCTCGATCGCCTTACCATCGGTACGCACCACAAAGCAGCCCAGGCGCTTCATAAGGGCGCGGGCCTCCTCAAGCTCACTGCGCACGCTCTCGGGCTCGGCATAGGAGCCAGCGACGGCGCGAGCATAGTCATCGCCCAAGCGGCTATCGCGAATCTCGGAGATGACGTCAACGGTCGAAATCAAGCCGAACAGGCGCATCGGGTCAACCTCGTAAATCGACTTGGGCGGCTCCATGCCATGCGCCAAAGGAACATTGGCAACCTTGTAACCCTGATAGGCCAAATACATCGACAGCGGCGTCTTGGACGTACGCGATACGCCCAGCAGAACGATATCGGCCCCCGACAGATCGTCGCAACCGCGCCCGTCATCGTGCTCAACGAAATATTCCATGGCCTCGATACGATGGAAATAGCGGTCATCGGTCCTGTGAATCACGCCCGCGACGCCTTTGGACGGCACACCGATGAGCGACGATAGCACGGCGAGCGTCGGGCCGATCAGGTCGACCGAGCGGATATGCAGCATACCCAGGTAATCGAGCACGCGGGCGCGAAGCGCCGGATCGACAATGGTATGGAACACGGCAATATCGCGATGGTCTGCATCGACACGCGGGCCCACAAATGACTTGACCTGCTCCACGGAGGTCACCTTGGGCAGGCGTAAAACGCGAAAAGCCCCTTCATCAAATTGCCCGGACGCCGCAAGCACCACCTCACAAGCGGTATCGCCGAGCGAGTCGGAGATAACGATAACGGTGGGACGAGCGGTGACCGGGCAATCCATGCGGGGCTCCTTTTGCGCTTACGCGCAGGCTGGCTTACTTTTTGCGGGCAAGCTCACCGATGTTGGCGATACCGGAGAAAACGGCCTCGAAGCGGTTGAGTAGCTTAAGGCGATTATCGCGAAGCTGCTCGTCCTTGTCCATGACCATGACCTCGTCGAAGAAGCGGTCGATGGGGGCGCGCAGGGCGGCAAGGGCGGCAAATGCGGCCGGGTAATCCTCGGCAGCAAGGGCGGCGTCGACAGCGGTCTGAGCAGCCTCGCAGGCATCGGCAAGCGCGAGCTCGACCTCGCCCATCAAGGCGCGGTCGTACTCCGCGCCCAGCTCGGGCTTGGAGATATGCGCGGCACGGGCATAGGCCGTCGCCAGGTTGTCAAAGGTCTCGGCGTCGTTCTTGCGGGCCTCGTCGAGGGCGGCGCAGCGGGCGAAGAAGACGGACGGGGCGATGATGTGCACCGCAGAGACGGCGGCAACGGTATCGGCCGGGATCTTTTCGTCGCGGGCCATGCTCACCAGGCGGCCATGGAAGAAGGCGCGAACCTGCTGGGCGACCTCGGCGGCGTCGAACTCAATGCCCTGCTCGCTATAGAGTTCAAGGGCAAAATCGATGAGCGACGTGGGGTCGATCGGCAGGCGATCGCGCAGGATGTTGATGATGCCGATAGCGGCACGACGCAGCGCGTAGGGGTCCGAAGAGCCGGTCGGGGGCTCGCCGATGGCAAAGATACCGGCGATGGTATCGAGCTTGTCGGCGCAGGCCACGATGCAGCCGGCGGTGCCCTCGGGCAGCTCGTCACCGGCAAAGCGGGGACGATAATGATCGCGAATAGCGTGGGCGACCTCGTCGTTCTCCCCCATCGCGGTGGCGTAGTAACCGCCCATCACGCCCTGCTGGCTCGTGAACTCGACGACGGCGTTGGACACCAGGTCGGCCTTGCACAGGTGCGCGGCACGGCCGGCGTCGGCTGCCAGATGAGCACCCAGGTGTGCCTCACGGGCAATAGCGAGCGCGAGTTGCTCGATGCGCTCGGACTTGGCGAGCACGCTACCGAGTTTCTCCTGGAAGGCGACCTTGGCCAGACGCTCGCGGAACTCGTCGAGGGAGATCTTCAGGTCCTCCTCGTAGAAGAACTTGGCATCGTCCAGACGGGCACGCACAACGCGCTCGTTGCCGTCGATCACGCGCTCGGCGTTCTCGGGCTTGCTGTTGGAGACGACCACGAACTCACGCGTGAGCTTGCCCTCGCCGTCATAGATCGGGAAGTAGCGCTGGTTGGTGAGCATGGACTCGCAGATGATCTCGTGCGGGACCTTGAGGAACTCCTCATCGAAGGTACCGACGAGCACCGTCGGCCACTCGCAGAGGTTGATGACCTCCTCAAAGACCTTCTTGGGCGTATCGACATGGCAGCCGGGACGGGCAGCCTCGACCTCGGCGATACCGGCAAGGATGGCCTCGCGACGGCGCTCGGCAGAAAGCACGCCGGCGTCCTCGAGCACCTGCTCGTAGACGGCGGGGCTGGCGACCACATGGTCACCGGGGCCAAGCACGCGATGACCACGCGTGGTGTTGCCACTCGTCACGTCGGCAAACGACACGGGCACAACGTCCTCGCCCAGAAGACAGCAGATCCAGCGGACCGGACGAACAAAGGTCGCATGCTCGTGACCCCAGCGCTGAGAGCGGTAGTTGGGCCACTGCAGGCCAGCGATAGTCTTCTCGCACAGGGCCGTCAGGATCGGGGTGGCCGGGGCGGAAGGGATGTTCTTCTCGGCAAAGACGTACTCACGGCCGTCGGTGTCCTCGCGACGGACCAGATCCTCGGCAGCCACACCGCACTTGCGGGCGAAGCCCTGGGCGGCCTTGGTGGCGTTACCGTCGGCATCGAAGGCGATGTTGGCCGCGGGGCCGCGCTTGACCTCGTGAACCTCGTCGGTCGCGGTGGCGACGTCGGCAACGAGCGCAGCCAGGCGGCGCGGGCTCGAGATCACACGGACCTCGCCGTGGGCCAGACCGGCCTCGTCGAGACCCTTGGCGATCATGGTGCCAAGCTGCTTGACGGCATTGTTCAGCGGTGCGGAGGGCATTTCTTCCGTACCGATCTCAAACAGGAAATCCTTAGCGTCTGCCATGGCTTACGCCACCTCGCCTTCCTGATCGGCATTCTCGTTGACTCCGGCGACCTCGGCCATGTAGGCCTCGCAGCACGCCTTGGCGACGGCGCGGACGCGCAGGATGTAGTTGGCACGCTCGACCGCGGACAGCGCGCCACGGGCATCGAGCAGGTTGAAGGCGTGGCTGCACTTCATGACGCAGTCGTATGCGGGCAGCGGAAGCTTGCGCTCCAGGCAGGAGTGGCACTCGGCCTCGTAGTCGTCAAACTTCTGACGCATCATCTCGACGTTAGCGACCTCAAAGTTATAGGCACTGAACTCGCGCTCGTTCTCGAGGAACACGTCGCCATAGGTCATGGGCGTGCCGTCGGGCAGGTAGCTCCACACCAGGTCGTAGACCGAGTTGACGCCCTGGGCGTACATGGCGATACGCTCCAGGCCGTAGGTGATCTCGACGGGCACGGGGTCGACCTCGATGCCGCCCACCTGCTGGAAGTACGTAAACTGCGTGACCTCCATGCCATTGAGCCAGACCTCCCAGCCAAGGCCCCAGGCGCCGAGCGTCGGGCTCTCCCAGTCGTCCTCGACAAAGCGGACGTCATGGTCGTTGGGGTCCAGACCGATAGCGGCAAGAGACCCCAGGTAGAGCTCCTGGGCGTTGACCGGCGAGGGCTTGATGAGCACCTGGAACTGATAGTAGTGCTGCATGCGGTTGGGGTTCTCGCCGTAGCGGCCGTCGGCGGGACGGCGGCAGGGCTGTGCATAGCAGGTGCGCCACTCGGCGGGACCGAGCGAGCGCAGCGTGGTCGCGGTGTGGAAGGTACCGGCACCGACCTCGGAGTCATAGGGCTGCATAATGACGCAGCCCTGCTCGCCCCAGTACTGCTGGAGGCGCAGGATGATGTCTTGGAAGGAAAGCGATGAAGCGTTCATGCCTCTAATATCCCCTCGTCGAAACGATTACACGGTTAGGTACTGTACTATAGCGGTTTTTAGTCGATAGCGCCGATGCGGTTGAGCGGCCAGTAGCGCACAAGCGCCACAGCGATCAAATCAGAGCGATCGACGGGACCAAAGTAGCGTGAGTCGGCAGAGTTTTCGCGGTTGTCGCCCATCACCCACACGCACCCGTCGGGAACGGTGTAGGGATAGCTTACCTGAGCGCCGGGCGCTTGGACCGAAAGTGGCCAGCTCATGCCCGTCGTATAGTCCTCGTCGAGCGCCTGGCCGTCAACGACCACCTTGCCATCCTGCAGGTCGACCGTCTGGCCGGCCGTGGCAATAACACGCTTGACAAGAACATCATGCTCGGAGGTGCCATCGGGGTTGTGAAACACCACGATATCGCCCTGCTTGACGGGCTGACCGAGCTCGAGGCTCACCTTTTGTGCCAGGATCTGGTCGCCAATCTCGATCGTGGACTCCATGGAGCCGGTGGGCACCACAAAGGGCTCGACCACAAACGAGCGAATCAAGAAGGTGGCGACCAGTGCGATCGCGATGACCGCGATCCACTCAAAAGCGCCCCTCAACGCGGAATGCTGCGATGGAACCATTCTCACTCCTCGCTCTGCGAATACGAAGCGTCCAAAATCTCCTGCGCGTAAGCGCGCTCCTCGGGCGTGAGCCGCGCTGTCTCGATCAGATCGGGACGCCAGCGGCAGGTGCGCTCGATGGCGTTCTTGCGACGCCAGGCATCGACCTTGGCGTGATCGCCACTCACAAGCACCGGCGGCACGCCCTCGCCATTGAACTCGGCGGGGCGGGTGTACTGCGCGTACTCGAGCAGGCCTCCGTCCTCGGCGGTCGAGAAGGACTCGTCGACGTTGCTCATTTCGTCACCAAGGGCGCCGGGAATCAGGCGTACGACGGCATCGGCCACGACCATGGCGGGGAGCTCGCCGCCCGTGAGCACATAGTCGCCGATCGACAGACGCTCATCGGCATACGCATACGCGCGCTCGTCGACGCCCTCGTAGCGACTGCACACAAACAGCAGGCGCTCACTTTTGAGCAGGCGCTCGGCCACATGCTGCGTAAAGGGCTCGCCACAGGGGGTGAAGAACACAACCGTGGGCTTGGGACCCTCTGCGCCAATGGCCTCGATGGCCTCTGCGATAGGCTCGACCTTCATGAGCATGCCCTGCCCGCCGCCGTACGGCTCGTCATCGACGGTACGATGGCGGTCGTGCGTCCAGTCGCGCAGGTTATACGCCTTAAAATCAAAAAGGCCGGCCTTGCGGGCGCGGCCCAAAATCGATGTGGACATGACGGGCTCAAACATCTCGGGAAAGACCGAAAGGGTCTCAATCAGCATGTTGTCCTCCCTACTTGTCCATATCGATCAGGCCGTCCATAACGTGGACGGAAATTGTTCCTGTGTCGGGAAGATCGAGCACAACCTGCTCGATCACGGGAATCAGTACCTCGCCGTACCGATCGCCCTCGACAACCCAAACATCGTTAGCGGGCGTCGACATGATCTCGACGATCGTGCCGAGCGAACCGAAGCGCTCGTCGACCACCTCGCGACCCATCAGGTCGGTATAGGCGGCGTCGAGCGAATCGAGCTCAAAGTCGTCACGATTTGCCAGCACGTAGCATCCCGTGATGCCCTCGGCGGCCGTCAAGTCGTCAATGCCCTCAAACGAGACCAGATCGCCATCGCCCGTATCGGTGACGGACCCGACCGTGCAAAAGCGGTCGCGCTTAAGCGCCGGCGGCGTCAGGGCGACGCGCATACCCGGCTCTAATACAGAAGGAAGCCCCCGCAGCGGCTGCGCGAGGACCTCCCCCTTCCTTCCGTGCGGCTTGACCACACGGGCGATGTTTTTGTACTGGGACCTCAAGGTCCTAGCCCAGAACCTCTACCTCGACAGCAGTGTCGAGGCGAGCGGCCAGTGCACGGGCGAGCGTGCGAATGGCCTTGATGGTACGGCCACGACGGCCGATGACCTTAGCGACGTCATCCTCGGCGACCGAAACCTCAATCGTAGAGGCGTCGTCACCATCGATGACCTCAAGGCTCACGGAATCCGGGTCGTCGACGATCTGAACAACGAGATATTCGACGAGATCGGCGATGCGATCTGAGAGCATTGCCTCACCCTCGAGCTGTGCAGCGTCAACCTCAGGCACGATTTACTCCTCGGCGCCCTCAGCGCCCTCAGCGGCAGCCTTAGCGGCCTCGGCCTCTTTGGCGAGCTGCTTCTTGGACTTCTTGACGACGGTCTCGGTCTTCTCGCCCTCGTTGGCGGCCTTGACCAGAGCGGCGACGGCGTCGGTGAGCTGAGCGCCCTTGGACTGCCAGTCGGCGATCTTCTCGAGGTCGAGGTTGATGGTCTTGGGGGCGGTCATCGGGTTGTAGCGGCCAACCTCCTCGATGATACGACCGTCACGCGGGGCGCGGGAATCGGCGACGACGACACGGTAGTACGGACGCTTCTTAGCGCCGTGACGAGCAAGGCGAATCTTGACTGCCAAAGGAAACTCCTCCAACCAAGCAGCTTTAGGCTGCAACTACAAACAAACAGTTGAACATAATACGCCATCGACGCGGGCAGGTGAAGTCCGTGAGACCAACTTCTTCGGTGTAGTCGAGGGCAAATCCATATCTTAGACAAGAATTCGGGATTTGCAAGCACATACACGCACCCCACATGAGCTGCGCGGTATACTCATGACATGGAAAGACGCGAACATACATACGGTTATGAGGATGCCATGGGCGTCACGCCGCCTCCCTGGACGGGTCCGGCGGTGGGCCTCATGGACCTCGATGCGTTTTTTGCGAGTGTGGAAATGCTCGATCATCCCGAATGGCGCGGAAAGCCGCTCATCGTGGGCGGAGACGCCGATTCGCGTGGCGTCGTGTCCACATGTTCGTATGAGGCGCGTCGCTTTGGTGTGCACTCTGCCATGGCCTCGGCCGAGGCGCGGCGCCTGTGCCCGCAAGCCATTTGGACGCATGGGCATTTTGATCGCTATCGTGAGGTCAGCGCGCAGGTCATGGCGATTCTCGCCGACGAGACCCCGCGCGTGGAGCGCGTATCCATCGACGAAGCCTTTATCGATATCACACCGGGTCGCTTCGCGCCCGAAGACCCGCTGCTGGTTGCGCGACGAATAAGCGACCGCGTGGCAGGGCTGGGAGTGACCTGTTCCATTGGCGTGGGCTGCAACAAGACGGTCGCAAAGATCGCAAGCGAGCGTGACAAGCCGTTTGGATTGACGATTGTGCGCCCCGGAACCGAGCAGCGCTTTTTGGCCGCGCTGCCGGTATCTGCCATGAGCGGCATCGGGCGCTCGGCCGAGGAGCGACTGCGCCGCATGCGCATCTACACCCTCGGCGAGCTATCACGTGCACCGAAATCCACCTTGGCCTCTATTTTTGGCGTCAACGGCGAACGCATGCGCCAGCGTGCGCTGGGACTCGAAATCTCCGAAGTCACGAGTCTCGATGAAGAGCGCGAGGTCAAGTCGGTCAGCAATGAACGCACCTTTGCTAAAGATTTGACTGAGCGTGAGGATATTGAGGCGGCGATTGCGCTGTTGGGAGAGTCAGTGGGACGCCGTCTGCGCCGTCAGGGGCTGACGGGCGCCACGGTAACGCTCAAGCTTAAGTATTCGTATGGCAGCGGGCGTACGGCACAGCGCCGGCTGCCTCATCCGACCGACGATGAGAACATCTTCGTGGCGGTTGCACTCGAACTGCTCGACAACATCTGGCAGGAAGGCATGCATGTTCGCTTAGCAGGCATCGGTATGAGCGACTTCAACCACCAAGGCGGCATCCAGACCGACCTGTTCTGCGAGATCGATGACCGCGGGGCCCAATCCAGCGACCGCCGCGACCTCTCCGTCGCCATCGACGCCGTCCGAGACAAATTCGGCGACACCGTCCTTTCCTTCGGCCGCCAATCCCGCTTCAACGATTAACCGCCTTTGGGCAAAAAGAAAGCCGGGCAGGTGCGGAAAACCGCACCTGCCCGGCGATATGCGTGAGGGTAGCTAAACCCCGTCTCAAATGAGCTACTAGAGGAGGTTGAGGGGGAGCTGGGGAGCGTCACCCCAGAGCTTTTCGAGACGGTAGAAGTCGCGCGCCTCGGGAGTGAAGACGTGGACGACAACCGAACCATAGTCCATGAGCATCCAGGTCTTCTGCTCGCGACCCTCGATGGAGAACGGGTGCTCGCCGCAAGCCTCGGCGACCTTCTCCTCGATCTCATCGACGATAGAATCGACCTGGCGGTTGTTGGTACCGGTGGCAAGCACAAAGTAGTCGCATACGTCGGAAAGCTCGGTCAGGTCGAGCACCTGAACGTCCTCGCCCTTCTTGTCGTAGGCGGCCTGCGCGGCGGCGCGGGCGACATCCTCGGCGGCGACACCGCTCGCGGACAGCGAGGCGGCAGTGCGGTCGGACGTGGCGACGAAGCTCTTGTGCTCCACACCTTCAAGAATCTGCTCGTCGGTCATGGTCTCTTCGGCCATGGAATACCTCTTTCTAGACAGCCCGAGCTAGCGCAGCTGGGCGTAATGGTTGTAAATCGTAATAGCTGTGGGATAAAGATAGCGCCCGGACTGGATCACATAGACCAGACCCTGCGCAAAACAGGAGAAGAACAACTCAACGAGCGTCGACTCCCCCACCATCTTGCGCAGCGCATGCGCATAGTCGCCGTGGCGGTTGGGCTCGATGGCATCGGCCACAAAGACCACCATATCGAGCGGCGTCATGTCGCAGGCACCCACGGTGTGACGGTCGACAGCCTGGAAAACGGCCGGCGACAGCTCGGGAAAAAGCTGCGGAAGCTCATAGGCGGCAACAGGGCCATGCAAAAGCGGCGTCGCGGCGGAAGGAGAGCCGGCAATCTTAATGCCGTAATGCAGAGCGCGCGTGACCAGCTCGTCGTCGGAGAGCACTTTGTCCCAGTCATGGATCAGGCCGGCGGCAGCGGCATCAAAGCGGTCAACGCCGTAGACCTCGGCCAGATGAAGTGCGGTCTCGGCAACACCCAGCGAATGCACATAGCGCTTGCGCTTATCCTTCATGCGAACATCGAGCAGCTCTTGAATGCGCTTGAGCAGCGCGCGCTCATCGCCCTCAAACTGATCCTCTACCGACAACGTAGACCCCCATCACTCAAAATCTTCTTGGCCCAAATCGGCATATAGCCTGCGTTTGCGAATGTAGCCGAGCACGGACTCGCTCGTAAGATAGCGCACGCTCATACCGCGAGCAACTCGCTTACGAATGTTCGTCGAGCTGATCGCCAGCGCCGGAATCTGAATATAGCGCACGTCGAACGGCAGCCCCGACTCTTTGATTCGGGCACGCGCCGTATCGATATCAAAGCCCGGTCGTGTCGCCGCAATAAAGGTAGCAAGCTCAGCGATTCGTTCGGCATCATGCCAGGTAACAATATCGATAATCGCGTCGGCGCCCGTAATAAAGTAGAGCTTTACCTGCGGCGGGTAAAAGTCGCGAAGGGCATGAAGCGTATCGGCCGTATAGGTTACACCCGGACGGTCAATCTCGAACCGACTCGCCAAAAAGGCCGGGTTCGCAGCGGTGGCGAGGACCGTCATGGCATAACGGTCCTCGGCAGGCGTCACCGGCTTGTCAAGCTTAAAGGCAGGAGAGCCCGCCGGCATAAAGAGCACAGCGTCCAAGTCGAGCGACTCGCGCGCCTGCTCGGCGGTCACCAGGTGCCCGTAATGGATGGGATCAAAGGTGCCACCCATAATGCCGAGCCTAAACTCCTGCCCGTCCTCTAGAGGAAGCTCGGGCAAACCGATTCCACCGCGCAGCGACATGGCTTACTCGCCCTCCGGTGTCTCGGTATCGCCCGCGGCATCCGCTGCATCCGCCGCATCGACAACCTCGACGCCCTCATCCGCAGCATCGGCCACGTCAATGGCTTCAACGGCAACGTCCTCGCCAACATCCTCGAGCTCCTCGTACTCCGAGAAGTCCTCGGCGCCCTCAAAGTCAAAGGCGCGCTGGCAAATGCGGACCTCGTCGCCCGCACGGCAACCGGCCTTCTCGAGCGCGTCGTCAACACCCATACGCGCAAATTTATGCTGCAGGTAAATGACGGCTTCCTCGTTTTCCCAGTCGGTCTGGATGACCATGCGCTCGATGGCACGACCGACCACGCGGAAGGCACCGGGCTCTTCCTGAACAATGCGGAAACGCTTCTCACGCTGTAGGCGGCGGCGCTCCCACTCATCGTCGCGCAGAACGACCGGCTCATCCGAGACAGCCAACTCGGCGCGCAGCTTAGCCACCTGCTCGCCCACAGCAAGCATCAGCGTGTTGAGGCCGGCGCCCGTAACAGCAGACACGGCAAAGAACATATGGCCATCGTCGAGCGCTGCACGCTTGAGGTCGGCAATCTTGTCGGCCGTGCCCGGCGCGTCGCACTTGTTGGCAACGACGATCTGCGGACGCTCAGAAAGCTCAGCGCCATACTGCTCGAGCTCGCGGTTGATGATGCGATAGTCCTCAACCGGATCGCGATCCTCAAAACCACCCGTCATGTCAACGACGTGCATAATCAGAGCCGTACGCTCAATGTGGCGCAGGAACTGGTGACCCAGGCCACGGCCCTCGCTCGCGCCCTCAATAAGACCGGGGACGTCGGCAACGACATAGGAGTACTCGCCGGCACGCACCATGCCCAGATTGGGCACGAGCGTGGTAAACGGGTAGTCAGCAATCTTGGGGCGGGCGGCACTCATGCGCGCAATGAGCGATGACTTACCCACCGAGGGAAAGCCCACAAGCGCGGCATCGGCCATAAGCTTCATCTCGAGCTCAATCCAGTGCTCCTCGGCCGGCTCGCCCAGCTGGGCGAACGCTGGCGTGCGGCGCACCGACGTCACAAAGTGGGTATTGCCCAGACCACCGGCGCCACCAGGAGCCACGACAACGCGCTCGCCATCGTGCACCAGATCGGCAATCTCGAACATCGGGGTCTGCTTCTCGGGGTCGAGCTCGCGCACCACGGTGCCCATGGGGACCTTGAGAATCAGGTCCTCGCCGCTCTTGCCGTTACGACGGGCGCCCTGCCCGTGCGTGCCGCGCTCGGCGCGGAAGTGATGCTTAAAGCGGTAATCGATCAGCGAAGACAGCTGAGCATCGGCCTGGATGACGACATTGCCGCCACGACCGCCGTCGCCGCCATCGGGGCCGCCCTTGGGGACAAATGCCTCGCGCCTAAACGACATGCATCCGGCTCCGCCGTCGCCGCCGCACACGTTAATGCGGCTGATATCGGTGAACTGTGACAACAGAATCGCCTCCTACAAAAAGAGGGAGACCCTTGAATCCTAAAACTCAAGTGCCTCCCACATATGTGCTCTATGAAGGGTGAATTACGCGTTCGCGAGCGGGCGTACGCTGACCCTGTGCTTGATACCCTTGTGGAACTCAACGGTACCGTCGACCAGCGCGAACAGCGTGTCGTCCTTACCACGGCCAACGTTCTCACCCGGGTGGATGTGCGTGCCGTGCTGACGGACGAGAATCGTGCCCGTGGTTACCGTCTGGCCGGCATAGCGCTTCGTGCCAAGGCGCTGACCGCGGGAGTCACGGCCATTACGGGAGGAACCGAGTCCTTTTTTGTGTGCCATTGTGTATACCTACTCTTTCGTTACGAGTGTAATCTACTCGGCGACGGGAGCCTCGGCAACAGCCTCAGCCTCTGCCTTGACAGCCTTCTTGGCGCGGGAGGTAGCCTGAACCTTCACAATCTTCAGCTTGGTGAGCTGCTGACGGTGACCCTTCAGACGACGATAGCGCTTACGCTTGTGGAACTTGAAGACCAGCTGCTTCTCGCCCTTGAACTGCTCAACGATCTGAGCGGTAACCTTGGCCTTGGCCAGCTTGTCGGGATCGGTGACGATCTTCTTACCATCGTTGAGGAAGATAACCGGCAGGGTGACCTTGTCGCCCTCATTGCCCTCGATCTTCTCGACGGTGATGACATCGTCGGTGGCGACCTTGTACTGCTTGCCGCCCGTGTTAACGATTGCGTACATGTTTACTTGCCCTTCATGCATCAGTTAGTGCAACAGCCGAATATAGTAGCAGGCGAAAATACCCCCGTCAACGAGTATGTGGAGCAAATCCACAAGTTCGCACAGGTATGGGGCTGACGAGTCGGCCCTCGTCGTCCTCGCATGCTTGATTCTGACGCTCGACATCGTAGGAGCAGATGGTCACGAGGTCTTGCATACCGGTGGAAACAATAGGTGCATCCACGCCCGGGGTCAAGCCCTGCAACAAAACATCAGCAGCGGAAAGCAAAATTTCCGGACGCATGGAGCCCTCGTTGTCGGCATGGGTGTCGAGCATGAGCACCAAATGGTCCGGGCGCTCCCCCGCCGTGAGCTCATAGCCCACGAGCGTGTGATCCAAATCCAAGCGCTTGCTCTTTTTTCCGCGCGCGTAGTCGATGCCATGGTCCGCGCGCAGCGTGTCGATCGCACGACGCACCTCGTCGGCGCTTACGGGCGCCTCGGGATCCAAGTGCAGGTCGATGCGATACGACAGGCGCGTGAGCTGCGCCGTCAACGCCGGCGTGCGCACGTCGATGTACGCCGCCTCGATGGGCGCCAGATCGGCCGGAGACGCCGCAGCCAGGCGCCCAAACGCCTCGTCGAGCGCCACGAACTCGGTCATAAACAGGTCATACCACTCGCAGGTCGACGACGTACCCACCGGCAGCGCCGAAGAGAAGCCCACGCGCATGTGCGGAGAGAAGCCCTGCGTGACGGCATAGGGAAGTCCCGCACGGCGCACGATGCGCTCAATGGTATGGATTACTTCGAGATGGCCCAGGTACTTAAGGCGATCGCGCTTGCCATAGCGAACACGAAGCCTAAAGAGCGAGGGGTTGTCGGTCAGGCGCTCACTCATGCGCGATCACCCATCAATACATTCTTGGCGTGGAGCGTGGGGCAGATCCCGCAGCCGGTGCACGACGTGCGGGTACAGTCGGGAGTCGTGACGCCCTCGAGCGAGCGACGGTACTCGCGCTCGAGGAAGCCGCGCGTGCAGCCGGGGCTCACGTGCTCCCACGGCAGGCGCCAGTCCAACTCGTAGGGCAGGTGCACGAGCTCATTGAGGTCGATGCCGTTTTTGGCAGCAGCTTCCTTCCAGTTATCGAGCGAGAAATGCTCTACCCAGGCGTCAAAGCGAGAGCCCGAGCGCCAAGCATCGATGATGACGGGCGTCATGTCACGACCGGCGCGGGAAAGCGCGGCCTCGATGAGCGAGGTCTCGGCATCGTGGTAATGCACGCGGACGGCACGGTTGCGAACGCTCGTGATAAGCAGCTTCTGGCGACGCTTGACGTCGTCGTAGTCGAGCTGCGGGCACCACTGGAACGGCGTGGCAGCCTTGGGGATAAAGACCGAAACCGAGATCGACACCGAAATCGAGCCGCGACGAGCCTTGGGCACCACGGAACGACCGAGCTCCAGCACGTGATCGGCCAGGTTGGCGATGGCCACGATGTCCTCGTCGCGCTCGCCGGGAAGGCCCATCATAAAGTAGAGCTTCATGCGGTTCCAGCCGGCCTCGAAGGCCGCCTTGGCCGCACGGTCCAGGTCCTCCTCGGTCACGTTCTTGTTAATGATGTCGCGCATGCGCTGGCTGCCGGCCTCGGGCGCGAACGTCAGGCCGCCCTTCTTCTCGCCGGCGACTGACTCGGCCATATCCACGCCAAACGAATCCAGGCGCTGCGACGGAATAGACACGCGAATACCCGTATCCTCCAGGCGACGGTTGAGCCTGCCGAGCACGTCGCGAATGCAGGAATGGTCGGTCGTGGAGAGCGAGGTCAGCGACACCTCGTCATAGCCGGTCTTTTCCAGACCCTGAATCACCGACGAGACGATCTGGTCGGCCGAGCGCTCGCGCACCGGGCGATACGTCATGCCGGCCTGGCAAAAACGACAGCCGCGGGCGCAGCCGCGCAGGATCTCGATAGACAGGCGGTCGTGGACCAACTGCGCATAGGGCACGCACGACTGCGACAGCGGATTCGTGGCGCCGAAATCCTCAACGACGCGCTTGTAGACCACGGTCGGCGCATCCTTGCCCTCACGCGGCACGGTGTAGCCATGCGGCGAGCAGGGCTCGTCGTGACGAACCTCATAGAGCGACGGCACGTAGTTGCCGGCAATGGATGCAAGCTGCTCAACAATCTGCGCGCGCGGGACTCCTTCGTCACGCAAGCGGCGATGCAGCTGGCAGGTCTCGAGCAGCGATTCCTCACCCTCACCGATGAGGATGGTATCGAAGAAGGCCGCGTACGGCTCGGGGTTGTACACCGAGGGGCCGCCGGCGATGATGATGGGGTCGTCTTCACCTCGGTCGGCCGCCAACAGCGGAATGCCAGCGAGGTCGAGTGCCTCGAGGAAGTTCGTCACCGCCATCTCGTGCGGCACATGCAGACCGACGATATCAAACGAAGCGACCGGCGCTGCACCCTCGAGCGAGAGCAGCGGAATGCCTGCCTCGCGCATAGCGTCACCCATATCGGGCCACGGCACATAGCCACGCTCGCAGGAGATGCCCTCGACCTGGTTAAGGATGTTGTAGAGGATGGCGATACCCTGGTTGGGCAGACCAACCTCGTACACATCCGGGTAGATCAGGCAGCAACGGTAGTCGGCATCGGCCTTGGAAAGCGTGCCCCACTCGTGATCGATATAGCGACTCGGCTTCTCGACCTTGGCGAGCAACGGCTCAATTAAATGAAAACAGTCTTGGTATGCAACGCGCAACGGAAAACCCCTAAGCAGCGATATCGGATGCGTCCTGATAGGACCCCATAGGACGGGTAGCGCCCGCGACCGTGGTCACCAGATCGCGAACGCGGGAGAACGTGGCAGTGACCACCTCGTTGGCACGGCTGTAGTCGACATCGCGCTCGTAGAGCGAAACGAGCGCACGGCCCATGCCATAGGTGCCCGCGGCAGCAGTGAGCGCCTTGACGGCAAACCCAATATGAGGCGTCTGCTTGACGAGCGCGCGGGTAACCGCGCGGATCACAAGACCGCCGGCAAGCACGCCCGCGACCTCGTAGCCGCGCTCAGGCTTAATGCCGCGTCCAAAGACGGCAGCGAGCTCAAAGAGCATACCCACCTGCGCCAGCGCCATAACGGGATAATCGGCGCCCGGCATAAACGCCAGCGCACCGGTCGCCATATTGGTGAGCGCGCACGAGGTGATGATACGATTGGCCGCCGCGATGCGCATGAAGGCAAAGTTCGCCGCAAAGGCCGTTTCCTTGTCGGTGCGATCGAGAATCCAGCGGGCAAGCGTCTCGAGCAGATACGTCTTATCGGTTGCCGCTACCACGCCGAGCATGGGCGTGGACTCCTCGATAAACGGCACCTCCACAGCAGACTCGGCAAGCACGCACACGGGCGCACCGGCGATCACGAGCTCCTGCACGGCACTCTCCAAGCGGTCGGAACCACACGAGAGCACCAGTACCACATCGGTATCGGTCTTTGGAGCAATTCGCTCCTCCGCCAGACGCTCGACGCGCACAATGCCCGAGGTCGTCTGCGGCACAAAGGCGTCACGCACCGTCTCGGCCAGAAAGCGCGAGGCGGACGAATCCAGATAGACCGAGACGCGCACCGGCGTATCGGAATCCTTCTTAACGGACGCGCCCATCTTAAAAGCGCGGGTCAGCTTATCTACGGGAATTTTCATAGCAAACCCCTCCAGCGGTTACGCGGCGCCCGAACGATGCCGCCATATGGATTGTACGATACCCACCGTCAGCAGTTGGATCATCATCGAAGACGAACCAAAGCTAATAAACGGTAGCGGAATACCGGTAATCGGCATCATGCCGATGCACATGCCGATGTTCTCGAAGGTCTGGAATGCCCACATGCCGACGATACCTACGCACGACAGACGCAGGAACAGCGACTCACACTTAAAGGCGACGCGAATCGTCGAAAAGATCAGCAGCACGTAGAGGCACAGGAGAAAAAAGGAACCGCAAAAACCAAAGGTCTCGGACAGGAAGGCGAAGACGAAGTCGGTGTGGAACTCAGGCAGAAAGCCGCCGGCCGACTGCGTCGCATGGCCCAAACCCTTACCAAAGAAGCCGCCCGAGCCAACGGCGATAAGCGACTGCTGCAGGTTGTAGGCATCGTCCGAATCGGCATTATCGGGGTCGATAAAGACCGTCAGACGGTTCATCTGATACTGCTTGATGAGCACATCGTGGCCGAGCAACGAATCAAAGACCGAATCGAGCGCCAGAACGAGGGCCACCAAGCCCACGAGCAGGGCCAGGGTCGACAGCACCCATTCGCGGCGTGCACCGCTCATACAAATGACGATGGCGCCCGAAACCAGCACGACCAGGCCCGAGCCCAGGTCGCCCATGGCAACGACGGCCAAAAACGGAATGGACAGCATGCCGCAGAGCTTGACGTAGTCGCGAACGGTATCGATGCGACCGTTATACTGCGAGCCAAGCGTAGCAATAAAGAAGATGGTGATGAGCTTGGCAAGCTCAACCGGCTGGAATGTCAAGCCGATACCGGGAATCTTGATCCAGCCCGTCATGCCCAGACCGCCCGTATAGGACAGACCCGGAATCTTGGGCGAGAGGATCACGATCAAGTCGATGACGAGCAACGCCGTCGAGAAATTGGAAATACCGCGCAGATCGGTACGCCAGACCAGCACCGCCAGCACCGCTCCGATGCCAATTCCCAGCAGATGGCGTGAGAACGAGGCATCGGCCTTAAACTGCGAAGCCGACCAGATAATGATGGCACCGTAGGCGACGAGCGCCACTGTAGCCACGAGCACACCGATATGCACCTTTTGGCGAAACGTGCCGCGCGAGGCCGAAAGTTGCTTGTTAACGCGGTCCAGGCTGCTGCGAGAGCCGGTCTTGGTTGAACGGAACAGATCCGCCGGAGAAAAATCCATCGCAACCTCCTATCGAACCGAAGAATCGCCCGAGGCCGAAGAGGTATCGGGCTCGTCATAAATCACACCGAGCACGTCGCGCACGACATGCATCGCGGTATCTGAGCCGCCGCCGCCCTGCTCCAGGACAGTAGCGATGACATACTTGGGGTCATCGGCCGGTGCATAGGCGCAGAACCACGCGTATTCGTCCTCACCGCTTTTCTCGCCCGTGCCCGACTTGCCGTATACCTGCGGCGTCAGGGTGCCAAAGTGAGCCGCCAGGGACGTCGATGCCGTGTAAATCACGTCGTGCATGCCGTTGCGAACAAGAGCCAAATCCGAATCGCTGTTGATCTTGGCCTCCAGGCGCTTCTTCTTGCCCTTGCCGTTGTACTTATAGGCATCGCCGTCGCCATCGCGCGACACGGCAGACAAAAACACGTGAGGCACGTACTGTTTGCCGCCGTTGGCAAGACCCATATAGGCGCACGCCATCTGCAGGGGCGTCACCAGGATGTCACCCTGACCGATAGCAATGTTGGTCATATCGCCGGCATTCCACTTGCGGTCCTCGGCAGAGGCGTCGGTGAAGTACGACTCTTTCCACTCGGCATCGGGAATACGACCCGCGCCCTCACTCGGCAGATCGATACCGCAGGTCTTGCCTAGACCCCAGCGACGAAAGACCTCCTGCAGGCCCTCGGGATGTTGCTCGTCATAAAAGAACGCCTTGCCCATGTCGTAGAAGACAGGATCGCACGAGTTGGCGATACCCGACTGCAGCGTCATGGTGCCGTGGCCAGACGTCAGCCAGCAGCGCTTGCCCCAAGCCTTGCCCAAGCCCGTCCAATAGCCCGTGCAGTTGGTTGTCTGCGTTGAAGTGTAGGTTCCAAACTCAAGACCGGCCAGTGCCGAGAGCGGCTTGATGGTCGAGGCCGACATGTACTGTCCGCTAATGGCGCGGTTGAGCAGCGGGTGCGAGCCCTTGTCATCATTGAGCTCGGTCCACACGTCATTTGAGACGCCGCCAATAAAGACGGACGGATCGAACTTGGGCTGGCTCGCCATGCCCAGGATCTCGCCATTGTTGGGATCGAGACACACTACAGCGCCGTTGCCGGCATTGCTGTAGCCAGTGGTCTTGGCAAGCTCGATAGCGCTCGCCAGCGCCGTCTCGCAGGCCTGCTGGATCTTAAGGTCGAGCGTGAGCTTAATGTCAGAGCCGGCCTTCGCGGGCACGGCGCCGGCCTGACCGGTCACATTGCCCGAGGCATCGACCTTGACGGTCTGCTCACCACGAATACCCTGCAGCAGGTTTTCGTAGTAGCTCTCAACGCCCGCCTGGCCCACGATATCGCCCGACTGGTACGTAATCTTGCCAGCAGAAGCATCATCATCGCCAGAGGTTTTCTTATTCTGGGCCTCGAGCTGCTCGGAGGTAATGGTGCCGGTATAGCCCAAGATATGGCATGCCGTCTCGCCATATGGATACTGGCGCTCGGTACGCTCGGCAATCTTGACGCCCGGGAACTCGCCGGCATGCTCCTGAATATAGGCAACCGTGGAGCGACGGACGTCCGTCGCGATGGTATGCAGGCTCTGAGCGCCCTCTGTATTGTCCTGAATATTGCGAAGGACCGCCACGTAAGGCATTCCAAGCACGTTGGCAAGATGGCGAACCAGAACCTCATCCTCGGCAAGGTCGCGGTAGGCCACGACAGCAAGTGAGGGACGGTTCTGGACAAGCGCCACGCCATTGCGGTCGAGGATGCGGCCGCGCACAGCGGGAGTGGTAACGGTGCGAGTCTGATTGCTATTAGCCTGCTTCTCGTAATAGTCCGACGAGACCATCTGCATGCCCCACAGCTTGACGGCGAGCGCCGCAAACATCGCGCCCACACCCGTGGTGAGGATGGAAAAGCGGCCCTTAAAGGCGGTCGCCGCGGTATTGCCCTCGCCCTCGGTGGCGCGCGGGGCCGTTCCATGCTGCGTATCGTAGGTAAAACGGGAATCGCCACGACGCATGATGACCAGCGCGACCACGATGGCCACAACCAGCACGATACCGGCGATAATAACCGTCAACTGGGAAGACATCTACGGGCCTCCCCTATTTGAGCTTACGGGTCTTGGGCTTAAAGCGCATGCCCGTCTGGCGTCCGCCACGCGCGGAGAATCCATAGCCGGACTGCGGCACGACACCGGACATCAAAAACGGAATGGCAACCAGACCCGTCAGGATCGAGGACGGCAGCGCATGGCCGAAGATCGCCACGACAAAGCTCGTCTCCAAACCCATAAACAGCAAGATGATGCTGTAGATCACATTAATGACGAGCGCGAAGGCGCCCACAGTGACGCCGCGCGCACTCGGGGTACCGCCCGTCTGACCGACGGCGCTGTGCACCAGGGCAAAAGAACCCACGGTCAGCAGGAGTGACATAACGCCCACCGGCACGGCAGCGGACAGGTCATAAAACAAGCCGCTGCAAAAACCGCACACGACGGCACGGGTCGGGTCGCCCGAGAACACGCTTAGGCACACCAGAATAATCATGAAGTTGACGCGACCGCCCGCAATGGAGATCTGCGGTGCCAGGCCTGCCTGCAGCAGCACGCACACGATGGCGGCGATCACAAACGTACGGGAGCTCATCCCCTGCTCGTGTAGATCCATGGACATGCCCCCTATTCGCTCGAGCCGGAATCGGTCGTCTCGGACGTGTCGGAACTGTCATCCGAGCTCTCGTCCTTCGTCTTGGTCGCAGCATCGCGCGACGTTCCCTGCGGTGTGCTGTTGGCCGTGCTCACGTCCTCATCCGAGGCCGACTGTTCGTCGGTCAGCGAGGTGATGACCAGCACTTCCTCGTTGTTCTCGGCCGTGGTCTGAGCGCGCACCACAATGGTGTAGTACACGTCGTTTGCCGACTTCTCAACCGACGAGACGGTGCCGAGCGGTAGACCCTTGGGGAATACACCGCCAATGCCCGAGGTCACGATGATGTCGCCAACCTTAACATCGGAGTCGACGCTCACGTACTCAAGACGCAGCGTGCCGTCAGCCTGACCCTGCAGCATGCCCTGGGCGCGCGTGTCCTGTACCATGGCGGACACACCCGAGTTCTCGTCGCCAATAAGGCGCACGGTAGAGGTCTTGGCCGATACCTCGATAATCTGGCCGATAACACCGGCAGAACTCGTCACGGGCATGTTGATGGTAAGGCCGTCGGCAGAGCCCTTGTCGATGGTTACGGTCGAGGTCCAGGCATCGCCCGAGGCACCAACGATACGAGCAGCGGTCGATTTGAGGTTGTAGGTCGACTGCAGCCCGACCAGCCCCTCCAGACGCTCGGCGGTCTTTTGAGCCTCGGAGAGCTCAGCAACCTTAGAGGTCAGCTCCTCGTTTTGCTTCTTGAGCTCGTCGAGCGTGTCCTGCGACGCCGTAAGGTTAGAGAACACGTTGCCGATGGCATTGAAAGGAGCCGCCACAGCCGAACCCACAAAGCGCACCGGCGAGGTAATCGTCGTTACGCCCGAACGCACGGCATGAATCGGTCCTGCCTCGCCCTCGCGGATGTAAAACGTGAGCAGCAACACCGAAATCAGGCTGAAAACAATCAACGGGCGCATACCCGTTGATTGTCGCTTGGTATTCAGATTTGTGGAGAAACCCGAAGATCGTGCCAAATGGAATCCACCTTTTGGAAATTAAGCATTGGTCTGGACGAAGCCGCCATCAAACGCATTGGCCTCGAGCACGCGGGCACAGCCGTTAACGACGTTATCGAGCGCCGTGGGGCTGACGTTGACCGAAACACCGGTCTCATCGCGCAGGCGCACGTCGAGACCGCGCAGCAGCGCGCCGCCACCGGTCAGCAAAATGCCGTAGTACATAAGGTCCGAGGCGAGATCGGGAGGCGTGGCATCGAGGGCGTCCTTGACGGCCTTGGCCATCTCGTCGAGCGGCTTGTTGAGCGCGCGACGAATCTCCTCGCTCTCGATGCGCACGGTCTTGGGCAGACCGGTGATCACGTCGCGGCCGTTGACCTCGACGTCGAGCTCGTCCTTGAGCGGCACGGCGGAACCGACCTTGATCTTGATGTCCTCTGCCGTACGCTCGCCGATGGCCAGGTTGTAGGCATCGCGAACGTGCGTGAGGATGGCCTGATCGAACTCGTCGCCGGCAATACGGATGGACTGCGAGACGACAATGCCGCCCATGGCGATAACGGCGACCTCGGTGGTACCGCCGCCGATGTCGATGACCATGGAGCCGGTGGGTTCCTCGACGGGCAGGTCGGCGCCGATAGCGGCGGCCATGGGCTCCTCGATCAGGTAGGCCTGGCGGGCACCGGCCTGGATCGTGGCCTCAAAGACAGCTCGCTTCTCGACCGACGTGACGCCGGAGGGAACGCAGACGACAACGCGCGGACGCGGGGTCCACGGATAGCGCTTCTCGGAAGCCTTGTCGATAAAGTAGCGAAGCATGGCCTCGGTAACATCGAAGTCGGCGATGACGCCGTCCTTCAGGGGACGAACGGCCACGATGTTGCCGGGCGTACGGCCGAGCATGCGCTTTGCCTCGATACCGACCGCCAGGATGCGCTCGTCGTTCTTGTCGATGGCGACAACAGAGGGCTCGCGGATGACGATGCCCTTGCCGCGCACGGAGACAAGCGTATTTGCGGTGCCGAGGTCGATGGCAAGATCGCCCGCATAGCTACCGAAGAACATATCCATCAAAGAAAACAACGCAACTCCTGATGTGTTGGATGATTGCTGGAAAACTACTAGTTCATGATACTAGCGCAAGCCCGGCACCTCACTTGCGGTGAAGCGCCGGGCAAAGCTAAATCCCATAAGGTCACTACTGGTTGTCAGCAGCCGAGAAATCCATATCGAGCGAGGAAACGGCCCAGCCGATATGGTTGTCGGAGCGCACGAATTTGACGGTGTACTCCTGCTCGCCGCCCTTGGACAGCGATGCCTTAACCTTGGCGGTCGTCTCGGTCATGGACTGATCCATGCCCTCGACGGACACGGTGGCACCCTGCGGAATCGAGGAGATGATCATCGACTTGGCGTCCTCGGACAGGCTCGAGGCCAGGCAAGACTCGGCCTTTGCGGTGTCACCGTCGCCGGCAGCCTGGAACAGATCGGTAACGACAGACTCCTGGGACGGGAAGCCAAAGCCGCGCGTGTAGGCAAAGCCCAGACCGCCCGCGGCGATCAAAATGAGCAGAAGCAGCACGATGAAGACTTTGAGACCCGTGTGGCGATGGCGACGACGGACCTTGGCCTGCTTACGGTCCTGACGGTCCTGCTGGACCATCTCGGACTCGGACAACGTAAAGAAGCCGGTGTCCGAGGGATCGGGCATAAACTGACCGGTCGCGCCCGTAGGATCGAGCGGATCGACGGCAGGAGCGTCCATCGCGGGCGCCGGAGCCGTGGCCATAGCCGTCTGGGCAGACAGTGCGGCAAGCGAATCATGCACGCGGGCAAGCTCATCGGCCTGCTCGGAAGTGAGCTGGTAGATGCCATCGGCAGTAGCGGCGTTAAAGGCGTCGAGTGCGTCGGAGGGACGGCCGGCGGCAGAAAGCGCCTGACCCATGCCGGCATTGAGCGCACGCGTGTCGTCGCGGGGGCCGGCAAAGTCGATAGCCGTGCGGTAGGTCTCCACGGCATCCGCCGGACGGCCGAGCTTAATGAAGCAACGACCGAGCTCGCCGAGTGCGGCGGCGGGAGCCGGATTGGCGCCGTCGATGGCAGCCTGACGGAAGGCAGTACCCGCGTTGGCATAATCGCCCGACTGGAACAGCGCATTGCCCAGGCCCAGATAGGCCTTGAACGGCGTGGCATAGGAAGCATCCTGCGTAGCAGCAGAGAACGCCTGGGCGGCCGTCGTGTAGTCGCCCACGGCGGCGAGCGCCTTGCCGCGGTTGGTGAGCAGCGCGCCGCGCTTGCCGTAGGTGCCGTCGTTGAGGGCGGCAGCATAAGCCTCGGCGGCCTCGGCATACATGCCCAGGTGCATCAAGGCGTTGCCACGAAGGTGATCGGCCTCGCCCATAATCTCATCGGGAGTCTTTGCCGCCCCAAGCATCTGGGCTGCAGCGGAAAAATCACCCGCGCGGTAAGCGGCGCGGCCCTGTTGGATCAGCTGGCTATTCAAGGAAGTCCCCTTTACTCGTGAACGATCTCGACATGGACGATCTCGTCGCCGGCACGCAGCTGCGAAATCACATCGAGACCCTCGACCGTGGTACCAAAGACGGTGTAACCGGAATCGAGGTTATGCTGGGCGCCCAGGCAGAAGTAGAACTGCGAACCCGCGGAATCGGGGTCCATGGAGCGTGCCATGGCAAGGGCACCATCGACATGGCTGTTGCGCGGATTGGTGGCAAACTCGCCCTTGATGCAGTAGCCGGGGCCACCGGTACCGGGCATGCCGTCGGGGCCCTCAAGACCAGCGGCGACGTCGGCGCCGGACATATCGCGGGTATTGGGGTCGCCGCCCTGGATGACAAAACCGGGCACATAGCGATGGAACTTAAGGCCATCATAGAAGCCCATCGTAGAAAGCTCGCAGAAGTTCGCGACATGAATGGGAGCGCCCTCGCCGTCAAACTTGACCTTGATGGTACCCTTCGACGTCTCGATAACGGCGCACTCGTCGCCGGCAAGCTGATACTCGGGCGTGTAGAGCTCTTTCTTAAAACCAAACATGTGGTTCCTTCCTCGTGCGTTTAAAGCATATTTGTAAGAATTGTAGCAATAAGCATGCGCTTACATCAATTGCGCACGTAGGTTATGCCGACTATGGCGAACTAATTTTAGGAACGCTGCTGCGGCTTCCAGGAGCCCACGTTGGCGTCGTACTGATTCAGCGCGCTGTTGCCGCTTTGAGCGATGGGCGCCAGGATCTCGCTTTGGTGAGAACTCATCGACTCGCCATCGGGAATGGCCAGCGAGATGTCCCAACTCTGGCAGATCACGTCGACGCGCTCGTACATCCACTCGGCAAGCTGCTTTAAGTGGGCGATGTCATCCGCATAGACCGTATCGTCCTGGTACTTAAGGTTGTTGAGCTCATCTTGCGTCTTTTTGATCTGGTCGCGCAGGGCGTAGGCACTCTGCGACAGCTCCTGACGGGTGGACAGCGGCGTTCGGAGATAGCCGTTGTTAAAGGAATCGATGACCTCGCCGATCTGGTCCTCGTCACCGTAGGACACGATGGTCTGATACAGACCGTCGAGCCTGGTATAGAGCTGATCATCGGTCAGCACGGTTTCTTCCTGGACCACCTCGGCAGAATCGTCTTGCTTGGTATCGTCCTCAGTCGCCTCGCCCTTTTGGCGCGTGGGGAAGGTGGTTTGTGCAGCTTGGCCAAACTGGTCGTAGAAGCCAGGCATGACACCCATGGGATCGGTCGTCACGAACCAATAGGCACCGCCGCAAACGACGGCAAGTACCGCGATGACGATGAGCGGCTTGGGGATATGACGCTTGTGCTTGTGATAGGCGTCCTCGTCGGGATGCACTTTGCGCTTGGGTTTTTGAGCATCGTCGTGCAGGGAAACGGGCGTGGGAATATCGACCTTGGGGATACCGAAATCCTTATCGAAAGCCGGCAGCACGCAGGTCTCGTTAGGATCGGCGGCGTCCGAAAGAACCGCGGCAGCTGAGGCGGGCGCATGCGGCACCTCGGTATCGATCTGCTCTTGCGTTAGGCGCGGAAAGCCCGCCGTGCGGCCCGCTGCCAGGTCGGATGCGGCCGCGTCCTCGGAGAGGATACCCGGAGCGGGGCGTCCGCATTTGGGACACGTACGATCGTGCGGAGAAAGACGGGCACCGCAGCCCTCGCAGAACACGAACTCGGTGTGCTCGGGGCCATCGCCCGGACCCACATAGGCGTTGCAGTAGGGGCAGAACGAGGCGCCGTCCTCGATAGTCTTAAGGCAATGCGGACAGATCACGGCATCCTCTTTTCGAAGCAATTCAAACAATCGAGGTTAGAGCATAACATCGCCACGGCCCCACAGGAGCAAGGCACCAATTCAACATCGCCAGGGCGCGTAGTTACTTCTTCTTTTTGCTTGGCATCGAGACTTTGATGCCTTGGGCGGACTTGGTCACGCGAGAGCGCTTGGCTCCGGTACTCCTCTTTTTCTTGGGCTGGGCCTGGGCCACGCCCTCGAGTGCACGGGCCTCGGCCTCGCGAGCGGTGCGATCTTCGCGGCGCTGCGCCATGTCGGCGGCGACGCGCTTGGCAAAACGCTCGGCCGTCGAACCCGTCGAGCTCACCTTGCCGCCACCGCGACCCAGGTGGACGCGCACACCACGGCCAAAACCAGTTGCGGCATGACGACGACGCGGCTTGAGCGAATCCATCATCGTGGCGAGCTTAAAGAACACCGAGCAGGTAAAGACCACGATAACAGCCAAGATAACCATCTGGCCCATCGACAGGTTGGCAATAGACAGCAGCTCCGGGAATCCGATAACGCCCACCAGGATGCCGGCGACTACAAACACAAAGAGCACCACACGTAAGGGCGTGAGAGGCTGCGAGATGCGCCAGATTAGGCTGACGCTCGCCGCGCACGACGTAAGCAGGCACATCGTAGACAGCGTGAGCTGGCTAAAGCCAAACACGCGCGCCACAAAGATATCGAGCGCCGCAGCCAAAATGACCGCAATCGACGCCGGCAGTGCACGCTTGAGTACGTTCGTCAAAAACGCACCCTTCACACGAGCATTGTTGGGCTCCAGGCCCAACACAAAGCCCGGCGCGCCGATGCAGAAGAAGTTAATGAGCGTCATCTGGATGGGCTCGAAGGGGTACGGCGGCAGCGCGATACACAGCGCCGCCAGGCCCATCGAGAACAGCGTCTTGGTCAGGAACAGTGAGGCCGAACGCTGCAGGTTGTTGATGGAGCGACGGCCCTCGGCCACCACGGCGGGCATAGAGGCAAAGTCGTTGTCGACGAGTACGATCTCGGCCACGTTGCGCGCGGCATCGGAGCCAGCCGCCATGGCGACGGAGCAGTCGGCCTCCTTGAGCGCCAGCACGTCGTTGACGCCGTCGCCCGTCATGGCCACGGTGTGCTCGCGGCGCTTGAGCGCCCGCACGAGCTCGCGCTTCTGCTGCGGGGTCACACGACCAAAGACATGGTAGCGGTCCACTGCGGCATCGAGCTTGGCCGGCGTATCGAGCGTCGTGGCGTCCACATAAGCGTCCGCCCCCGGCACGCCCACCACGCGCGCGATCGACGACACCGTACGCGGGTCGTCGCCACTGATCACGTTGAGGGTCACGCCCTGCTCGTTAAAGTAGCCGATGGTTTCGGCCGCCGAAGTACGGATCTCGTCGCGGATGGTCACAAAGCCCACGGGCTCGGCCTCGCCCACCATATCGCCATCGGGCGAAAAGCCGTCCACGCGCGCTACCACGAGCACGCGGCAGGTATCGGCAAGCTCGGCGACACGGTTCTCGACCTGCGAAAACACACGATCGGAGAGCACAAACTGCGCCGCACCCATCACATAGGAGCCCTGCGCAAACGACGCGCCGCTCCACTTTTTGGAGGACGAGAACGGAATGACCGACAGCGGCTCAGACACCTCGACCGGGCGATCGGCGTAATAGTTGAGCAGCGCCTGGCAGGTCTCGTTGGCATCGGCCGAAGTCGCACGCGCGACGTTAGCCAGCGCAAAATCGAGCACCGTGGTATCGACGGGAACGGCCGCCTCGTCCGAGCCGGCGTCTAGGCTCACGCCCTCAACCGGCAGCGGATACGTGCCCTCGACCTCCATGCGGCCCGACGTGATGGTGCCCGTCTTGTCCAGGCACAGTACATCGACGCGAGCGAGCGTCTCGATGCAGTAGAGCTGCTGCGCCAGCACCTTGCGGCGGGCCAGGCGCACCGTGGCGATGGCAAGCACCGACGAGGTCAGCAGCACCAGGCCCTGCGGGATCATGCCCAGCAGGGCGCCCACCGTGGACAGCAGCGCCGACGAAGGCACATGACCAGCCAACAGCTCGGAGAAGCACCACGAAAGCGCGCTATCGCCCGGGGTTCCCGCGGCATCCCACAGCTCGCTCACACTCGAGGCAAACAACGCCAAACCGAGCGGGATCATGATGATGCTCGCAAAGCGCACGATGGCGTTAAGCGCGTTCATGATCTCGGAATTGACCTTTTTGACGTACTTGGCCTCGTTATTAATTTTGGCCACGTAGTTGTCGGCGCCGACATGGATCACGCGGGCGCGCAGCAGGCCCGAGTCGATAAAGCTGCCGCTCATGAGCTCGGAACCGGGCTGCTTCTTAATAAGGTCGCTCTCGCCCGTCAGCAGGCTCTCGTTCACGAGCGCCTCGCCCGATACCACCACGGCGTCGGCCGGAATCTGGTCGCCGCGCCCCAGGCGGATGATGTCGTCGAGCACGATCTGGTCCAGGTCGAGCTCCACCTCGGCGCCGTCGCGCACCGCGATGGCCTTCTTGGAGGTCAGCAGTGTGAGCTTATCGACCATCTTCTTGGAACGCATGGACTGGATGACGCCAATAGCGGTATTAAGGAACACCACGAACAGGAACGTCAGATTCTTAAACGAACCGGTCAAAATGACCAGGAACGCCAAGATCACGTTGATCAAATTGAACAACGTGCAGAGGTTCTCGATGATGAGCTCTTTGACCGACTTGGTCTTGAGCTCCATGTTGCGGTTGATCTTACCGGCGGCGATGCGCTCCTCGACCTCGGCGGTCGAGAGTCCACGCTCGATATCCGTTGCTGCCATACCACGTCCCATCACGTCGCGTCGGTATAAGAAAAACCGCCCGGACCATGCGAGGTTCGGACGGTCTTACGTTCGATGGTGCCCCATGTTGGATTCGAACCAACGGCCTTCTGCTCCGGAGGCAGACGCTCTAATCCCCTGAGCTAATAGGGCCAACGTTTGGCATTATACCCAAGTGCACCACGGGCTATCAAAATAAAAGAAAAAGCTTTGCAATTCCGAGGAAGACGCGGCGCAACGGCCCACTTTAGAAGGCAAAAGCGAGTCAGATAGTATAAACTCTCATGCACCATATATACACGGCTCGCGATGCGGGCCGTTTTTGCAAAAGTTATCCATCGAGGTGAGAGGCACACCATGATTGCAATTTTAAAGCAGAGCGCCAGCGACGAGGCCGTCGGCCATATCGTCAGCTGGATTGAGAAAAAAGGCCTGAAGACCGACGTCTCGCGCGGCGAGAACGAGACGATCATCGGCCTGGTGGGCGATACGACCAAGATCGACCCGTTCCTGCTCGAGTCCATGGATGTCGTCGAGCGCGTGCAGCGCGTCTCGGAGCCGTTCAAGCGCGCCAACCGCAAGTTCCACCCCGAGGACTCCGTCATCGACTGCGGTCACGGCGTCAAGATAGGCGGCGACCAGTTCCAGGTCATCGCCGGTCCCTGCTCCGTCGAGGGCGAGAACCTCATCCGCATCGCACGCCGCGTGAAGGCCGCCGGCGCCACGATGCTGCGCGGCGGCGCCTACAAGCCCCGCACCTCCCCCTACGCCTACCAGGGCATGGGCCCCGCCGGCCTGGACCTGCTGTGCGAGGCCTCGGCCGAGCTCGACATGCCGATCGTCACCGAGATCATGGACCCGCGCGACGTGCAGGTCTTCTTGGACAAGAAGATTGACGTCATGCAGATCGGCGCCCGCAACGCCCAGAACTTCCCCCTGCTCAAGGAGGTCGGCAAGACCCAAACCCCGATTCTGCTCAAGCGCGGCATGTCCGGCACGATCGACGAGCTGCTCATGGCAGCCGAGTACATCATGAGCGAGGGCAACGACAACGTTATCCTGTGCGAGCGCGGCATCCGCACCTTCGAGACCCGCACCCGCAACACCTTCGACCTCAACGCCGTGCCGGTGCTGCACCACCTTTCGCACCTGCCCGTCGTCGCCGACCCCAGCCACGCCACCGGCTACACCCGCTACGTTGAGCCCATGGCGCTCGCCGCGACCGCCTGCGGTGCCAACGGCCTGGAGATCGAGGTCCACGACGAGCCGAGCCGCGCCTGGTCCGACGGCGCCCAGGCCCTCACCCCCGATCAGTTCGACGACACCATGCGCCGCATCCGAGCCATCCGCGAGGTTGTCTGCCAAGAGACCATGGAGTAGCCCATGGGTACGGTGAGAAACGCGCGCGTTAACCAGGGCGGCCCCAAGTGCGCCGGCATCGTCGGCCTTGGCCTCATCGGCGGTAGCTTTGCCCGCGGCTATGCGCAGGCGGGCGTCCGCGTGCTGGCCTGGGACCCCGATGACGATGTCATGACGGCCGCCAGCATGGGCACTGTCGCCGGAGAGCTCAACGACAAGACACTCGGCGAATGCGACATCATCGTCCTGGCTTGCTACCCCGAGGCCTGCATCGAGTGGCTCGAGGAGCATGCCCAGGCACTCGCCGACGCCACCGACACCGACACCGAGGCCATTATGGGCCCCGTGGTGATCGACACGGTGGGCGTCAAGGGCATCGTGTGCGAGCGCGCCTTTGAGCTTGCCCGCGAGCACGGCTTTTACTTTGTGGGCGCGCACCCCATGGCGGGCACGCAGTACTCGGGCTATGCGCACTCCCGCGCCGACCTGTTCCAGGGCGCGCCGCTCGTGCTCGTGCCGCCCGCGGTGGACGATGCACTCAAACTGGAGCTTTTGGGCCAGGTGCGCGAGATGGTGCGCCCCTTGGGCTTTGGCAAGTTCAGCGTGACCAGCGCCGCCGAGCACGACCGCGTCATCGCCTTCACGAGCCAGCTTGCGCACGTGGTGTCCAACGCCTACGTAAAGAGCCCGACCGCCCAGGTCCACCACGGCTTTTCGGCCGGTAGCTACCGCGATCTCACCCGCGTGGCGCACCTCAACCCGCAAATGTGGTCCGAGCTCATGATCGACGACGCCGACGCGCTCGCCTTCGAGATCGACCATCTAATCGAGTCGCTTGGCGCCTACAGCCGTGCGCTCAAGGACCGCGACCAGCGCTATCTGGAGAATCTCCTTGCCGAGGGCGACCGCATTAAGCGCGCGCTCGACGACGAGACCTCCCACTAGACCACCTATCACGCCAGGTCGAAAGGACCGAAGCTTATGGCGATTACCATCGATATCGACACTGCACGCCCCTACCAGGTGCATGTTGGCACGTTTTTGCTGGAGCAGGCGGGACCGCTCGTGCGCGCCACTGCCGGCGGTACCAAGGCCGTCATCGTGACGGACACCAACGTGGGCCCGCTCTACCAGATGCCCGTTAAGCAGAGCCTGGAGGCGTCAGGCTACGAGGTGAGCATCTGCACCTTCGAGGCCGGCGAGGCCCATAAGCGCGCCGAAACCTATATTGCCATTTTGGAGTTTGTGGCCGAGCACGAGCTTTCGCGCTCCGACGTGATCGTGGCACTCGGCGGCGGCGTCGTGGGCGACGTGGCGGGCTTTGTGGCCGCCACCTACATGCGCGGCTGCAAGTTTGTGCAGATCCCGACGAGTCTGCTCGCCATGGTGGATTCGTCGGTGGGCGGCAAGACCGCCATCGACCTGGCTGCCGGCAAGAACTTGGCCGGCGCCTTTTGGCAGCCGAGCGTGGTTATCGCCGACGTGGGGTGCCTGGCCACCCTCACGCTCGAGCAGTTCGCCGACGGCTGCGGCGAGGTCGTCAAGCATGCCGTGATCGCCGACCCGGAGCTTTTCGCCGAACTGGAGAAGACCCCGCTTACGCTTGAGCTACTCAACCGCGATGTGGCCCGCGTAGCGCTCATCATCGCCCGCAATATCGACATCAAGCGCGCCGTGGTCGTCGCTGACGAGCGCGAAACCAACCAGCGCAAGCTCCTCAACTTTGGACACAGCGCCGGACACGCCGTCGAGGCCTGCGAGCACTTTGAGCTCGGACACGGCAACTGCGTGTCGATCGGCATGGGCATCATCACGCGTGCCGCAGCCCTGCATGGCGTTTGCGATGCTGCACTGCCGGGACGCATCGAAGAGCTCTGTGCACGTCACGGTCTCAAGACCCGCTGCGAGCTTTCTGCCGATGCCGTCTTTGCCGAGGCGCTCCACGACAAGAAGCGCGCGGGTGACACCATCGACCTGGTGATTCCGCACGGCATTGGCCGCTGCAGCATCGACCGCACGCCGCTTTCCACTTTCCACGAACTCATTGCCGAGGGCCTCGGCCAGAAGGGAGACGCATCCGCATGCTAGCCCGCATCAACCCGTCCCCGCTTAAGGGCACCGTTCCCGCCATCGCGTCCAAGTCGATGGCGCACCGTCTCATCATCTGCGCTGCGCTTGCCAACGGCGAGACACACGTCGCCTGCAACACCACCTGCGCCGACATCGAGGCTACGGTGCGTTGCCTTACGGCCCTGGGTGCTCGCATCGAGACCGTCGAGGACGGCTTCCAGGTCCACCCCACCATGAAGAGCATTGAATTTGGCCTGCTCAAGGCCCTAGCCGGCGGCACGCTCGACTGCGGCGAGAGTGGCTCCACGCTCCGCTTTATGTTGCCCGTCGCCTGCGCGCTGGGCGCAGAGGCCACCTTTGTGGGCCAGGGTCGTCTGGGCGCACGCCCGCTCTCCCCGCTCTCGGACGAGATCATCGCCGCCGGCTGCGACCTACAGGGTCTGGGCGGTTTTCCGCTCAAGACGAACGGCCGCATGCGCCCGGGCACCTTTGTGCTGCCGGGCAACGTAAGCTCGCAGTACATCTCGGGCCTGCTGCTGGCAGCCCCGTTGCTCGCCCAGCCCTCCTGTGTGCAGGTGACCGGCCTCATTGAGAGCCGCCCCTACATCAACCTAACGATCCAGGCCATGAAGGCCTTTGGCGTTGAGGTCAACGTCGAGCGCATTCCCGCCAAGGACGGTCAGCCCGAGGTCACGAACTTCCGCGTGAGCAGTGGCTCGTATCGCACGCCCGGCAACGTGGCCGTCGAGGGCGACTGGTCCAACGCTGCCTTTTGGCTGTGCGCCGGCGCCATCGGCTCCGACCCCATCACCGTCGAGGGCGTGTCGCTGAGCTCCGCACAGGGCGACCGCAACGTGCTTGCCGCGCTTTCGCGCTTTGGCGCCCGTATCGTGCGCTCCACCAACGCCGCCACCGTGCAGTCCGACAAACTTGCCGGATTTGAGATGAGCGCCCACGACATTCCCGACCTGGTGCCTGTTATCTCGGCCGTGGCCTCGCTGGCACAGGGTCGCACCTTTATCCGCGATTGCGCCCGTCTGCGTATCAAGGAATCCGACCGCCTGACCACCACCACCCGCGAGCTCACCGCGCTTGGCGCGCAGGTGCGCATTGCCGGCGATGACCTCATCATCAAGGGTGTCGATGCCTTCACCGGCGGCGAGGTCGATTCGCACAACGACCACCGCATCGCCATGATGGCCGCCATCGCCGCGAGCCGCGCCACCGGCGAGGTCGTGATCCACGGCGCCGAGGCCGTCAACAAGTCCTATCCCGATTTCTTCGACCACTACCGCCTGCTGGGCGGCAAGGTCACGCTCGAGGAGGAATAGCATGTCCTCGACCTTTGGCAACGTCTTGCATCTGAGTATCTTTGGCCAGTCGCACTCCCCCGCTATCGGCTGCTCACTCGACGGCATTCCTGCCGGTATTGCCGTTGACCAGGAGCAGCTGCAGGCCTTTTTGGACCGTCGTGCCCCCGGTCGCGACGAGACCGCAACCAAGCGCCACGAGGCCGACGCCGCGCATATCATTGCCGGCGTGGTCGATGGACACACCACCGGCGCACCCATCGCAGCGATTATCGAGAACACCAACACGCGCTCCAAGGATTACTCCGAGTTGCGCCGCAAGCCCCGTCCGGGACACGCGGACTTTCCGGCGCGCGTGAAGTACCACAACATGCACGACGTCGCCGGCGGCGGGCATTTCTCCGGCCGCCTAACGGCCCCCTTGTGCATCGCCGGCGGCATCGCGCTGCAGGCACTCGAGGCCCGCGGTATTCGGGTGATGGCTCACGTGGCGCAGATCGGTGGCATCTCCGACCTGCCCATGGACGACATGGTCTATCGCGAGGCCGACCGCAGGGCAATCCTTACGAACGACCTGCCCTGTATTGACGCCGCCGCTGCCGGTCGCATGCGCGAGGAAATTATGGCTGCGCGCGATGAGCTCGACAGCATCGGTGGCATTGTGGAGTGCGGCATCTACGGGCTTCCCGCGGGCATCGGTGACCCCATGTTCGACGGCATCGAGAACCGCATCGCGCAGATTGCGTTTGGCATTCCTGCCGTGAAGGGCGTGGAGTTTGGCATGGGCTTTGCCGTGGCTGCCATGCGCGGCAGCGAGAACAACGATCCGTACCGCGTTGATGCCGAGACCGGCGAGATTGCAGTCGAGTCCAACAACGCCGGCGGCATCCTGGGCGGCATCTCCACCGGCGCGCCCGTCATGTGGCGCATGGCCGTAAAGCCGACGCCCTCGATTGGCCGCGAGCAGCAGACGGTGGACATGGACGCTATGGAAAATGTCGAGCTCTCGGTCCGCGGCCGCCACGATCCCTGCATCGTCCCGCGCGCTGTCCCCGTAGCCGAGGCAGCCGCCGCCCTCGCGATTTGGGACGCCCTCCTCGAGGACGCCGCCCAGCGCTAACCCGCCCACCCCGGGCAATGATTCACGAAAGGGGTCCCTATGGACCTTGCCGATATTCGCCAGACCATCGATGGCATCGACACCACGCTCCTCAACAGCTTTGTCGAGCGCATGGACATTGCCACCGAGGTCGCCAAGTCAAAAATCGAGATGGGCAAGGCCGTCTTCGACCCCGCCCGCGAGCGCTCCAAACTCAACAACCTCGCCAGCCGCGCGCCCGAGCGCTACGAGGCGCAGACCATCACCCTGTTCCGTCTCCTCATGAGCATGAGCAAGGCCGAGCAGCAGCGCTACATCAACGAACTCAAGGGCATCACTGTCTCGCAAAAGGCCCACGCCACGGCTGCAGCCTCCGACACGCCCTTCCCTCAAACTGCCACCGTCGCTTGCCAGGGCGTTGAGGGCGCTTACAGTCAAATCGCCGCGTGCAAGCTCTTCGACGTGCCCGACATCGCGTTTTTCGAGACCTTCGAAGGCGTTATGCGCGCTGTGCGCGACGGCTTCTGCGAGTTTGGCGTGCTGCCCATCGAGAACTCCACCGCCGGCTCGGTCAACGCCGTCTACGACCTGCTCGCCCAGTTCGACTTTCACATCGTGCGCTCGCTTCGCCTCAAGATCGACCACAACTTGCTCGTCAAGCCCGGCACCAAGCTCGCGGACATACGCGAGGTCTACAGCCACGGTCAGGCCATCGCGCAGTGCGCTAGCTTTATCGAGTCCCACGACCTGCACGCCACCAAGTACCCAAACACGGCCATGTCGGCCGAGATGGTCGCCAACTCCGAGCGCACCGACGTCGCCGCCATCGCCTCGCGCAGCTGTGCCACGCTGTATGGCCTCGAGGTGCTGGAGCCCAATATCCAAGACTCGGACAACAACTACACGCGCTTTGTCGTCATCAGCCGCGAGCCGCGCGTCTACCCCGGCGCCAACCGTACCTCGCTCATGATCACCACGGCCAACGAGCCGGGCGCCCTCTATCGCGTGCTCGAGCGCTTCTACGCACTCAACATCAACCTCATCAAGCTCGAGAGCCGCCCCATCCCCGGCCACGACTTTGAGTTTATGTTCTACTTTGATCTGGACTGCCCCTTTGGCAGCAAGGCCCTCGACGACCTGCTCGATTCCATCGACGACGTGTGCGAGAGCTTCACCTACTTTGGCAGCTACACGGAGGTGCTCTAGATGACCGATACCGCCGCAACCCGCCCCTACGGCGTACTGGGCCGCGTGCTGGGCCACAGCTACACCCCGACCATCTACAAGGAGCTCGCTGGGCTCGAGTACGTGCGATTTGAGCGCGAGCCCGAGGACCTCGCGGCCTTTATGACGGGCGACGAGTGGGAGGGCACCAACGTGACCATCCCCTACAAGCGCGCCGTCATGGAATACCTGGACGAGCTGAGCCCGCTTGCCGAGCGCATGGGAAACGTCAACACTATCACGCGCCTGCCCGACGGCTGCCTGCGCGGCGACAACACCGACTACTTCGGTTTTCAGTGCCTGGTCGAGGAGCTGGGGGTTGAGGTTGCCGGCAAGAAGGCCCTCGTGCTCGGAGCCACCGGCGGCGCCGGCACCACGGCCAGCATGGTGCTCGACGACCTGGGCGCCATCGTCGTACCCGTGGGTCGCACGAGCGAGGTCAATTACGACAACATCTCCCAGCAGTCCGACGCCGCCTTACTCGTCAACTGCACGCCTGCCGGTATGTTCCCCCACTGCCCCGACGCGCCTTGCACGCTCGAAGGGCTCGATGCACTCGAAGGCGTCATCGACATTGTCTACAACCCCGCTCGCACGGGACTCATGCTCGAGGCCGAGCGCCGCGGTATCCCCTGCATCGGCGGTCTGCTGATGCTCGTGGCCCAAGCGGCACAGGCTGTTGAGCGCTACACCGACCAGGTCACCCCGCGCAAGCGCATCCTGGATGTAACGGAGCGCTTGTCACGCCGCGAACAGAACATCGCGCTGATCGGCATGCCGGGCTCGGGCAAGACCCGCGTGGGTGAGCAGATTGCCCTGCTCACGGGTCGCGAGCACATCGACCTGGACCGCGCCCTCGAGGAACGCCTCGACATGCCCTGCGCCGACTTTATCGTCGAGCGCGGCGAGGCGGCCTTCCGCGAGCAGGAGACGGCGGCGCTGTCCGACATCTCCAAGCGCAGCGGCCTGGTGCTCTCCACCGGCGGCGGCGTGGTCACGCGTGACGAGAACTATCCGCTGTTGCACCAGAACAGCCAAATCGTGATGCTCAACCGCAAGCTCGATGAACTCGCCCACAAGGGCCGCCCCATCACCGCCCGCGACGGCATCGCCAAGCTGGCCGAGCAGCGTATGCCGCGCTACCGCGCCTGGGCCGACTACATCATCGACTCACGCGACTGCGCCGCCAACACCGCCCATGCCCTCCTCGACACCCTCCCACCCGCTCTCTAACCAAAACCACCACAAAGGGGACAGGCACCTTTGTGGTGGTTTTTCAACCGCAAAGGAAGCAACCATGAAAGCACTCGTCATTAACGGCCCCAACCTCAACATGCTCGGCATTCGCGAGCCAGGCATCTATGGCAGCGACAACTACGACCGCTTAGTGCAGATCTGCCAGGAAGCGGGCACTGCACAGGGCTTCGACGAGGTCGAGGTCTTCCAGTCCAACCACGAGGGCAACATCGTCGACAAGATTCAGGAGGCCTACGGCAAGGTCGACGGCATCGTCATCAACCCGGCTGCCTACACGCACACGAGCGTGGCCATCCTGGACGCCCTCAAGGCCGTCGCCATCCCCGCCGTTGAGGTCCACATCAGCGCCGTCGAGACCCGCGAAGACTTCCGCCAGGTGAGCTACGCCCGCCTGGCCTGCTTCGCCACCATCACCGGCGAGGGCCTCCAAGGCTACGCCCACGCGTTGGAGCTGCTGAGGGAACGTCTCGAAAAGTAGCCTCGCGAGCAAATCCATCAACGCGATTCACACGCTAATAATGCCAGTGCCGCCAGCAGCAACCTCGCTACTGGCGGCACTTTATTACTGGCATATAATCATTGCAGTCACACAACGTCTGGAGACGCGCATGTTAAGCATCCATCTGGGGGATTACCCCGGTTCCATCTATGATACCGAAACCTATTTTAGGAACTCATACTTGGACTCATGGTTCGAAGACCCTATGGCCGCACAGATTATTAAAAGCGTGGACGGATCAGAGCTCATCGGTCCCCACAACATCGTAAGCAAACAGCTGGGCTCGATCACCCCACTCGAACTGTCCGGCGGCGTTAAGACGCTGCTGCTGGTGCGCAATCTCCCAAATATGGTGTTCAACGCATCCACCTGCGGAGACAACTGTGCCCGCTGGCTACTCAAGATCGGCAAAGAGCAGGATGTGATGGTGACCTTATACCACATCATGAAATTCCCCTGGAAGAGCTTTGAAATCCGCATTGAAAACGATGGCCGCATCGTCAGAAACATGCAGGAGTTTGTCGGCGCCACGAATGACTTTTTGGATGTTGATGAGTAATGAAGGGAACGCATACCGTTGTCGTAGAGCGTGCAAAGGTCAAATACACACTCACGTTTAAGCGCAATATTTCCTTTATACGCGGCAACAGCGGCACGGGTAAAACGACGCTCATCTCGATGATTCGCGACTACAACGACCGAGGACCGGAAAGCGGCGTTGCACTCAGTTGCGACGTGCCTTGCGAAACGCTTTCCGGCAGACGCTGGGAGCGCGAGCTATCGATCATCGAAGATTCAATCGTCTTTCTAGATGAGGGTAACGAGTTTATCTACTCAAAGGACTTCGCCAAAGCCGTCAACGGCTCGTCCAACTATTTTGTTCTGATATCTCGTCGCGATGCCAACGAGCTCCCCTACAGCGTTGATGAGATCCTGAAGCTAGTCAACACGACAAGTAAAACAATCAATGGCCGCAAGAGCGACAGGCGCTTCTACTCGGTGACCAAGCCGCTATATGACCACACGGCAAGTATGCTGTATCAGGATCTAAATGTTGGATTCGAGGTACCCGACGCCGTAGTTATCGAGGATAGCAAATCTGGCTATCAATTCTACGACGCTCTTTGCAACCGACTCGGGATCCCCTGCTATACCGCCACCGGCGTTGCGAATCTAAAACGTACGATTCACGAATGTCCCGAGCAAAACATCCTTGCTATTGGAGACGGAGCAGCATTTGGTCCCTACATCGAAAAGGTGCTCGGACAGCGCGTTTACAAGAACGTACGCTTGTTCCTCCCCGAATCATTCGAGTGGACACTCCTGCAATCTGGCCTCATTCCCAGTAACGATATCTTAAAAATCCTCGAGGATCCCTCAAGCTATATCGAAAGCCGCGACTACCTGAGCTGGGAGCGGTTCTTCACCGATGTGTTGATCAAATACTCGGCAGACACTCGCTACGCCTACAGAAAGGCAAAGCTCAATGAGCAGTACCTGAGGCCGCAGGCGATGAATGCAGTTGCAAACGTCTTGCCCGAGTGCCTGAAGGCAGACTAGATACAGCGGGGAGGGCCAAGTTGGTCCTCCCCGCTTTTGTTACGCCTTCTTGATCACGTACGCCAATCCAATATCGCAGGCACAGCGTACGATTGACGCGAAGAACCACGATGCTGGCAGCGTCATAAGCAGAGGCTTGCTCACGCTCGGCTCCAGCCCCCTTTGGCGCGCCGTATAACCAATCCACATCAGCAGCACAATAGCAGCTCACGCCACGGCTTCGGCCTAAACGTATACCCGGCAAGAACAAAGAACACCGGCATGTGAAAAAGCCCAGACCACCTAGCGGCCCGGGCTTAATAAACGTTGGTGCTCCATGGCGGATTCGAACCGTCGACCTTGGGATTAGAAGTCCCCTGCTCTATCCAACTGAGCTAATGGAGCAAATAACCGCACGCCCAGCCAAACAATTCGGCCAAGCGTAAGTAATTATAACCTAGTTGAACTGCTCACGGTACGCCTTGCAGACCTCACTGACCGGGCCGTCCATGCGAAGGTCACCCTTCTCAATCCAAACGGCACGCTGGCAGATGCGCTCAACCTGCTCCATGGAGTGCGAAACGAACAGAACCGTCACGTCGCCGCTCTGGATAAAGTGCTGGATGCGGGCCTCGCACTTCTGCTGGAAGAACACATCACCGACGGACAACGTCTCGTCAACGATCAGAATATCGGGCTCGGTAATCGTCGCGATTGCAAAGGCGATACGCGCCACCATGCCCGAGGAGAAGTTCTTAAGCGGCATATCGACAAAGTTCTGCAGCTCAGCGAACTCGATAATGCCGTCAAAGTTGGCGTCGATGAACTCCTTGGTATAGCCGAGCAGGGCGCCGTTCAGATAGATGTTCTCGCGGGCGGTCAGCTCGGGGTCAAAGCCGGCACCAAGCTCAATCAGCGGCGCGATGTTACCGTGCACCTTAACGCTGCCCTCGCTAGGCTCAAGCACGCCAGCGATAATCTTGAGCATCGTAGACTTGCCGGAGCCATTGGTGCCAACCAGGCCCACGACCTCCCCACGATGAATATCAAACGAGATATGCTTGAGCGCCCTAAACTCCTCAAAGAACAGCTCGTGCTTGGCAAGCTTGATAAAGTACTCCTTGAGGTTGGTCAGCGACTCGGACGCCATGTTAAAGATCATGGTGACGTCGTCGACCTCGACAGCCAGAGGCTGCTCGCTGTAATCAACAACAGATTCAGTCATCACAGCACTCCTTAGATGTAGAGGATGAACTTGCGCTCGGACTTATGGAACACGGTGTAGCCAATAACAAGCGCAAGAACCGCCCAAGCGACGCACATACCAAACGTCATAAGCGAGGGCGTAGTCTGGAACAGGAAGATATCACGCATAAACTGCAGGTAGTTGTACATGGGGTTCGCATACATCAAGATACGCACGAGATGCGGCATTTGCGCAATAAAGTCAGTCGTCCAGAAGATGGGCGTAATGTAGGTCCATGCCGTGATGACGACGCTCCACAGATGCATGACATCGCGGAAGAAAACCGTGAGGGCGGAGAGCATCATGCCCAGGCCCATGCAGAAGCACATAAGCAGCAGTAGGCAGACAGGCAGCAGAATAAGGTGCCAAGAAGGCATAACACGGAACCACAGCATAACAATAGCTACGGCGACCAGAGAGAAGGCAAAGTTAACCAGCGAGAAGAGCACCTTCTGCACCGGGAAGACCCAGCGGTGCACCTTAACCTTCTTGAGCAGCGGGGCAGCACCCACGATCGACGTCAGAGCCTGGTTCGTAGACTCGGACATGACGGCAAAGGTGACGTTACCCACGATCAAATACAGCGGGTACATCTCGGGCGTAATCGAGCCATTGCGGCCCTGGGCAAAAATCGTCGAGAACACGATGGCCATGACAATCATCATCAGCAACGGATTGAGCACCGACCATGCGACGCCCAGAACGCTACGGCGATACTTGATCTTAAAATCCTTGGTAACCAGCTGACGAAGGATAAACGCGTCCTTCTCAAATTCGTTCTTAGCAAACGTCGCAGGCAGACTGCGAGTTTCTTGTTGCTTTGTCTGATCCGACACGGATGCAACTCCTTTACTCGTAATCGTTGACAAACGAACAGTATAGACCCGACGGCCCTGCAAACGATTCGCGCAACAAAACTGGAGAACTAACCCACATCTAAGGATGACAAGTCCAAACGGCTATACTATCAAGGATTGAATGTGTAAGGAGCATTGAGTGAATTCTGAATCCATCGCCGTCATCATCCCCTGCTACAACGAAGCGCTCACAATCGGTAAGGTCGTCGACGACTTTCACCGCGAGCTTCCGCAGGCTACGGTCTATGTCTATGACAATAACTCGTCAGACGATACTTCACGCATCGCCACCGAACACGGAGCCACGGTGCGCTTTGAGCCCCGTCAGGGAAAGGGCAACGTGTGCCGCCAGATGTTTCGCGACATCGACGCCGATTGCTACCTGATGGTCGACGGAGACGACACCTACCCCGCCGAGGCGGCCAAAGCCCTCTGCGAGCCTATCCTCAACGGCACGGCCGATATGACCGTAGGCGACCGCCTTTCCAACGGCACCTATGCCGAGGAGAACAAGCGTGCCTTCCACGGCTTTGGCAACAATCTGGTCCGCGCCATGATCAAGTGGATCTATGGCTACAGCTTCGATGACGTCATGACCGGCTACCGTGCCATGAGCCGCCCGTTCGTTAAAACCTTCCCTGTGCTTTCCGAGGGCTTCCAGATCGAAACCGAGCTCTCGATCCACGCCGTCGACCACCGCTGGCGCATCAAAGATGTGCCCATCGAGTACCGCGACCGTCCGGAAGGTTCCGAGTCCAAGCTCAATACCGTGAGCGACGGCATTAAAGTCGTTGCGATGATCGGCACGCTGTTCAAGGACTACCGCCCGCTGAAGTTCTTCAGCCTCGTCGCGCTTCTGTTTGCGGTGACTGGTCTCGCCCTGGGCATGCCCATCGTTGTCGAGTATTTCCAGACCGGCCTCGTTCCGCGCTTCCCCACCGCCGTGCTCGCCGCCTCGTTTATGTTCCTGTGCGGCCTAAGCCTTGCGACCGGATTCATCCTCGATTCCGTGGCAAAGGTCGAAAAAAAGCAGTGGGAGGTAAACGTGTACAGCAAATACGCCTACGATGACCAGCCCGGCCGCCCTACTTCCAAGCCAAGCGAGAGGTAGATCTTCCGCAAAATACTATTGGCACCACTGCGCAGATAGCCACCAACAAGAAAAGCCGCCGTTAAAGAACGGCGGCTTTTACTCTCGAAAAGTTAATAGCGGCTAGAGCGTCTTGATGTACTCCCCCAGCTCTTCCTCCCAGTCGGGCATGTGGAAGCCGGCAGCCTCGAGCTTGGACAGGTCGAGCGCGGAGTGGACCGGGCGCGGGGCGACGGGGCCCTCGGCGCTCGCGTAGTAGTCGGCGGTCGATACCGGCACGACCCTGTCCCCGTTGCCGTTGGCGGCCTCGAAGACGGCGCGGGCGATGTCGGCCCAGCTCTTCACGGCTCCGGAGCCGGTGCAGTCGTAGGTGCCGTAGGGGGCGTGCGTGCCCAGCACGTGGAAGATGGCCCCGGCCATGTCGCGCGTGAAGGTCAGGCGGCCCAGCTGGTCGTCGACGACCGTGACCTGCCCGAGCCCGTCATCGGGGTCGGCGACGCGGTCGGACAGGCCCTTCATGGTCTTCACGAAGTTGCGGCCCTCGCCGATGACCCAGCTGGAGCGCATGATGTAGTGGCGCGGGCACCCGGCCACGGCGATGTCGCCGGCGGCCTTGGTCTGGCCGTAGACGGACAGCGGGCTGAGGGGCTCCTCCTCGTCGTGCACCTCGGCGGTGCCGTCGAAGACGTAGTCGGAGGAGACGTGCACGAGCGTGATGCCGTGCTCGGCGCAGGTGCGGGCGAGCAGCGCCGGCCCGGTCGCGTTGGCCCTCCAGGCGGTCGCGCGGCCCTCGGGGGTCTCGGCCCTATCGACCGCCGTGTAGGCGCCGCAGTTGATCACGGTGCCGTAGAGCGACCAGTCGTACCTGGAGTAGGCGTCCGGGTCGGACATGTCGAAGGTTTCGATGTCGCAGAAGTCGAAGTCCTTGGCGACGCCGCGCTCCTCGGCCAGCGCGCGCACCGCATGGCCCAGCTGGCCGTTGCAGCCGGTGACGAGGGTCCTCTTGGGCGCCATGGGTACGACGTCCTTCAACATCGGGTGGTTGAGGTCGGCATCGGAGACGGTGGCCTCGTCGAGCGGGATGGGCCACTCGATGGCGAGCTCCGGGTCGGCGAGGTTCACGAAGGTGTAGGTCCTCTTCAGCTCGAGGGACCAGTGGGCGTCCACCAGGTAGGTGTAGGCGGTGCCGTCCTCCAGGGCCTGGAAGGAGTTGCCCACGCCGCGCGGGACGTAGATGGCCCTGCTCGGGTCGAGCGTGCAGGTGAACACCTTCCCGTAGGTGGCGCTTCCCTCGCGCAGGTCCACCCATGCGCCGAATACGCTGCCGCGGGCCACGGAGATGAACTTGTCCCAGGGCTCGGCGTGGATGCCGCGGGTGACGCCGCGGCTGTCGTTGTAGGAGATGTTGTTCTGGACGACCCTGAGATCCGGGATGCCCAGGGCGCACATCTTGGCGCGCTGCCAGTTCTCCTTGAACCAGCCGCGCGAGTCGCCGTGGACGGCGAGGTCGACGACCTTCAGGCCCCCGATGCCGGTCTCGGCGACGGAGAGGTCCTTCTCGAATGCGATGTCTGCCATATGGGAAAAGCTCCTATCGAAGAGGTTCAGGTTGCGGGCGCCCGCGCGGGGACGCAGGGTCATCCCCATGCCCTGCGGCCCCGCGCGGGCGCCTCGCGGTGCGGTTCGCCGGGATGCGGTCTTACTGGCCCTGTGCGCGGTAGCGGGCCTCGGTGGCCTCCTTGGCCGGGCGCCACCAGGACTCGTTCTCGACGTACCAGTCGATCGTCTGCTTCAGGCCCTCGGCGAAGTCGGTGTGGGCCGGCCTCCAGCCCAGCTCGCGCTGGAGCTTCGTGCTGTCGATGGCGTAGCGGCGGTCGTGGCCGGGGCGGTCGGCGACCCAGTCGAAGTCCTCGGGGTCGCGCCCCATGGCCTCCAGGATCATGCGCAGCACGGTGATGTTGTTCCTCTCGCCGTCGGCGCCGATGAGGTAGGTCTCCCCCGTGCGGCCCTTGGTGAGGATGTCCCAGACGGCCGAGGAGTGGTCCTCGGTGTGGATCCAGTCGCGCACGTTCTCGCCGCGGCCGTAGAGCTTGGGGCGCACGCCGTCGATTATGTTGGTGATCTGCCTGGGGATGAACTTCTCCACGTGCTGGTAGGGGCCGTAGTTGTTGGAGCAGTTGGAGATCGTGGTGCGAAGGCCGTAGGTGCGGGTCCAGGCGCGCACGAGCATGTCGGAGCTGGCCTTGGTCGAGCTGTACGGCGAGGACGGGTGGTACGGCGTCTCCTCGGTGAACTTCGCCGGGTCGTCGAGCGCCAGGTCGCCGTAGACCTCGTCGGTGGAGACGTGGTGGTAGCGGATGCCGTATTTCCTCACGGCCTCCAGCAGGCGGAAGGTGCCCTCCACGTTGGTGCGCAGGAACGGCTCGGGGTCGGCGATGGAGTTGTCGTTGTGGCTCTCGGCGGCGTAATGCACGATCGCGTCGTGGCCGGGGACCAGCCTGTCCAGCAGCCCGGCATCGCAGATGTCGCCGACGACGAGCTCCACGCGGTCCGACGGCAGCCCCGCGATGTTCTCGGGGTTGCCGGCGTAGGTCAGCTTGTCCAGGACGGTCACGTGCACGTCAGGGTGGTTGTTCACCACGTAGTGCACGAAGTTGCTGCCGATGAAGCCGCAGCCGCCCGTGACGATGATGTTCTTGGGTTCAAAGATATCAGACATGAAAATCCAATCTGAAGCATGTACAGCTTCTTTAGTATGCCGCAGGAAGTGACGCCGCGACGCTATTCAACAAAACTATCGGACATTTCGGCATGCGATAAGACCCATAACCTTCGCAGAATTACTTCCCCTACAAAACGCCTCCGGAATGCAGTCTTTGTCGTAACGGAAGACCGAATTCCCAGTTTTATCGCGTAAGTACTTATAGAAGAAGTCCTCCCAGCTTTTAAACTTCTCACTGTTTATAAAGGCTTCTGGGGTTTCCAAAACCGCCTTAACATCTAACCCTGAAATTACGCCGGAGCTCAGCAGAAGCCACTCGAATGACTCGGGAAGACAAACCGTAACAGTATCGCGGTGAATGTCTTGCAGCTTAAGGACGCGGTCCGCATAGCACCCAAATGCTGCTCCGTCCGCGACAACAAACACGCGATCGTCGAAATGCTGATCCAACCAGCCCAAAATCGCGCTGTTCGTCATGGCCGAAGCGCAGGTAAGCTCACTGTCAGCGAAATGCCGTTCAAAGAACTGGAAACCAGACTTACTGTCCTCGCATAGAAGGATAGAAAAGTCCTGTTTTGGCGCCGACCGGGAAATAGCATAACGATGATTCCCGCGATCTTGATAAACAGGGACGAAAGAATGGTATTTTCCGCTCGTCTTAATCCTGTAAATCTCATCCACGCTATACGGAAGATTGGGGAAATCAGCCCTTGAGATCAGCACGAAATAATTCGAGGAATACAGCACATGATGGGCAAACTCATCAGAATGGATCTCTTTTAAGCCCTCATCGACAAATACAATCGAGTCATGAACGGACGAAAGCTGGTTTCGCCAATCATAATCGGTCAGGGCGACACAGGGACAATCGCATTGCAAGGAAACGCCCGACTGCTCGCCCGTTCGCATGTAGTCTGCGACCATGTCAAACAGCGTCGTCTTACCCGTGCCGCTATCGCCACGCACAATAGTGATGTTCCGCTTGATGGTAAATGTGTACTTGGTTCCCCTACGGCGGGAAATCTTAACAAGATGCGAACCGTTCATAAGCAGCACCTACAGATACGGAATCGACTCGTGAATCAATTCGGCCATGTTATGAACGATTCGGCCGCTGTTCACGACTTTGATTTTAAAATCCTCGCGGCCAAAGTCCATCACATGATAGAGATTCACAACGAGCTTGCGGTCTTTCGCCATGTCGAGAATCCACTTGGCACAGTTGTCACCACAGGTAGAAGCGTTAAAAATATGCTTACGATCAAATCTCATAAGCAGCAGCGTTTTCACGCCACCAGAAAGCTGGAGTGGAGAAATGGACCCAAGCACAGGGCTTTCGATGACGTTTTCGGAGACAACAACCGATCGATCGACATCTTTAATTATCGAGACTGCATAGGGATCCGTAATCCAAGAAGACCGGTAAGAGTTTTTGAAATATGTCGCTGTGTTGTAAATCGCTTCTGGCATATCGCCAAAGTAGACGCTTAACACATCCACTCCCAATCATATTGTCTTTATGGTCAACGTAATCATAACGAAAGGGGCCACCAGATAAACGGTGACCCCTAAAAGAAAACAAGCTGGCGCTAGTACTCGCGTGGGCTATTGACGATCTCGCCGGCGGCGACCTTCTTGAGGTGCTGGCCGTAGACCGACTTGCCGTAGGCCTTGGCCGCCTCCTCCAGCTCGGCGGTCGTGATCCAGCCGTTCTCCCAGGCGATCTCCTCGGGCACGGACACGGGCAGGTCCTGGGAGTGCTCCACGGCGCGGACGAACTCCGCGGCCTCGTGCAGGCTCTCCATGGTGCCGGTGTCCAGCCACGCGTAGCCGCGGCCGAGGGTGACCACGGACAGCGTCCCCTCCTCCAGGTACATCTGGTTGAGCGTGGTGATCTCCAGCTCGCCGCGGGCCGACGGCTTAACCTCATGCGCCTTGGCGGCGACGTCGCCCGGGTAGAAGTACAGGCCGGTGACGGCGTAGGAGCTCTTGGGGCGCTCGGGCTTCTCCTCGATGGAGACGGCCCTCCCCTCGCGGTCGAACTCCACGACGCCGAAGCGCTCGGGGTCGTCCACGTGGTAGCCGAAGACCGTGGCGCGGCCCGACTCGGCATTCTGGACGGCGCGCGTCAGGTGGCGGCTGAGCCCGTTGCCGTAGAAGATGTTGTCGCCGAGCACCAGGGCGCACGGCTCGCCGGCGATGAACTCCTCGCCGATGGTGAATGCCTGCGCCAGGCCATCGGGGCTCGGCTGCTCGGCGTAGGACAGGTTGACGCCGTAGCGCGAGCCGTCCCCGAGCAGGCGCTCGAAGTTGGGCAGGTCGGTAGGCGTGGAGATGACCAGGATGTCCCGGATGCCCGCCAGCATGAGGGTGGACAGCGGGTAGTAGATCATGGGCTTGTCGTAGACCGGCAGCAGCTGCTTGGAGGTCACGAGCGTGAGCGGGTACAGGCGCGTGCCGGACCCGCCGGCGAGGATGATGCCTTTCATAAAAATCCTCTCGATTGACAATCGTTGAGCAAAAGCCGCTGATTACAGATGCATAGTTAATTAAATTATACGCACCGGCAGCAACCTCCCCGTCTTCTTATTTAAATCGGACAGCAGAAACACGCAACTCTTTCTGCATTTCTAGCGAGGCAACAAATGAAAAAGTACAATGAGCAGTGTCCAACAAACGAAAGGCAAACAATGCGAGTCGAAACAACCGGAGTATGCAGAGGAAACTGGAAAATCTACCAGCAGCTTAAGATTGAAGGCATCCATAAAGGCTCCAGCGTAACAGCCCAGGCGGCTACAGACGATAACCGCCGCTCACCTTTATCCCTCCTAAAATTCCGGGACAATAGTTGTGACTCGAACTCATACGTCCTTGTAGTCCCCGATCCCGATGCTCGCACCATCAAAATTGAGTTTAGCGAAATCGGCCAAGACGGTCGCACCCTGAGCAGCAACTCCCTTTCGCTCAATTGCAAGAACATCAAATGGGAGTCGCGCCTTAACTACAAAATTAAACCTGACATGTGCAGCAAACTCCGAAACTACGATGACGTTTCAGAGTTTGACATGGCAACGATTGATTTCTGGCAGTGCATCGAAGATTCAAGCGACTATATCCTTAGGTGCACGGTGAGAACTCCTTATCGTAGCGACTCGCAAATCAAACTTCGTTGTTTCGATCGAACCCTTAATGAAGTTAATTTGAGCATCGTCAATTTCGGCTCGAATGTAACAAGCGTTGGATTTACGTCTGAGAAAAAGCAGCTTGAAACGCAGCTCTCAATTCGAATGCCAAAGGCGTTCGATCGTTACTACTTTATTATTGACGATCAAAATCACCCATCATTCAGTGCATTCGACTGCTTAACACCCGATAAGCTAGGCTTGCTTCTTGAGGAGACCAACTTTCTCTTTACCCATGCGCAGTTTGACCCTGAATACCCCGAATGGTTCACGGATCATAAGGCAACTATCGGCGCTCTGGAGAAGCAGAGAAAAATCGTCTTCAACAGCGCTCCGAAGTTCAGCATTATTGTCCCTCTATACAACACACCCATTTCGTTCTTTAACGATATGGCCGAATCCGTAAAAAACCAGTCTTATGCAAACTGGGAGCTCATCCTAGTTAATGCAAGTCCTGACAATCAGGAACTAAAGGCTCGCGTTGAGCAGGAGACGGCCCACGACAACAGAATTAAATCAATTAACCTTACCGAGAATAAGGGCATTTCCGAAAACACAAACGCCGGCGTTGCCATCGCTTCGGGTGATTTCGTTAGCTTCTTTGACCATGACGATATTCTTGAACCGGACTTGTTATTCTCATATGCCGAGGCAATTGAAAACAATGATGACGTCGATCTTCTTTATTGTGATGAAGATAAACTCATGCCCGATGGAATGCTAGCGCAGCCGTTCTTTAAGCCGGATTTCAATATCGATCTGCTCAGAAACAATAACTATATCTGCCATATGCTTACCATCCGTAAGTCTCTGCTTGACACTCTAGAACCGAACACGAAAGAGTTCGATGGAGCACAGGATCATAATCTGACTCTCCACGCCGTGGAAAAGGCAAGGAAAGTTCATCATGTTGCAAAGGTTCTATATCACTGGCGCCTAAGCGAGACCTCCACCGCAGCAAATGCCGATAGCAAGCCGTATGCCACTATCGCAGGTATCAAAGCGGTCCAGAGTCATTTGGACAGGCTTGGGCTCAATGCGAAGGTCGAACAAGCGCGTCGTCCCTTTACATATAAAGTAACCTACGCTGTGCCAGATTCCCATCCACTCGTGTCAATTATCATTCCAACTAAAGACCACGCCAACATTCTGGACAACTGCATTAAGTCAATTGTTGAGAAATCAACGTACGACAATTTCGAGCTTGTCATAATCGAAAACAACAGCACAGAAAAGGAGACGTTCGATTATTACGATAAGTTGCAAGCAAAATATCCTGACATCGTTCGTCTTGTAACTTGGAAGCACGAATTCAATTTCTCCAAGCTCATGAACTTTGGCGTTGCTCACGCCAAGGGCGACTATCTCTTGCTGTTGAATAACGATACTGAGGTAATTACGCCCAATTGGATTGAGACTATGCTTGGCATCTGCGCACGTGAGGATGTTGGCGCAGTTGGTGCAAAACTCTACTATCCCGACAACACCATCCAGCACGCGGGCTTATGCGTCACTGGTGGCGTGGCAGGACATCTTTGCCAAAGCATGCCAAGGGATAACTGGGGCTACTTTGCACTCAACGATGCACAACAAGACTTCAGCGCCGTCACCGCAGCTTGCATAATGACCAAGCGTGATGAATATGAGAAAGTCGGAGGTTTCACGGAAGAGCTTCAAGTTGCATTTAATGACGTTGACTTTTGCTTAAAGCTACGCGAGATCAACGACCTAATTGTATACACACCCGAAGTCGAGCTCTATCACTACGAGTCGATTTCTAGAGGCGTTGAAAACAATACGGAGAAGCAGATTCGCTTCCACAAAGAGGTCGCGTACATGAATTATCGATGGGCTAAGTATTACGTCAAAGGCGATCCTTATATGAATCCAAACTTCACCGTCGGGGAACCCGCGAATCGTTATTATCATTTATAGATAATGAGTATTTACTCATTTGGGCGCTGTTGAATATCGCGAAACTGCGCCGTCGATATCGCGCTTGGGCACCGGGCCCGACATGGGCTCCGGTGCCGTTTTGCTACCTGCGGTCCGCCCCGCGGCACGGCCTCATGTTGGCCTCTCGCATGCCAACCCAGCGCTCGGTCAAAGTCTCTGCTTGGCTTGGAAAAGCATAGCTTTCGGGGACCCTGCGGCGTCCGAATCATCGCCTGCTATCTAAACTGTTAGATAGCAGAAAAAACCCGAGAGCATTACGCAAAGGCCTACACACAGGATGCAATACTAATAAAACGAATAAGATATAAACAATTCATCACGCACATGCCAAAAGAGACGACAGAAAGCGAAGATGAGTTGAATTTAAACAAGCGCGTTCTCGACCCAAACAACAAAGCTGGTAGAACAGGAAGAAAATATCGTCCTTGAACACCCTGTATTACATTCTCGTAATTGAACGTCCAGCCCAACCACATAGATACAATGGAACCAAGGGCAGCCAAAGCAAAAGCGATAATAAACAGAATGGAACAAATGGGGCTGAGAAAAGAGGGCTCATCTTCGGAATCCAAACAACAAATAAACCCAAACAACAAATAAGGAATCATAAAAAAGGCTGGAAACTGCAAGTTTTTCTGGAGCCATCCAAGCGAATAACCTAAGGTGGATCCCCAATAGAAATCTCCTAGGGAATCTAATGTCCTAAAAAAGACCTCGAAGCTATTCTTTGGATGCATGATGATGTCACTGAGCGTATAAAACCGCCCGATCTCTTGGCCACGAGAGGCATCTGAAGACTGAGACACCAATGTACTCATTGATGCTATGCGCAGCACTAGAACGGAGGCTATAACAGCAAAGATCAGTATGCACTTACCGATACGTCCGACTTTCACATCTTGGAACTGCGAAAGGGGCACAAGCAAACCAAGTAATATCAACCCAGAATAAACAACCTTACACGGAGCCAAAAACGCCGAAATAATTAAATAAATGACGATTTCTTTACAACCTATTGATTTCTGCTCTCCAAAAAAACCGCGCATTAGACAAGCGAATACTAAAAGCGAGTACGCAATAATTCCTGAATCATAAGAGTATGAAGCAGCCAAGTGAAGCGTCATAGGCAGAAGCGAAACAAAAACAATAACCGATTTGCCCTTAGGTGCAATCCTGTATGCCTGGAACGCACAAAAGCAAAAAACCAGAGCCGAACCAATGCGCCCCATATAGAACACAGGATAGGCACCAAGTCCGAAAAACAGACCGATTTGCAGCCCAACGATAGATCCTATTTTCGCAGAAACGTTCTCACTACTGACGCTAAATGAGAACTCATTGAATGGAGTCCACTTCCCATTCTCAAACAGAGCATAATTCTGAATAATCGAATCAAATGAAGAGGAGTCAATGGCGTTACTCTGGCGACCCTTATAAAGGGAAAGATCGATATCCCGTACTAGAAAACCACCATCATTTGTCACATGCGCATTGAATGGAAGACTATCAACCATCCAATAAGTTGAAAAAAAATGATGGCCTTCATCCGGAACCGTAAACGGAGGAAAGATAAAGATAAAAATAATTAGAAATGCTATAAGCAGCGCCAAGAATACCCATTCACTTTTAAGACGATGGTACACCTTAGCATATGCAGCGCAAAGGCCAAGAATTAGAATCAACGAGATGGTAATTGTAAGCAGTACAAGTAATCTCGGATTATTTAGATACCAATAGACTGAATAGAATGCGAAAAAAACGGCAAACAAAACAAATAAAGGCTTACATCTTATGGAACTTGTCATAAAAATCCTTATAATCGAGAAACTAATAGAACGCAATTAAAAATACTGGTATCAGTATACTAGCAAGCACATTGGCATCCAAAAAGAATGGCGGAATTCAATCTCATGGATCGCGCCGAAAATGTTGGTGCAAGGGTGACCCCTTAGTGCCCGTTTAACGAAAAACGGCCTTCGTCCCGGAACCAGAAATCACCACAACAACAGGTTCCGGGAAAGGACGAAGATCGCTATGTAAATCTTGTCAGACCCGGCGCCGGACATACTCGCCATGCCCCGTTTCAGCGACGGCGCCATCGACATGCGGGAGCTGCTCCCCGGACTCGCCAAACAGGTCATGAACGCCGCGATGGACGCCGAGGCCGACCAGCTGAGCGGTGGCGGGGCGAACAGCCGAAACGGCTACCGCGAGAGGTCGCTCGCACCTGCGCCGGCACGCTGACGCTGCGCATCCCGAAGCTCCGCTCCGGCAGCTTCTTCCCGGACGACGTGATCGAGCGCCACCGGCGCGTGGACCGCGCCCTCGTTGCCGCCGTCGCCGAGATGTACGCCACCGGCACGAGCACCCGCAAGGTGCAGAGGGTAGCCGAGAAGATAGGCGTCTCCAGGCTCTCGAAGGACCAGGTGAGCGCCATCGCCTCGAGCCTGGACCAGGCATCGAGGATCTGTACGGAAGGCCGCTCGAGGGCTCGCCAGTGCCCTACGTCTGGCTCGACGCGACCTACGTCAAGGAGCCCACTCTTCTTCGAGATTGTTTTCCGCAAGATAGCCAAAGCAATATCATTCCAAAGGCGTATTTAAAACCCAGCCCCACTGGGGCGTAGCGGTAGTGTGGTAGTAGTTCAGCCACCAGGCCAGTGATATCGTCCTAATAAATTTAACGGGTTAAAGGGCTAGCAAAAACCGATACATCATCTGCATTATGCATTACAAAATGATGCGTAACTACACACCACATCGAAATTAACCTAAATGGCTCGATAATGGAATTACGCTCTTTTGTAATGGAGTCCTCCGGCTGATTCTATTATCTGTTCTACATTATTAATACAAAACTATTCGACCACGACATAACAGCTGAAACAACATTGCAGCCGGAGCAGGAATATCGCCTCCATTGACAAGCAAATGGCAACCCGCGATGAGAATCATCGGATTTGGTACCGATCCAGACCTCAGCAAAGGGTATAAGCAACGTTTGTATAAGGCAGATTTCCACTTTCCTCAACTAGCAACATTGAAGAACTAAAAGTAAACTGAATCAAATAATTGTATCAAGCTCAGTCATAATAATCCAACCGATTCTCAAGCTCTTTTTCGAGCAAGGCAATCCTTTGTGTAAGGCTTTTGATTGCCAAAACATGACGGCTCACCGCAACGCTAAGGGATAGAGAGATTGCAAGCAACAGCACAATTGCACCCAGGAAGAGGAAATTGGCCGGGTTAACAAACCCAATAGCCGTGGAGCAATAAAAAATAAGCTGAGGGAATAAATCACAAAGCAAGGCCGCCATGCACATTAAAATCCAAAGCAAAGAATACTTAAGAAGCATCTTTCCTTTTGATACGAGTCGAAGAACATAAACGAGGAACCCACCAAAAAAGATGGCTGCCCCAATCCTTAGAAAAAAATTCATTATTGGTCTCCCCTATGGATCCAACACACAAGGACAATAGCAAGCGTAACTTTAATCATGTAGTAGACGGAAGAGAGGACCCCAATGGATGAACGCCCGCCCTGGCGCTCATTCATCTTTACAGGTGCCTCCATAACGGGGAGACCAAGCTTCATAGCCAAAGCTATCGATTCCGGCTCCGGATAATCATCAGGATAGCTCTTGCAGAATAAGTCGATGGCGTCTTTATTGCAGGCTCTAAAGCCAGAAGTGGGATCGGTGACCGCCTTACCTGTAAGCAACTTAAGCAAAAAAGAGAGCCACCTGATTCCAACACGACGCATAAAGGTTGATTGGAAACCGTCGGTCTCGACCAAGAATCGAGAGCCTATCGCCAGACTCGCCCCACCCTCAATCAGCTTAACAAGCTCAGGTATATAAGAAGGATCATGTTGGCCATCGCCGTCAACCTGAATGTCAATATCATAGCCAAATCTCTGAGCATACTTATGCCCCGCCTGGACCGCCCCACCGATACCAAGGTTCTGTGGGAGATCCAATATGTTGACATCATGCTCTCGACAAAGCCTAAGTGTCCCATCCTGTGAGCCGTCGTTAATTACGACATAGTCATATCCAGCAGCCTTAATAGAAGCAACGGTATTGAGAATGCATTCCTGCTCGTTATAAGCGGGAATAATTACCAGAACACGCGGATATCCTTTTGAATCTTTTGTTAAAGCAAATGACAATCGAGTTTCATCCATTCCAAATAATAGTTGGCCCTTAGCGACGCTCGAAGAAAATGCGGCCCTTACAGTCCAACGCACTGTCTAGTAATGAATAAAGTTTACAGCATCCGGACTAACCATCGCGAAGTTACATCTCAAGCTTGGATATTTAGTTTGCACGGCTGGCATACAGCTGACGTTCACCTGGAGCCCCCATCTGCCATCGCGAGATACAAATCCGCTGCGGCTCTCGCCCAATTGCGCGGTGCATAAGACTTCGACGCCATTCTAATCGGACAAAACTGCTCCAACTATCCCCCCCATCCCAACGATAGCCTTAATCTTTGGCACTAGCTTAAAGAAACACGGTCTGGGTTGATACAGGCGAGGCCAACATGCAGCAGCGACGCGACGCCGGACGCTAGCAATAAATAGGCGCCGAGACCCATATCGGCCCCAAAGCCAGGCGCAATAACAGCGGCGTGCTTCTTGATATTCAGCGGTGCTCAAGCGAGCAAATATTCATGAAATAGGAGGAATCGACAATACCAAAATCGGCACTTATATCCAGCTTCACGCAAAAGCCGAACAAAAGCCCTTGATTATCAACTTCATCCGAACAAAAGCCAGCCAAGTATCACTTAGCAAATACAAAACGCCTTCTCGACATCCATAGCAGTGGCATCCCAGTTATATCGACTTTCAACAAGCGCCCTAGAGTTTCGAGACTGAAGAGAAAGCAGCTCTCGATCATCAAAAAGCCTGCATAATGCCGAAACCACCTCATCAGATGCCATGGACCGAATTATTGTGCCGTAGCTATCATCTAAGATAAGCTCGCGTGCCCCGCCCACATCTGTTACCACTGCAGGCGTTCCGCAGGCTGAAGCTTCAAGAAGTACCGTTGAAAAGCCTTCGGAACGAGTTGGAAGACAAAGCACATCTGCTTGCTGAAGTAAGGAAGAAATATCCTCTGTGTTACATCTCCCAAGCCAAAACAAGTTAGACGAACAGGCTTCCTTGACCTCATTAGCCAGCGGACCATCCCCTGCAAGAACAAAACAAATATCACGCTTGGTAATATCTTTTGTGCGAGCCGCCTCAATAATTGAATTAATTCCCTTTTCAGGAATAAGCCGCCCGACAAAAGCTACAACCAAAGATGACTGAGGGATACCTAATTCAGATCGGAAATCTCTCCCCGAAGAAATACTCCTATAGAATGAGGCATTGATTGAGTTTGAAATGACGCCCTTTGCAGTGATATTAAAGTGCTGAAGCCATTCAACACTTTTAGAAGAAATCCCATAGAAATCAGGGTCAAACGTCTTTACGCGATCCGTAATCCAATCCTCATATCGGCGCACAAAAAAATCAAGGAGTGGCTGATTGAAGGAAAGATACGCTGAGCCGTGGTCGAGAACGACAGCCTTAGCACTATGATCCGCAGCAAACCTCAGCCCTTCGAGCGAGAGAGGGAAAAGTCTCGTGTTTATCAGAACACCATTCCACTCATAATCATCAAGGGTTTGCAGGAGTCGGTAATAATCACTGGTTTTTTTGGGAAGAGGAAGTCTTCCATCAAGTAACGGAATGCAAGGAAGACGAATTACCTCCAGGCCGTTTTCGACTGAATGACCGACTCCCACGCGCATCGAATCATTAGTAACGATAACCACCCTATCGCCGCGTGCAGTCAAGGCATGAGCGAGACCATCGACAAAATTACCAATTCCACTAAGTTGCGGGTGATAATGGTGAGTGAAAATACAAATAGAGGAGCTCATCACATAACCTCATCTGATATAGATGTCATATCCTTAATTCTGTGCCGTCCAGACTTCCCCATCTCCAAAGTCGAGCAAGAGCGGAAGATGGGTATGTCGATTATCCGGTGACGGTATTTTTTTCCAATCGCCATACATCGTTGTAAGATATTTATCCGTCATACGAGGAACAGGGAATTCACTGCCTTCGAAAACCGCGCTGCTCAGAGGGAAAATCTCTGAAATAGGCACTGGCGCCATATTCGGCCAGCTTAACGTCAGACAGTAATCAGAGACCTCACCCGTATTTGAGTCGGCAATACAGGAATCGAACAAATCCTGGTAAGAGCATGCGCCTCGAGAAACCAGTTGTTCCACCACGTGCATAGCAGAACAACCAATTTGCTCGAGTTGACCAAGGAACCCTTTATGAGGGACAACAATGGAAGAAGAATGATATAAATAGGCTCTTTTCTGTGCAATTGATGCAGTTCGGACTTGCTTTGCACGAAGGCGTTTATCTGTATAGAGCTGGTCATATGGAAAGATGTCGACAAAAATGCCCATCGAACTGGAAGCCTCTCGAGCCTCTTGATTCTCGAAGCGAGTTCCATCGCGATACACCTTAGCAAACATCGCAGCATAGCCAGTAGTATTCCGCGATGTATGGAGCGAATATCCTTCCGGTAACCCACCCTCGGCTAAAGAGCAAAAGCGGTCATAATCTGAACGCATCATTCCGATATCTATATCATCATCCCAAGGGATAAACCCCCTATGACGCATTGCTCCTAAACATGTTCCACCGTCAAGCCACCACCTGATGCCGTGCTTAGAGCAGAATGCGGCGACAACCTGAAGGATATCCAATTCAGTGTTTTGAAGCTTTAATAGCGCGTGAGCTTTAGACATCATCGGCCTATCTCTTTTCCCCGAACCATTGTTGCGTCTGTTTCCCCAAAACAGAAGACTGATAAATAAGGCAAATGGCATTGGATATAAGCGCCGATACAGTAGGGCCATTTAAGCCAAACAGCATTTGCGCAGGAGCCATAACAGCGACAGCACTAATTAAGGACAGCATGCTGCCAACAAATACCCCTCGGTAATTATCAAGAGAAACCAACAAATCGTTGACAAACCAAGCGATGCCAGTCAAAAAGGCACAAGCCAACATAGGCTGAAGGAGATCGGTATGTTTAGCTATTCCAGCGCCATAAAACAGTGACAGCAATAATTTACCGAAAAAGAAAAGGGCAACTGAAGATATGACACCGACAAAAAAGATGCCAGCAAGTATTTTACCTATGAGCGAAAAAAAGGACTTTTCTCTAGAATGGTAACGCTCTACTAGATAACCTAATAAAGGATTATAAATATAGGTCGCACCCATTTGGATAATTGCCACAGGTGCAGCAACTGATGCATAAATACCCAGAGCAGAATCTCCGAATGAATAAGATAAATACTGCCTGGGAATATTCGGCGCCGCAGAAGCAGCAATGCCGCCCAGAACGATGGGCAAACAGCTACATAGGAAGGCTCTGACCTTCGCTCGGCTAATTCCAAGCTTGATTGCAGAAATCCGATTTGATCTTGGATAATCGTAAATAACTCCGATGCCTATTGTCACTACCGTCATAAGCAACAGTGCACCTTCGAGGCTATTAAAAAATCCAAAGACAAGAATGAATGAAAGGAGAGAGCCGATGCCCTGCATTATGAGGGATTTCCCAATATAGTCCATCCTATGACCAACCTGATCATTAGCATGCATGACATCAATGACTAAGCCAGCGGTTTTATAGAGAGCATACAGAAGAATAGCGGGCACCGTACCAATACGACACGTTGCAATGGAATAGACGGCTAACATTGCAAACGCTATAAAAGTAGTAAAGAAACGAAAAGTCAGGTATTCACCAGCAGAGTTTTTCCTTTCAACATCTGCAATTTGCACCGTGTACATCCTGTATTGGGCTAATTGAGAAAACATGTTGAAAATAGACATAGCCAGCGAATAAATGCCTGCAGCACCATATCCATCAGACAGCCGAACGACCAAAATGGTGATAAGCCACTGACAGCCTAAATTAGTCAACGAACCGACGGTATTCCAGAACATATTATGTTTAATCGAAAGAGTCTTCTCTGTGGCCTTCACAAATATAAGCGCCCTTCTAAACCTGTCGAAATGAGGATACGGAGCTATCTCGCAGCTTTAAGTTCTTTTAAAATCAAAATAAACAGCCAATTCGGCACAAGACGTATAATGATATCTGCTTTAGCGATAGACGGGCAAGCTCGTCGGTATTTAAGTAAACCAATTATGGAGCGCCGCTCCCTTGCTTCAGCGAACCCCAATATTTCCTTTAGATGCGGTGAGTCGGGAAATCTATCGGCAAATCGCCTAGCAGTATCAACCCTGTTTTTAACTCTTGTCGAATACCAATCATCTTTTGAAGAAACACCTGCAAGGAATCCAGTTTCGTTACCACCATGTCGACGATACTTAACCAAAGGAGTCATAGTAAAGCTGCACTTCCCCAGTTCACTGCAACCCAATGTCAACCACAAGTCATGTGCAGTCGATTCCGGAAAGGGAATCATCGACTTCGCCGCACTCGCATCTAACATGAGAGCCATACCAATGCCGTAACATACGCTTGCGGCCTGTACAGTAATATCCTCTCCAGAGCACCAATTTACTTCCGGCGAATTAGGATGAGCTTTCCTATAACTCTTTACCAGAATATTTCCGTTTTCGTCAATTACCGATCTATCACAAACATCTAGAATTGAGCCTTCTTCTAGCATATGGTTGAGCGAAACTTCAACTCTATTAGGCTCCCAAATATCATCCTGATCGCAAAGTACTACGTAATCCCCTTCCGCCAAGGAGAGCAGCGCCTCGAACGATTTGACATAACCGAGATTATTATCACCGTGATAATACCGATAGGCGTTTTTCGTTATATGCGCTTGGATAAACCGCTCTAATGAATCCGATTCAGGGCAGTCATTTCTAACTAGAAGCGTAAGCGGAAACGTTTGTTTATCTATCGAATCAAGTTGTTCCGCGAAAAACTTAAGATCGGGTTTATAAGCTGAGAGAAGTACGCATACGCCAATATCATTTCCCATTTCTATTTCCAAAAATCCTCCCAAATTCATTGCTAAAGATTATCAAAGCACCCTCAGTTAAAAGAAACTCTTTTAAAAATAGAGTATTTATCCCTGTCTCTTAAAACGAGTGCCTAATATCAATAAGTAACAACCTTTGTTCCATAAGGAATGTTATCGTAAATCCATTTTGCATTCTGAATCTCAAGGCGTACGCATCCAGCAGAGGATGGAACGCCCATCGTGGGATCCATCACGCGGTTGCTGTTGACGTAGTAGGGTGAGGAATGGAATAAGTAATCACCATAGAACTGCGTGTAGTAATAGCAAGTATATCCATGCCCAAAGGAATATCCCTTTCCGTAGACTTGATACTCCCCTATCACCGTAGGTGTGCTAGCTTTTCCCGTCGAACATACATATCGACGGTTTAAGGACCAGTTATTCCAAGATCCAGTGTAAATACTCGTAATGCAACGCGACGTATCGACAAGTATCAGCCAATTTGTATTGCTTGAATAACTTTGAGCTTTAGCATCCATATAGTCTGACACCCACGCGCCGTTTGCCATAAAGTAATTCCAGGACCCGTCCACAACGCGCCAGCCAGTAGCCATAGCGCCGCTAGCGTCAAGCCAATACCAGGTGCCGCCCAGATTGAGCCATCCCGTCTGCATGAAACCAGACGAATTCAGGTAATACCAAGATCCGTTAACGGCAACCCAACCGGTTTTCATAGCATAAGTGGACGGATCTAAATAGAACCAGGAGCCATCCTTGTACAGCCAGCCAGATCGTGCATAGCCAGCGGTCTCATCAAAAAAGTACCATTTTCCGTTAACGTTCTTCCATCCAGCGCAGGGGGAGCCATCGGTTGGATCAGCATAGAACTTACAGCCTCCAAGCATCACAAACCCGTGAGCTTCGACCAATTCGCCATCGCCGTTTGATGTAAACAGTTTTCCATTACGCAATGCTCCACACAATGAGCAATCAGAACCAGCAAAAGCCTTAGATGGCTCATCCTGAACCGAGTCCTGGACATCTACCCATTCACGACAAGCAACAGCGCCTGAAGCTTTTGCATAATAGCTTTTCCCATTTACAGAAAAATGATCAAGAAGCATTTTACCGTCGGCGGCAGGATCGAGATAATAGTATTGACCACCGTCCTTCAGCCATTCAGTCTTTATAATGCCCGACGCTTGAGAAGGCTCAGCGTAATACCAGTCTCCATTGCTCATAAACCAGCCAAGTGACAACGCTCCCGTTGAAGAAAAATGATACCGGTTGGATCCGATGACATAAAAGCCGGTAGCCATTCTATTGTCATTTGCGACATCGAGCCAATACCAAACGCCGTTCACCAAACGCCAGCCCGATGCAAGTGCGCCGGAACCGTCAGCGTAATACCAGTCCGTCCCATCAAACGCCCAACCAACAGCCATTGCGCCGGAATCCGATAAATAGTAAAGAGACGAACCGACAGAAACGATTCCTCTAGACATAACACCATCATTGGCGGGATCAAGCCAATACCAATTATTGCTAGTTTGAAACCAGCCGGTTAAGACTTCACCATTGTTACCCCAATACCATAAACCGTTATCAAGGCACCAACCATTAATCAGTCCATAGGTTCCAAGAAGATAAGGGTGCCCATCAATAACACGTCGACCAGTAGCCATAGAACAGCTGTCAAGGGAGTCAAACCAGTACCATTGGCCTCCGATAAACTGCCAACCACTTGCCAAAGCGCCTGATGGACCCGCGTAATACCACTTATTTTCAGTAAAAATCCAGCCGCAGCTCATTGCGCCGTCACGAGCGGGGTCCAAGTAGTACAACGAGTCGTCAATATTCTGCATTCCGGTCAAACGACAGCCGTCAAGATAGTAGTACCAGGACAAACCGTTCCATTGCCATCCAGATAGTTTTTCTGTCGTCGACAGGTCTTGACTTTCGACAACCTGTAGGCTCGAATCTTCCGTTGTTTTGCCGGCACAATCACTGGAGTCTTGAGAGCAACCGCCACCGACAAATGCTCCCGACCCTCCTGTCGAGTCGCGCTCTACGACACCGTTATCCGCCCCCTCTTCCACGGCATAGGCAGTGCAAGAAAATGCGGGGACGGAAACTGAGAGCAAGGCGGAAAATAGCATCAAGCCAATTACTCGCCAACAAATTCGATGTTCAATCCAGACATTCATTCCAGGCCCCCAACCGATATCGACCGGCTTGCAGCAAATCAATTAAAAAAACGGACGGGCTGCGCCGATCACATTTCCCCTTGCGCTAATGGAATGAATTCCGACGCCCTGATGAGGCCAGGAGTCAATCATCATACCGCCGCCAAGTGCAATTGCGATATGCCCGCGATAATAAATCACATCGCCACGCTGAATTGAGTTCGCACTCACGGGCATAAAGATATTACTTCGATACCAATTCATGGAATTGTAGGTTTGGCTTGGATCCCAGCGATGGTTATAAGGGTTGTAAACACCCATATCCATGCCAGTAGCATAAAGGCACTGCAAGACAAAACCAGAGCAATCAACAGCTCCACCGGGAGCGGTAGACCAAGGCTCAATATATTGCGTACCAATATACTCATAGGCGCGCTGGATAAAGGCGTTCACGCAATCTTCCCGCGTTGCCTCGACAGAGATGCGAGAAGGGGTCACATAGGTAAAGTATCCGGTGCAATAGCTAGGCAGCTGAACAGTCCAAGAACTGACCTGAGGATACTGGGATGGATTTTGCCAGCCAACTTTGTCGCACTGGCCATCGCTCCAGAAAACTCGACGAACGCCATCGATGGTCCTTGCGCCCGTTGCCATAGCGCCGCTGCCGTCTAACCAATACCACTTACCCGAATCTTTAAGCCAGCCAACATGCATGCTTCCATTGGACTCAAGGTAATACCATGTTCCATTCAGGCATTTCCAACCAGTTGCCATTTTTCCGTCAGCATTTAGGTAATACCATGCACCGCCAGTAAAAACCCATCCGGTCTTCAACACGCCAGAATCGGCATCAAGCCAATACCAATCGCCGTCAATCTGTAGCCATCCAAGATGAATGGCACCCGTTCCGGGCTCAGCGTAAAACCTTAGATTTGCGACATTAACCCAGCCGGACGCAACCTGCCAACCATCAGCTCCAGCGGTTTTTAGGATAGTGCCATTTTCGCGAATCACATCCTTGCAAAGATATCCATTATCATCAGCGTATCTATCAACGCCATCATTAACGGTAACCCAACTTGAAACCACAAGCCTACCGCTCTGGTTTGCAAAACAATCGTTGCCGTCCACCTCAAATAAGCCCGTTTTCATGAGATGGCTAACAGGGTCCAGGTAATACCAGCTTGTGCCTTCTTTATACCAGCCAGAAATAAGTGCACCAGATTGGGAGGCGAAATACCAGCCGTCCTCGACCTGAGCCCAACCAACAGCCATAGCCCCGTTAGGCTTTAAATAATAAGCTGCATTGCCAAGGTCTAAATACCCAACGGACATCTTACCATCGGAAGCTGGGTCGAGATAATACCAAGCGCCGTTAACGAGTTTCCAGTCAGTGGCCGCAATACCGTTAGTGCAGTAATACCAATCTACTCCGTCTTTGTACCATCCATTTGCGAGACCATAGTCACCAAAAATGTAGGTTCTTCCATCAATCTTTTGACGACCCTTAAACATGATGAACGTCTGTGAGTCAAAATAATAGCGAGCCCCACCTATCGTTTGCCATGACGAAGCAAGGGCACCCGATGAATAAGCCCAGTACCAATTCCCGTCAACGAGAATCCAGCCGGTTTTCATAGCACCAGTGGCATCTAAATAGTATTTCCAGCTCCCGAGGTCGACAAAACCAACCTGCATTATATTGGTGGCAGGATCCAGGTAATACCATGTGCCGTCTTGATAAAACCAACCAGCAGCTAAATCGCCTCCAGCATTGGCATAAAACCAATTTCCATCTGAGTTACGTAGCCAGCAGTTCTGATATAGCGCGCCAAAAGGCGTTGCGGCATTGCCGTCATTCGCATAAAACGAAGCAGTCGATCCACCAGCATCGGTCACATTGAAATAACCTGTCTGCATTGCACCATCATTGGCTGGATCAAGCCAATACCAATAGCCCCCGCTTTGCAGCCAGCCAGTTTGGTGTTTACCGTTTTTTCCGTAATACCAAACTCCAGACGACTCGTCTCGTTGCCAGCCATCTTTTATGACGGAAGAATTATCAGGTTGCAAATCATCGGAAACCACAGAAGAAAAATCCGCTTTTGACTCAATACTCTGAGCCTCAACGGAATCCTGTGCAAACGCGACATTCGCGCTCAGGGGCAAGCAGCAAGCAGTGATTAATGACGCGGCAGCACAAACAAGCGTGGCCTTCTTTTCGAATCGATACATAAGCGACCCTCCCAGATATCTCATTTATTTATTTTAATCCACATTCCAGGATTGATTTTCGTTACTGTCTGTTCAGTCTATGTAGATAAATATATTAAATTGAACATATCGTTCAATCATTCTATTCTTTCCCTGAGCAATGAACATCTTAATTGGAGGCCTGCAGTGGAACTGACCAAGCGTAACTTTACTGTTCTGTACGAATACCTAAAGAACCCATATGCTAGCCAGCGAGAAGTTGCCGAGCGCACTGGCCTCTCACTTGGATCGGTAAACGCAGCAAATAAAGAGCTTACGAATGAGGGCCTTCTCGAATCGGACAGCCTAACCGACAGCGGTTACGAAGCACTTCACCCCTATAAGGTTGAAAACGCAGTGATATTGGCTGCGGGGCTTTCGAGCCGCTTTGCTCCCATTTCGTATGAAAAGCCCAAAGGCCTTTTAAAGGTACGTGGTGAGATTCTCATCGAACGTCAGATTAGGCAGCTGCAAGACGCAGGTATCAGCAATATCACCGTCGTTGTCGGCTATAAAAAAGAATATTTCTTCTATCTCGAAAGCAAGTTCGGCGTCTCGATTGTCGTCAACAACGAATATGCATCCAAAAATAACCACGCATCGCTTATGTGCGTAAAAGAGCGGCTTGGCAACACCTATATTTGCTCAAGCGATGATTACCTTCTAAACAATCCGTTTGAAGCATACGTTTGGAAAGCATTTTATTCTGCTCAATATGCTGAAGGCGCCACCAAAGAATGGTGCATTCAAACCGGAGCAATGGACAGAATCACCAATGTTACGATTGGCGGTTCCGATGCTTGGTATATGCTTGGACATGTCTACTTTGATAAAGCCTTCTCGCTTGCATTTAAGCAGATTCTCGAAACGGAATATAACAAGCCCGAAACAACGGACAAGCTTTGGGAAGATCTATATATCGAGCACATCAAGGAGCTCGATATGGTTATCAAGAAGTATCCTGAGGGCGAGATCAACGAATTCGATTCTCTTGATGAACTGCGTGCCTTTGATCCGCATTTTATCGAAAACGTTGACTCCGATATTTTCGATAACATCGAGCAAGTGCTCGGCTGCTCCAAATCAGAGATTCACGACGTTTATCCCCTTAAACAAGGTCTTACGAATCTATCGTGCCACTTTAGAACCAATGACGGAGAGTACGTTTACCGCCATCCGGGAGTCGGGACCGAACTGCTTATTAACAGAAATGGAGAAGTAGCCGCACTTAAAAAGGCCAAGGAACTCGGCCTTGACGATACGTTTATTCATGAGGACCCAAAGCGTGGTTGGAAAATTTCGAAGTTTGTACCCAACGCAAAGCAGCCTGATCCGCATGATGCTGCCCAAATGAATCGAATGATGCAGATGTGTCGTTCGCTTCACGAGAGTGGTGCAAATGTCGAAACCGAATTTGACTTCTACCTCGAAGCGAAGCGCTACGAATCACTTCTTCTGGAAAAAGGTCCCATCGACATTCCAGGCTACAGGGAGATGTCCGCCGAAATCGATGAATTGGAGCGCTTTGTACAGGCCGATAATGCACCAAAATGCCTTTGCCACAATGACTTCTTTTACCTCAATTTCCTTATCGATGAGAACGACAAGTACTATCTCATTGACTGGGAATATGCTGGCATGAGCGATTACGCAAACGATTTTGGAACGTGCAGTGTCTGCTGCGAGCTTTCCGAAGATGAAGTCGACCGCGCGCTTGATGCATATTTTGGGCGCAAGGCAACAAACAACGAAGTTGCGCATAACTATGCGCACATTGCCCTTGCAGGATGGTGCTGGTACCTCTGGTCTCTTCTGAAAGAAGCCGAAGGTGACTTCGTGGGCGAGTGGCTCTATATCTACTTCAATTACGGTGCCAAATACCTTAAAAAGGCACTGGAGATCTATCGGAAAGGTGAGTAACGATGCAATTCGGCTTTTTTAGCGGCCTTCTTTGGGGCCTTGATACAGTAATTCTTGGAATCGGTTTGGCGCTCGCGCCCTATATAGGATCGGCGGAAGCGCTTGCATGCGCCTCCATTGCAGGATCTTTTCTCCATGATGCTTTCTGTGCAATCTGGCTCTTTGGGTACATGGGAGTTCGAGGCAGATTAAAAGACACGCTTGCTGCACTTAAAACTCGTTCGGGCAAGGTCGTCATCGCCGGCGCTCTGCTCGGTGGACCTATCGGAATGACCGGATACGTATTGGCGATTAATAATATCGGAGCAGCCTACACGGCAATTATCTCCGCCTTCTATCCCGCTGTCGGAGCATTCCTTTCTTTCGTGCTGCTGAAGGAGAAAATGGGCAAAGGACAGATTCTTTCCCTTCTCGTTGCTCTTTGCGGCGTAATGACGATGGGCTATCTATCGGCCGGATCGAGCGAGATTGCAAATGCCCCCCTCGGCTTACTCGGCGCGGTGCTTGCTGTTATCGGATGGGGATCCGAAGCGGTGCTGTGCGCATGGGGAATGAAAGATGATGCCGTTGATGACGAAACGGCTTTGCAAATCCGCGAAACTACGAGTGCGCTTGTTTATGGAGTGCTTGTACTTCCCCTCTTCGGAGCGTGGCATTTCACGCTGAGCGCTATCCCGAGCATGCCCACATTGATTATTGCACTCGCCGGGCTCGCAGGAACTGCATCCTATCTGTTCTATTACAAGGGCATTGCGGCAATCGGAGCAGCGCGTGCGATGGCTCTGAATATCTCCTATTCGGCATGGTCGGTGGTCTTTGGCCTGATCTTGCTTGGAACAATTCCCGACATGGCATCCGTAATCTGCTGCGTTGTAATCGTATGCGGAACAGTTTTGGCAGCTAGTAACTGGGACGAACTATTTGGACGTAATAGGACAGCGTAGCTTGAATAAAAATGTAGTAAAAAGGGGAGAGCTCGACGAGCTCTCCCCTTTTTTTAACATCATGGCTATTCAATTACCACGGCCTGGCTATCCATCTGTTGCCACGTACCGAAGAACACCTGGGCATTTCGCGTAACATTGCCGTTAATCGAATCCGAAAGATAGACAATTCCCTGCTCGTCATCATAGCCTTTAAGGACTACGGCATGATTACCGCCCCACAGGCCATAGGAATGCCCGTTATACCAACGCGCAGCATAACGGCCTCCTGGCCAACTTCCCCACTCGGTATTCCACATCTCAACAGGTTGACCACAGGTCAGTCTGTTCTTAATGGAAGAAATTGACGAGAAAGAGACGTCTTTTGCCTGCTTGCCACTTCCAGCAGCACGCAGAAAGTTATTACCAGCAATAATAATCGCAGGGGCGACGCACCCCATGAGACCCCCGCTGCTACGCCTTGGATTGCCATCAAAAGCGGTAACAAAATTGCCATTGCTTCCCTTGGGCAAATAGTAATCCGCAATAATCGTCTTACCTAAACCGAAACCATAGTAGCTAAGCAAGTTTGTAAGGGCAACCGACTCACAGCCAGTAGGAAGTTCCGGGTACTGCGAATAGCACGGGACATCGACCCAAGCGCCAACCATTGCGCCGGATGAACTGAACTTGTAGTCAGTAGAGCCGATCCAATACCAACCGTTGCTCAACATTACTCCCCCACGTGCGGCATCAAGGTAATACCATGTGCCCCCACGGGAAAGCCATCCCGTTTTCATTATGCCAGAAGCGGAATCTAGCCAGTACCAGTTACCGCCATCGTTAAGCCAGCCGGTCGCCATTCGACCATCCGAGTTAAAGTAATACCAAGACCCAGCTATTTGCTGCCATCCAGTCAGAATTACCCCATCAGCAGAACAATAATATCGAGAACCCTGACTCTCAATCCAGCCCGTTCTAGCATTCCCGCCATCGTCAATCAGCTGGATTCCGAATCGGTCATGATGCCCTTAAGGTCAATTGCACCGCTGGATGAAGAATGATACATACAGGACCCATCACCGTTTGACCAGCAATTAGCCATCATCTTGCCGGAACTATTAAATATGTATTCACATGATCCAATAGTTTGAAAGCCCGTTGCCATGGCGTGCGTCGCGGGGTCGAGCCAGTACCACGCACCGTTTAGGCTGAGCCAGCCGGAGGCCAGCGCGCCGGAGCCTGTCGCGTAGTACCAGGTGCCGCCGTCGAGGACCCATCCGGTCGCCATCGCGCCGGAGTCATTGAACCAGTACGCGGAGCCGTGGCACGAATGGAGGCCCGTCGCCATGGCGCCGCCCGCGTCGGGGTCGAGCCAGTACCAGGAGCCGCCGGTGTAAAGCCAGCCAGTCGAGGCGATACCGTCAGCGAACCAGTACCAGGAGCCGTCGACGAGGCCCCAGCCGTTAAGGGGACCGCAGCTGCCGAAGTAGCGGCGGACGCCCTGCGCATCAGTCTGGTAGCCCGTCAGCATGGCCCCCGTCCGGGCGTCGAAGCAGTAGGGCACGCCGCCGACGGAAACGGGGCCGCGCGCCAGCGCGCCGGAGCCAGTCGCGTAGTACCAGGTGCCGCCGTCGAGGACCCACCCGGTCGCCATCGCGCCGGACGAATTAAACCAGTACAGGGAGCCGTTGCACTCGTGAAGGCCGGTAGCCATGGCATGGGTGGAGGGATCAAGCCAGTACCAGGCGCCGCCGACGTAGGCCCAACCGGAGGCGAGGGCGCCGGAGCCCGTCGCGTAGTACCAGGTCCCGCCGTCGAGCACCCATCCGGTCGCCATCGCGCCGGAGGCGTCAAACCAGTACGCGGAGCCATTGCACTCATGGAGCCCGATGGCCATGGCATGCGTCGAGGGGTCGAGCCAATACCAGGCCCCATTGGTATAGAGCCAGCCAGAATGCAGCGAGACCGGATTAGCTGAATCCACATAGAACCAGTTACCGTCAAACGAATTCCAACCCTGATTCCATTTAACGGATTCTTGAGCAGACCCATCATCGATTGAATCGGAAGGAGTAAGAGTCGAGGAGACGGATTGCTGCTCAGAAACAGCGGGGATTGATGAGCTTATGGAGTCTGCATTCGCGATATCAACCACACCGGGCCCAGCGAGCAGTAGAGTCAAAAGAATAATTAGAGTTAATGTAATTCGCTTTTTCCTTGCCATGCGTAGCCCCCAGTGGTAACCAATTCTTACATAAACATAGTCTACAAATGGATAACTAAGAGCAATATGTAATTTAGAAAAAAGCAATTAAAGAAGAGCTGTTAGCTAAGCCATACACCATTGCTAGCAAAAGAGTATTGTGCCCCGTCGATCCGCTGAACACCAGTAGCCATAGCGTGCGTTGACGGGTCGAGCCAGTACCAGGCGCCGCCGACGTAGGCCCAGCCGGAGGCCAGCGCGCCGGATCCCGTCGCGTAGTACCAGGTTCCGCCGTCAAACACCCATCCAGTCGCCATGGCGCCGGAGGCGTTGAACCAGTACGCAGAGCCGTTGCATGCGTGCAGGCCCGTCACCATGGCGCGCGTCGAGGGTTCGAGCCAGTACCACGTACCGTTTAGGTTGAGCCAGCCGGAGGCGAGCGCGCCGGAGCCAGTCGCGTAGTACCAGGTGCCGCCGTCGAGGACCCATCCGGTAGCCATCGCGCCGGAGGCGTTGAACCAGTATGCGGAGCCGTTGCAAACATGAAGGCCCGTCGCAACGGCGCCGCCCGCCTCGGGGTCGAGCCAGTACCAGGAACCGCCGGTGCAAAGCCAGCCGGTCGAGGCGATACCGTCAGCGAACCAGTACCAGGAGCCGTCGACGAGGCCCCAGCCGTTAAGGGGGCCGCAGCTGCCGAAGTAGCGGCGGACGCCCTGCGCGTCCGTCTGGTAGCCCGTCAGCATGGCCCCACCCTTCGTATCGAAGCAGTAGGGCACGCCGCCGACGGATACGGGGCCGCGCGCCAGCGCGCCGGAGCCAGTCGCGTAGTACCAGGTCCCGCCGTCGAGGACCCATCCGGTCGCCATCGCGCCGGAGGAGTTGAACCAGTACAGGGAGCCGTTGCACTCGTGCAGGCCGGTTGCCATGGCATGGGTGGAGGGGTCGAGCCAGTACCAGACGCCGCCGACGTAGGCCCAACCGGAGGCGAGGGCGCCGGAGCCCGTCGCGTAGTACCAGGTCCCGCCGTCGAGCACCCATCCGGTCGCCAACGCGCCGGAGGCGTCAAACCAGTACGCGGAGCCATTGCACTCGTGCAGGCCGGTTGCCATGGCACCGCCGGCGTCGGGGTCGAGCCAGTACCAGGAACCACCCTGATGTAACCATCCGGTATACGCTTTGCCGCTAGAGGTTGCGTAATACCAAGTACCCTCTTTTAACTGCCAGTAGTAAAGAGAAACATCGACATACGCATAATTCATATCAACGTTTCCGATAATACCAGAAACTTTTCCACTGCTCGTATACTGCCAAAAGCTGTAGCTGCCGGTATAGTCGCATTGCGAGTTATATTGAGCGATCCAATGATCCCAAGAGCTGCTCTTGAACACGGAATCGGTCAATACAGTCTTAAACCAATTCAGGTTTGCATAGATGCCAGGCTTATATCCAGCAGCAGAAATCTTATTACTAAAAGTCTTTGCTCTAGATGCAATTCCGGATTTACGACCATCCGCAATAATGCTGTTATCCTCAAGATCGTAATACACCGGTAATCTCGGGTTATGCCCAGAAAGGCAATCGATCACCATTGACGCCTCATCGGCTGCCTGCTGATCATCCCAAGCATACGAATAAAGATAGACGCCGTAAGGAATTCCAAGACGCTCGCACTCGGAAATATTACGACTGAACTGATGGTCAACACGACCGCCCCAAGATGGAGCACCAAATCCAACACGCAGAATAGCGAAATCGATACCAGAAGCCTTAACAGCATTCCAGTCAATACGTCCTTGATGCTCACTGACATCGATGCCCTGCGCCGTAGCCCCATCGGGAAGAATTTCCATGGACAATAAGGCTATTCCATCTTCTTCGGAAGAAGCATCCTCTGCGACCAATTGCCCATCCTCATAACGCCAGGAATTCTCAACTAGGGACCGCGCAGCTTCCGCGTTCGAGGGAAAAACAAACACAGAAATGGGCGCAAGGACCATCAGCACCAACAATGCCGAAAATAACTTAAGATGTTTGCTCATGTAAACCTCGTCATTCGTTCTTGTTTGCGTTTAGCTTACAGCATGGCTGTGAAAGATTTCCGAACATCCAACTGTACAAGATGCCATCTAGGACGACAAATAACTGCACGCAATACCACAATGTAAACAAGAACTTCCCAGCAGGGTGAAACCAAGGACTCCTAGTCCCTACTCTTAGCCCCAAAGAATGCCGACATCAGTTAGCTTTCAAACCAGATGTCAAAAAGGTAGGGGACCCAGAGAGTCCCCTACAACGCGGAATTCTAACGAATCAAGATTACTTTCGATGGGCCCAAAGCAGTCAAACCGGAGATGCGATTTCCATAACCATCACTATGCCAGAACAAATTTTCGCTCGGCGAATTGCCCCAGAAAAAGCCAATGTGGCTATCGTCCGCATATGGGTTGTAAGGATTGAAGAACACAATGTCCCCCTTACGAGCCAAACCACTACGTAACAACTCATCAATAGAGTTGAAATAAGTCACGTTCGCGCACGTATCGATAGCGTAGCCGTACCAACGATACGCGTTTACGCAGCCGCCCCTTCCGGGACCTCCACTCCAAGGGGAATGGCTCTGCTCGGCGGCAATGGGAGCTAAATTACCGCCCGCTTTCATATACGCATGCGATACAAATCCACCACAATTCATGCCCGTATAACCGTCCCAACGCGGATCGCCCTTTGGGTATATGCACGTTTCCTGGCTGAGATGTGTGTCGTAGCGTGTTCCACGGTAATAGCCATCGTTTTCGTGGCTCATAAGCCAATTGACCAGGCTGGACCTATTGACCCCCAAAACAGAACCAGACGTATTCAACCATGCACCGCTTGCATTGAAGTAATAGTCAACGCCATCGATTTTCAGCCACCCGTTAGCAAACATGGCACCCGAAGGCTGGAGCCAGTACCACGTACCGCCGTCATTAAGCCATCCAGTTTTCATCTTGAATGTGGAAGGGTCCATCCAATACCACGCACCGTTGACATATTGCCAACCAGACTTAAGGACACCATTGGAAGATGCGTAATACCAAGTATTGCCACTTTCGTCAGAAGCGTCTTTCGACATAATCCAACCAGACGCCACGTTAACGACACCATTCGCATCCGCATAGAAAACCGCATCTCCAATATGAATCACACCTGGCAATGAAGACGAGTCAGTACGATCAGCGACTACAGGAGATCCATCAGATGAAGTAGGCAACGGCTCGCTCAGTGCTCCAGACAAATTCGCCCATGCCATACCATCGTTCAAGTTGATCCAGCACGAAGATGCCATTGCACCGGAATCATAAGAAAAATAGCGCTTGCTTCCTACCGCAAATTCACCAGTACGCATTGCGCCGGATACATCATCAAGGTAATACCAGGCGCTTCCGGACTTTATCCATCGCCCTCGTTGAATAGCTCCATTTGATGCGGCGTAATACCAAGTACCATCAGCAAGTGCCCAGCCTGCTGCCATGGCACCTGAGCTCGTAAGGAAATAGGTGGACGAGCCCACTTGCACAAAGCCCGTGAGCATAATATGGCTTCCTGGATCCAGGTAATACCAAGAATTCCCTAGAAGTAACCAACCTCCATGCAGTAAGCCGTTGGAGTCAGCGTAATACCAGTTGTTGTCAATAAGTGCCCACTGGGAGGATAGCATGGCCCCTGAACTGTTAAAGATATAAGAGGTGCCATTGCATTCATTCAGCCCGGTGGCCATAGAACCGTCTGCAGGATCAAGCCAGTACCAACGACCCCCATCCGAGAGCCAGCCCTTTACCAGAGCACCAGAGCCGGAAAAATAATGCCAGACAGAAGCATCAAGATGCCATCCGATAAGCATTGCACCAGAAGAAGAGAATCCATACGTGGCTCCCCCAATCTGCAGCATCGCATCGTGGACCATCTTGCCCTCATCATCCAGCCAATACCAGTTGCTGCCGTCTGAAAGCCAGCCTTTTACCATGGCGCCAGAACCGGAGAAATAACGCCAAGCAGAAGTGGAGCCCGTAGAATCTAGGTACCAGCCGACACGCATTGCGCCCGAAGAGGAGAAGGCATACGTCGCACCCCCGACTTGAACCAACCCATCCTGAGCCATTCGACCTTCGTCGTCGAACCAGTACCAGCTACCGTTTATATGTCTCCAAGAAGAAACAGCGATTGTTCCGTCGGACAAGCCCCAACGCCAAAAACCAGCCCCTTCTTCGGGTGATATCCACCCCTGATGCCAAATAATTTGATTCGAAACCTCGGAAGGGGTCTCATTATCCACCTGAGAGTTCTGCTCGACAGCGAAGGTCGATTCGCGCTGAGCATCAACGCCTGACTCGACAGAAGCAATAGCAACGTTAGATGCGGGACCTTCGTCAGTGTTATTCAAATCAAGGGCGTATAACATCGAGGGCGAACCCAAAAGGAGCCCCAAAGAAACAAGGCCCGAAAAGACCAGCACCCCGAATGACCATTTCTTCATAGCAGCACAGTATCCAATCACGCAGTGGCCCCGTCACCTCAGGGCAACGGGGCCTCAATCAAAACTAGCTCAGTAATGTACTAGCCAATTTGCTGGCAGTTTTTGCACTCTCGTGAAGCGCCACGCCTCTGGGCCTCCTGGATAGAGATCTGCGAATAGCCCTTTGCGTCCTTGCCAACGGTACGGCACTTATGCGTATGGTAAACATGGCTACCGCTCTTATACCAAACTAAACCATAGCCCGGAATCCACTTGCCGTCCTCGCCGACATAGTAGGAGCCAACCCAGGCATTCGTAGCCATGGCACCGGAAGACTGGAGGTAGTAGTCGCCGACCCAGGCGTCGTGGGCCATAGCGCCGGAACCGCTAAAGTAGTACCAGGCGCCGCCGACCTGACGCCAGCCGGTGACCATCGCGCCGGAATCGTCGAACCAGTACCAAACTCCACCAACGTTAGCCCAAGAGTTAGAGGCCATGGCGCCCGAACCTCCGAGCCAATACCACGTGCCGCCATTGCTGAGCCAGCCGGTTGCCATGGCGCCCGAACCGCTCGCATAGTACCAAGAGCCGCCTGCCAAGAACCAGCCAGTGGCCATTGCACCGGAGTCGCCGAACCAGTACCAGGAGCCGCCGAGGCTGCGCCAGCTGTTAGCGACCATGGCGCCCGAACCGTCGAGGTAGTACCACATACCGCCGATGTTGAGCCAGCCAGTGGCCATCGCACCGGAAGCGTTGGCGTAGTACCACGTCCCCGAAACGTTGATCCAGCCGGTCAGCATGACACCATACTCGTCGAAATAATACCAAGTTCCACCGATATTATGCCAACCGGTCAGCAGTTCGCCACTGGAGGTCGCATAGAACCACTTTCCATAGATGGAGTCATAGAGCCAGCCGCTATGCTGCATGCGGCCATCGGCGTTGGCACCAGGGGTGTTCAGGAAGTAGTTCTTGCCGTCAATCTGAACTCGGCCGTATGCCATATCATGGCTTTCGGGGTAGAAGTAATACTTGTCCCCACCGATAGACTGCCAGCCCGACACCGCGATCCCGTCAGCGCCAAAATAGTACCAGACAGCTTCGTATTCGTTATGCCACTGGTTCGTGACCATGGCGCCAGTTTCGGGATCGAAATAGCGAAGGTTGCCGTCCTCGCACCGAACGAGTCCAGTCTTCGGACGACCGTCGGAACACCATTCCGTAATCGGTCCACCGCCTCCGCCACCGCCAGCAATATCAGCAAATGAGGGCGCCGGGGCAACCGTCATGCAGACAGCGGCAAATGCAACAACTCCCAGCACTGTTAGTCCGCGCCATCTTTCTCGAAGGTTTTTCATACGACATCCTTTCTCCGAGATTTAAGGCTCTCTTAAGTTATTTTTAAACTATCAATTCAGTATTTCAACGGGAAATCGATAAAAGGTGTCTTTGTGACTGCAATTTAAATATGAGTCGCCACACCTCAACCGTTACGCTAAATAGCTTCTGAGTCAAACCGAGCACATAAGCGAACCAATTTAATTAATACGGCCACCTAAAAATCCTGACACACGTTTTCGATATGACAAGAGCCGCTTCAACGAGGAGTACTTGAACCCCACCGCTCTTGCAGCTCTTGAGGATACTTTGCCGGATCTTGGAATTACTTCGCTCTAAAGCGAGAAGTACTCACTGTCGGAGGATAGGTTTGGTCCGAGCCACGGATCGCCTCCCAAGAAGAACTCAGGCCAGCGCTGCATGAACAGCGCTTGCTCGCGCTTCCAGCGGCGCAGCTTTTCCTCGTTGGCCTCTTCCCTGCCGCGCGAGGTGAACTCGTAGTGGCACAGCTCGGCATAGGGCATTTGCCCTCCTCCAGCAAAACACTGTCACTAACTTAGCCCACCAACCTCGCCATTTGTTAAGCAACAAGTGCGAGCGGTAGGTATTGATCTACAACCGTTGGGGATTGAAAAAAATGCAGTAGCCGAAAACGTAATATCTTCCGATTGGCGCGGTATAAAAATAGAGGGCGTCCCATAAAGAGAAGCCCCCTTGCAAAACGGCCGAACCGCTTTTCGAAGTGGGAAATATTTTGCACCAGATGCCTAGGAATCGCAAGAAGGCATATCTTCAGCGTCACACAAATACCATGCGCCGATCACTTTCGACAAAAACGAGAAGGAGGAAGTTATGACCTCCGCACCTTTATAGTAGTTGATGTTGCGATTTGCCCTAGAAATAAACTTGGAAAGCGATTGTGCTTTGTGCTTAATAACGCCTTTAGACGACACCTCTTTGTGCAGATATAGCGTTGTGACAATCTGGCGTATTCGCTCATTGCTCATCCTTGCCTTACGCTGATAAGAGCCAATCCCATCTATTTTGCTCAATGCCTTCATAACACCGTTATTTGCCCTTCGGGCATTCTCACCCGAAGCAAGACCATTAAGAATGCAACTATTGTGAGCACACGCGTTGCGGAGATCTTTTGCCGCGCGAAGCAAATAAAACCTATCGCGAAGCTCATCATCGTCAAACCGTTTGGCGCAAAACAAAATGAATGAATTAAAGGCGCCAAAGGTAATAACTTCCAGAAAGGCCCAGACAGGCATATTAAAACCACTGTATTTTGCAAGAATGCCTGCAGAATAGGCACTCGACTCACAACGTGAAATCTCTTTTTTAACCCAGTTGGTCACATTCCCCTTGCTATCAAATGTATCCTGCTCGCTCAAATAGTCTTGAACGATTTCGTAACCGTCCTCGGCATGCTGCTCTATCCTGCCCAGCAAGTCAACTTTGCAGAAGTGCTCGATATCAAGAGTGAGTGAAATCATCTCGTTTCGAAGCAACATATCGATAATCGAAAGGTCAACAAGCATCTTGAAATCTAAGTTGACATATTCACCCTTGCGTTTTCCATCAGAAACCTTTGGAAATCCGGTGCGGTACGAGCGCAAGCGAAAGTAATTGTTGTTCTTCGTCAGATACTCGACTGCCTCTGCCTCGCTCATATAGCGGAAACGGACACCCTTGCTCTTAAGATGGGAGACTTGTTCCCAAGGAGTAAGCCAAGGCTTTTGATCGCACATATCTTGTTGACGAATAGGACTATTCATTGCGCTCTCCAGCGTATTTGATGAAATAACAGATTGATTTTATCCTAACTTTAAATACCTATTAAACAGCCGGACGCTCATGCAAATACATCATGGCGCGCCGCCGTCCATCTTGCCTTGAGCTCGTTACAACATTTGCATTAGCTTCCACAGAATTAGGAGGAGTATCCGGTAGCGCGCAGAGATTCAATACAGCATTCTTTCATTCCGCCAATCCGGACAATAACGGCTCGATGCCGAATAAAAAACGATCTTCAAGCTCCCGACAGCGATCGCAGTATTCAATTGTGCCGACAAACAAAGATGATATTCCTGCGCCTAAAACCGCTAACAAAACCTCGTTCATCTGTTCATCCGTCAAAATGACTGCGTTTAGAGGGCAAATATAGAAAATAAACGAGATAGCCGCAACGATGGATGACGCTATTACGATCGTTCTCGATAATCTCATGCTGTTTCACCCTTAGACTAGCGGACTGTACCTGAAATCCCGATAATCGCATCGACATGTATAAGAAAAGCTAAGCGTAGGCTCCACGAATCAAACTCCAGCAATTTAGCAAAAACCCAACGTCCTCACAGCCCTTGAGCACCCTATGCTGGATTTCACGTCACCTCGCGCTAAAGCGAGAAGTACTCACTGTCGGAGGATAGGTTTGACCCGAGCCACAGATCGCCATCGAGGAAGAACTCTGGCCAGCGCTGCATGAACAGTGCCTGCTCGCGCTTCCAGCGGCGCAGCTTTTCCTCGTTGGCCTCTTCCCTGCCGCGCGAGGTGAACTCGTAGTGATACAGCTCGGCATAGGGCGTAAAGATGGTGCGGTAGCCCGCCTCCCACACACGAAGGCAAAAGTCCGCGTCGTTGAAGCCGACGGCGAATTCCTCGTCGTAGCCTCCGACCCGCTCAAATACGTCGCGTCGGACCATCTGACAGGCACCTGTTACGGCGCTAAAGCTGCCCGGTCGTACGGCACGAGCAAGATAGCCCTCGCGCTTTGCCGAGAAGTCCTGGTTGGCATGGGCAAGTGCGCCGCGCACCCCAACCACAATGCCGGCATGCTGCACCAGATGATCGGCAAAGTAGAGTTTGGCGCCCACCACGCCCGCATCGGGACGCTGCAGATAACCCATCATCTCTTCGATAAAGTCGGGGCTTATGACCTCGGTATCGTTGTTGAGCAGCAGCAGATAGTCGCCCTTGGCATGCTCCACGCCAAAGTTAATGATCTGGGAGTAATTGAACTCGCCCGGCCAGTACACAACGCGCGCGCTACCTTTGCCCTCAGATGCCGCGACCACGCGCTCCGGCAGGGTTTCGTAATACGCAAACGTCTCCGGGGCTTCGCTGTTGTTCTCCACCAAGACGATCTCGTAGTTGGCATACGTGGCCTTCTGGGCGATCGACATCGCACAAGCATCGAGCGTCTCAACATGGTCCTTGGTGGGAATCACAATGCTCACCAGTGGCGCAGGCTCCGGCAGCGCATAGCGCATGCGGTAGACAAACGGCGTCTCGGTCTCCTCGACCGTTCCGTGAACGCCCAGCGAGTCAAAGTGGCGCTGCAGAGCCAGGCGCCCGGCCTCGATGGCATACGGTTTGCTGTCGGCGGATCCGTCGGCGGTCGATCCCGGATGAACGCGCCAGTGATACAGCACGTGCGCAACATGCTCAAACCGCGCGTCCGCCGAAAGGCAGCGAAGCGTCAGGTCGTAGTCCTGGGCACCCGCAACGTCTTCTGGGGACGTGCCGATACGATCGATAAGCGTCTTCTCCACCATCAGGAAATGCGTCACGCAGTTATGGCTATAGAGCAGGTCGACGTTGAGTTTGGTCTTAAAGACCGGCTGGCCCCACTCCCCCGTTTTCTGGAACATGTCCTCGTCGCAGAATAGGACCTGGGGACGCTCGTCCTCGGCCGCCTTATTCAGCGCGGAAACATAGTGGAATAACGCGTCCGGCTCCAGAATGTCATCGTGGTCCAAGAACGCGATGTAGTCGCCCATCGCTTGCTCAATACCTGCGTTGGTGTTGACCACAATGCCGCCGTTGCCGGGCAGCCCAATGCGACGAACGCGCTCGTCGTGGGTGCCTGCCGCAAGGTCGGCAACCGCATCCCATTCAGGTGAGGCATCCATAAGGAGCAATTCCCAGTTGTCATAGCTCTGGGCTAGCACCGAGTCCAGTAGCTCGCGCAGGTAGACCCGATCAGTCTTGTAGCACGGCACCACAATGCTCACGAGCGGCCTATAGGCAAAGGCCGCCGAAGCGACACGCTGGCACGCCAGATCGCCCGGCTTTGCGCGATGCTGCTCAAACCAACGTCGATAAGCTGCGTCGTCAGCGCGTGCATCCTTCATGCGGTTCCAGCTGTCGTCGACCATGCCGTTGTACAGGCGACCATCCATGGCGCAAAACCCGCTCTGGATCTGCTCCGTAGGATCGCTCACAATCGAGACAAAATCTCGTATATCCCGAGGCATCTCAACGCTCAGATACGTTTTATTGACGCGGCATCCGTTGCACTGCGGTACATCGACCTGCGATTCAAACACATGCATGGTGGCATCGATGGCGTTCATATGCGTATCGAAGACCTGGAGCTCAGGTGCGCACTGGGGGTCTCCCACCCACGAGACCTCATAGCGCCACACCGCGCCGGCGTCTGCCGGTAAATAACGAACGGCATCGATCTCATAGCGACCGCAGCACTCGCCGCGCTGTGCATCGCGAACGAGCGCGCACATCGCAGCCTTTGCTTTGTAGTTAATCTTGGATTCCAGCTTGGCCACGCGGCTATCGAGGCGAATGGAGCCCAACCTTTGACCACCGGATGCAAAGACGACATCCATCGACGAGCCATCCAAAAACGGAAGCACCAAGACGGCGAGCTCGCGCTCGTAATCGGAAACGGAAGGGCAAAGCGCCAGCACACGGTCATGATCGACCGGGAGCACCAGCGACGGCACACAAGAACCGCTCGTCGTCGCGCGGGCAAACGCTTGAGAACCCTCCCGCTCAATAAGCGCGGCGACATCCTGACCGGCAAAACGAAGCAGCACAAAAAGACGGCCCTGACTGCGGCAAAGTGCCAAACGCTTGATACTCATCTACACTTCTCGCTTTCCCAGGGCGTTCGCTGCCATGCGTTTGCAGGCACCCAGGCGCCCAAACCTCAAGACGTCGTAATCGAACATGAGCTTTTTGCACGCACGGGCATTGGGGGCCTTGCTGGCAAGCGCCGCACGCACCATAGCGGCAACAGACGGGGCACATTGCGCGAGCGCGGCATCGTTGCCCACGGCAGAACCGGCAAGCGCCACGGAAACGGCAGCAAACACCTTGCCGCAGTCCGAGCCCAGCAACCTGAGCGCATCGTACAGCACCAGATCGCAGAGGAAATATGCCAGGTCATCGGCATGTTGGACATCAAGACCGTCGCGCTGCCAGTCAGCCAGCACCGCGGAGTAAATCTTCACGTGCTCCAGCAGACGCGTCTCGTCGTCGTAGCGCATGGTGTCCATGAGCGAACCCTTGCGCGCCACGCGGTAATCATACAGCTTGTTCGAGATAAGCGCGGTCTTGTGCGAACGACCGTACACGGCAAAATCGAAGACCTGGTCCTCGCCATACTTGACGGTTTCGTCGAACACGATCCCGTTGCCCAGCAAAAACTCACGCTTGCAAGCGGTGCGCCATGCAAAGGGACGAGACGCTTCCTTAAACAGCAGGTCGGAGCTATAGCCTTCAAACGACACATCGCGCGGGCTCAGCACATAGTTAAGCCACGGATACCCCGCCTCCAGCGGATACGGATTCGCGCCAAAGGTCAAAACGTCGCAGTCCTCGCGCTCAAAGGCATCGACGATCACACGGCATGCATCGGGCGTAAATCGGTCGTCGGAATCCAAAAACGCGACGATAGGCGCCGTGGACGCGGCGATGCCTGCATTACGTGCACTCGACAGGCCGCCGTTCTCCTTATCGACCAGGGTAAAGCGCGCGTCCTTTTCGCAATAGGCAGCCGCAATATCGCGCGAGCCATCCGGCGAGCCATCGTTGACCAGCACGCCCTCCCAATCGGGCATGTCCTGCGCAAGCAGGGAGTCCAGGCACCAGGCCAGGCACTCCTCCACTTTGTAGATGGGAACGACAACGGAAATCTTGGGGGTAGCCATAATCACTCGCTCCTACTGTGCGGTGGGAACGTCATCAGGGTGCGGGTTGTCGCCGTAGGTGCGCTGATACGTCAGCACGCGCCAGACCAGCGGCAGGCCGCCAATCTTAAAGTAATGCTTAAACGTATTGAGCTTGCCTGGCTTCTTAAAGCCAAAGCGCGAATCGATATAGGCGCGGGGCGACTTGACCATCAGGCGCAAATCGGTCTCGCCACGCGGATCAAACAGCGACAGGTCAAAGCGACCGGCATCCCAATCGGCCTTCAGATCGGGTGAAGCCTTCTCCCAAAACTGCCCACGCAGCTCATCGACCAGACGCTCATCATTCCAACGATACGTATCGACCTTCATGCGCATTAAAATGCCCTGGAGCTGAACCTTGAGCTCGGGACGCTCGTCCAAAAAACGTTGCATCTCGGCATATTCGTCGCACACGCAAAACACCTTGTTGGGCGAATTAACGGAGCTCTTCTCGTTATCCTGGCGATAGCACAAAATTGGGTCAGCAATAAACGCGGCACGCTCGGCGCAAGCCCAAACCTTAAAGTTAAAGCCTGCGTCCTGATACGAGGCGCCCGGCGTAGGAAGGAACCGAATCTGATTGTCGTTGAGGAACTCGCGCCGATAGATGGCCGACCAAATGGAAGGTTTGCGGTAGAAGATGCCCGGGCGATCGACGGGGCGATACGCGGCGCGCGTCATATGCTCGTCGATGATCCCAAACAGCTCACGGCGCTCGGTGGGCGTGGACCAATACAGGTAAAAGTCGCCCTTAACCACATCGGCATGCTCAGTATCGGCCTTGGCGACCAGCTTTTGGAGCGAATCCTCAAACATAAAGTCGTCGGACTCAAGGATGCCCACGTACTCACCGCGCGCCATCTCCAGGCCGCGGTTCATCGAGTCGCCGTAGCCGCTGTTGGCCTTGTCGATCATCTTGACACGGGAGTCGCGCTCCATGTACTCGCGGATGATATCTGGCGAACTATCGGTGGAGCCGTCGTTGATACAGATAATCTCGATGTCCTTGAGCGTCTGCGCAACGGCGGAATCGAGGCACTCGCGCAGGTAGCGCTCAACATTGCAGATGGGAACAAGCAGCGAAACTTTAGGGGTATCAGAGTTCTGCAAGAGAACCTCCTGTTGAATAGCGTGTAACAGGGTTATTTTAGCAGCCGAGCTGCGGCGGGCGGCAGCGCTTGGAATTAGATAAAGCGCTCCAGGCAGGCTTTGAGACCGCGAGTCGAAAGATAGAACAGCGCGGCATCTGCCATCGTAACGCCCGAGGTCGCCGCAACGAGCTTGTGAGCAACACGGCGAACGGCGCCCTTAGCAGGCATATCCGCCCACTCCGTTCCCAAAAACGTCGTGAGGTCCATGTTGACGCGAGCCGCCACGCGACGGAAGTCATCGGAATCCAAGCGCGCCAGGTCGAACACAATTAGGTCTAAAAACCAAGTTATCAGCTCGCCGGGGCACAGGTCCAAAAGACCGTAGGCCGCCCAGTCCTCCAAGACCTCCTCGAGCATCCTCATGTGGGCGTCAAGCTTTTTGGCGCGAGCCTCGGCACTGTTGAACTCGTGCGTCGCCGATTCACTCTCCATCACGTAGTGGTAGAACTTGTCCGGCATGACGACGGTCTTGCGGGCAAGCGCATAAGCCGCAAATTGGAAGACGACGTCCTCGCCCAAAGCCAAACCGGGGGCGAAGCGAATACCTTCGCGATTGAGCAGCTCGCGCGAAAAAGCCGCGCGGCAGGCATAGGGCTGCGCATTCGAATGGAACAGCAGTTGGGGATCACGGGCGCCGAAGGTGCCAGCTTTGGGGCTCATGAGTTGCTGGACGCGTTTGAGGGCAGCATCGGCAGGTTCACAGACGCCGCCAAAAACGGCGGCCTCGGCATCTGCAGACTCCATGGCATGCAGCACGCGCTCGACCGTCTGCGCATCGATGTAATCGTCGGCGTCCACAAAAAAGACGGTCCCGCCCACGGCGGCATCGATGCCGGCATTTCGAGCACACGAGACGCCCGCGTTTTCCTGGTCAATCACCAGTACGCGATCGTCGGCCTGCGCAATCTGGCGCAAAACGTTCAACGAATCATCAGTCGAACCGTCGTTGACGCAGACAACCTGAATCGAACGCTCAGACTGGGCCAACAGCGAATCGAGGCATCGCTGAATGGAGCGCGCAGAGTTGTAAACGGGGACGACAATGGTAGCCTTAGGACACGAGGCCTCTCCCATGCCGACCTACCCCCTCAGCGATTCGATGAGGAAAGCGGCGACCACGCCTGGGCCTCCAACCGAGGCGTAATACTTAGCACGCCCCAAGGCACCATCCGTCGCAAAGCTCGGATGCTCGTCAACCCAGCCCTCAGGATCTTTGAGGATAGCAGCGAGATTTGCGCGCTTCCACGGCTTGAGGTCGTCAAGCGAAAACTCCCCGGCGTCCAAGGCAGCTTGGAACTCCTTGGCCATCTGAACCAGGAACTCCTTATAGAACTTGGGCGCCAGGCGCACGTAGTTCCACATGTACGAATCGTACTTAATGAGCTGATTGAACTTGAGCATGCGCGCGACGTCATCACTTGCGTGATCACGGGCATAATCCTCTCGAATCCAACGCTCAATCTCGGCATACTCGGAATTGACGCAAAATACCTTAGCCGAAGAATTGACCGAGGAATTCTCGTTGTCCTGGCGATACGACAACACGGCATCATGTAGGTAAACAGCCTTATCGGCGCACGCGATCACCTTAAAGGCGAATGACGTGTCCTGAAAGGATGCCCCCGGAGTCGGCAGGAACTTAATGCCGTTGCGCTCAAGAAAATCGCGACGGTACACGGCCGACCAAATCGACGGCTTTTGCTTAAAGAACTGCGTCGTATCGCTCGGGTGCACCGGCTTGCCACAGTCCTTGGCCTTAAACATCTCGTGCAGCGAACGGCGCTCCTCGGGCTTAGACCAGTAGAAATCAAAGTTCGCCTTCGCAAAGTCGGCATTATTGCTATCGGCGGCCGAGACAAGCTTTTCGAGTGCGTCGGGCGCCATAAAGTCATCGGACTCCAAGATGCCAACGTACTTGCCACGCGCCATCTCCAAGCCGTGGTTCATCGAGTCGCCGTAGCCGCTGTTGGCCTTGTCGATCATCTTGACGCGCCTATCGCGCTCCATATACTCGCGGATAATCGCCGGCGAGTTGTCGGTCGACCCGTCGTTAATGCAGATGATCTCAATATCCTTGAGCGTCTGCGCCAGGGCGGAATCGAGGCACTCGCGCAGGTAGCGCTGAACATTGTAAATGGGAATAAGCAGCGACAGGACAGGGCTGCCAGAGGAATTAGTAGACAAATGTGCTCCTTAGGAATTACCTGCCGTTAATGGTATCAAAGGGTCGTCCCGCCCGCGGGCGTTTATATAATCTATGGAGCCCGCAGAGGCAAACCGATTCGAAAGGACGTCATGGCGCCTAAAGCCAAGCGCAACATACCCATCGAAGCGCTGCGCTTAATCGCGGTCGCTGGCATCGCGGTATTTCACACGTTTCAGTGGACCTTCCAAGCCGTCTGCACCAGCCTACCGGAATACGCGCCGCTCGCTGTCTGCCCTTACTCCGGCGCGCTCGGCTTTATCAACCTGCTGGGCTGCTGGGCCAACGAGGTCTTCTTCATGATCTCGGGGTACTTCCTTATTCCCTCGGCGGTACGCGCCTGGAGCGATGGGGCTACGTGGACGTCGCAAATACAGCGGACGACGCAGCGCCTTGGCAAGGTCATCTTGCCCACCGCGTTTTATTGCCTCGCGGCGCTCACATGGTCCACAGCCGTCTCCCCCATCCCCGATGTCTCCTTTCACACGCACTATTGGTATACGCTGGGGCTTGAGTTTATCTGGGTCTACGCCGCCATGGTTTGCACGGCGCCGCTGTTTGGACTGGCTAGAAACCGACTCGGTAAGAAAAGCACACAGCAGCAGCCGTCGTCGCCGTCGGCGTTCTCGTCTCATTGCCAATGGTTATCTAGCGGCGCGATGCTCGGCAAGCGGTGCTGAGTTTTCTTGGCTCCAAAAGATTATGAGCGCCGTCACCTACGTCGTTGCATTTTTGATGGGAGGACTGATTCGCGACTACACCGAGTCGATAAGCCCGCGCAAAGCACGCATCGTCGCACAACGTTTGCTTGCAGCAGTTTTGGTCATCACGATTGCCCTGGAAGCCGCACTATCCGCAACTGGCAATCTGTCGGCAATGGCAATGCTTTCCTATAAGTCGACCTCGTTCGTCTCGTTCGTCCTCGCTGCCACTTCGTTGCTCTTTGCAGCAACTCGCGACAACAAATCGAACCACCCTCGCGTCGCAAACATCATCGTCACCCTGTCCGCCGCCACGCTCGGCTTCTACGTGATGCAATCGCTCACCAGCAGCCTTTGGCGTCCGGTCTTCAACATAATGCTTGCAAACATACTTGTCAGCGCAAACAACCCGGCAGCCATATGTATCGTCACCGGTACGACCATCAGCGTTTTCTTTGCACTAGCGCTACTTATCATCGATACAGCTAGAAGCTTTATCGCTCGTACTCTCAAACAGCAATCAACGCATCAACGTTAAGTATCGCATCCACCTCGCCCATGGCAGGTTCCTGCGTTTTATTCAATCCTTGCCAACATGGCACAGCGACCCTTTACAATAGATGCCGTCCCAAGGACGTATTCGATAGCTTCCGTGCAGCGCATGCGCGCCGCGCGTGAAAGGATATATTGCCCCATGCCTTCAACCCTTCCCGCCCCCATCGATAAGCTCGCCATCGTCGTCGTTACGTACAAGCGTCAGGAACTCCTGGCCAACTTGTTCGACTCCATGACCGAGCTCACGGCAACGCCCTGGCGCATCGTGATTGTCGATAACGAGAATTCGCGCGAGACCGAGGCCATGTGCACCGCATTCAACGAGCGCCTGGCCAACCTATGGGGCATCGACACCGATCAGCCCGATTCACAGGGTAACACCGACCGTGTCATCTACGCCCCGCAGCTCGAAAACGGCGGCGGTGCGGGTGGCTTCTCCGCCGGCACCAAATGCGCCTACGACCTGGGCGCCCAGTGGTTCTGGGTCATGGACGACGACGTGCTCGTCATCCCCGAAGGTATCGAGCGTCTTGCCAAGTGGACCGACCGCTACGATGTCATCCAGGGTTCGCGCCTGGACTTTGACGGCGGCGCCTTCTTTTGGCAGTACCAGCTCATCCTCTCGCTCGGCATCCCCAACCCTGTCGCCAAGTGGGACTTGGGCCCCGAGGGCTACCGCGCCATGAACCAGCTGTGCTTTGAGGGCGGCATGTTCTCACGCCGCGTAGTCGACAAGATCGGCCTGCCCGATGCGCGCTTCTTTATCTACGGCGACGATGCCTGCTACGGCTACGTAGCCAGCCAACACTTCCCCGCCGCCGTGGTCGCCGACGTGGTGCTCAAGCGCGCCCGCGCCGTCTCTAACTGGGATATCGCCGGCAAGCGCCAGCTCAACTCTACGAGCGACACCAACCGTTACTACATCATGCGCAACCGCGGTTATCTGGCCCGCTACATGCAGATTTACGGCGACTATCACCCCGTGCTGTTCCGTCTGGGCAACGTCGCGACCTTCTGCAAGGAGTTCATTCGCCTGGCTGCGGTCGATAAGTGCTTTAAGACCGGTATTCCGGCGCTGCGCCGAGGCATGAAGGACGCCCGCAAGATCGTCAAGGATCCCAACTGGAAGCCCATGCCGCCCCTGAAGGACGCGGAGTAACGGAAGCCGGAAACACCTCGGCGCTTAAAGCAGCTGGCACACCGTAGCCACATGCTGCCCATCAAAACCGAACCCCCAGCGCATGCGACCCACGCCGGGGCGCGGTACACGGATTTCGTCGATGCCGCCGCGCTCTATGTCGAGTAGCGACTGCACGGCCAGCAATTCCAGGCCCAACGCATCCACATCGGGGTCATACATCAAGTTAATCGTTATCAGCGGGCGCTCGTCCAGCATGCCAATCGTGTCTGCTACGTCGAACACAGCACCCGTAGGGAAAACCTGGATGTCCCAGCGACCCGCGCCACACTTTCGCCTCGAGGCAGGATTGGCATAGCCCGGCAAGCCAAAGCAGAGCCCCTGCAAGAGCAGATGATATGGCAGCGGCGTATCTAGGTCGGTCTCACCGATTCCCGCATCACCCAGGATGCGGCTTAGCGCCCGCCTCACCGCATCCTCATCCCCACGGCACAGCCCGTCGCGAAACGCATCGACGTCTCGAATGTCTTCGGCAGCGCACTCAAACCACTCAACAATCACTAGACGCAAGACCTGGCGAAGCTCTTTATTAGGCAATCGCAAAACACGGAGGCGATCGCCATGCTCTGGCTCCTCAGTCATATCTGTCGTCAGGAAACCGGACAGATACAGCGCTGTCCACATGCCATCGTCAGGCGAGACATCTGGCTCTGCAGTGCCCAAACAAAGCGGGGCCTCAGCACACCCATGGGCCTCGAGCAAATCAAACAAGACCGAAAGGCGGTCGAGATTCCACCCGGCAACTACCCTACTCAGGCAATCCGCATACCCATACAGATCGGCGCGCACAGGCGCCGTGCAGCCTCGGTCCAGAAAACCGACCACACGCGCTGGACTCGAGCAATAGGCCCTACCAAACCGATATCCCTCGAGCCATTCACGCGCATCATCAAGGTATTCCTCGCGCCCAGCATGATTCAACAGAGCCTGGACCTCGGCATCCGAAAAGCCGAACCAACGGTCACACCAGGTCGAAAGCGGCGTCGTCAGACAATACGAGCAGCCATGCAAAGAAAGCGCCACTTCAGCAGGACGGGGACACTCCCCCATCAGACACGTCAGCCGCAACGAATCGCCCGCAGTGGCAATGGCCTCGAAAAGCACGCGATCAAATAGATCCGCCGAATCGGCGCCGGAAGCGCCCCTCGCGCTCGCACGGCCCAACCACGCCGCGTCGTACCCATCAACGAGCAATACAACCTGCTCATCGCAGGCCATCTCCAGCAGCTCTATGAGCACACCGAGCACCGAGTCAACCTCGTCCGCGCTCGCCACGCCGCGCGCGACGCGTTCGATGTGACGCACCTTATCTCGAGCTAAATCCGGAGCCCCCAAGAGCGCCAACAAGCGAGCGCACTCGCCCGAAAGGACATCGCGCACGACGCCGGCAACAGCGGGGCCACGCCTCGCAGCGCCAGAAAAGTCCAGCGATATCACCGGATAGCAAGCGTACTCATCCCGATAGCGCCCGCCGTCTGCATCCCAAATCTGAGCATCGGCAAACAAACGCTGACCAGCGCGACCGACCGCTGGACGCTCCAGAAAAGCCCTGAGCATCGACAAGTTCATGCTCTTGCCAAAACCCTCGGGTCGACAGCACACCACAACGGACGCGTCGCAGTCCAACACATCGGCAATAAACATGGTCTTGTCAACCAGCACGCAGCAACCAAGTGCCTCCGCATAGTCGTGTATGCCAATGGGCAAAACCGCATCGTCGGCACAGCCGATCAAGCGCACGCCAAAGCCAGCAGCACAATCAACATTTGCCTGTTCAGACACCAAAACGTTCCCCCTAAATCGCAGCACGATGCCAATTGTAATGACCGCATCGCATGTACCGATGTCGCCGCGCGAACATATCGGGCAACGGTAGCAACAAGAGGTGTGAGGGGGCACAACTAATCGTTGCACAACAAAACGGGGCCCGACGCATTCGCACCGGACCCCGTCCCGATTCTTTAGTTATCTGGCAACCGAGAGGCTACTCCTCCGAGCCGTCCTCCCCAGAAGCCTTCTTCTGCTGATCGAGCTTATGCTTACCACTTACGATAGACGTAGCGCCCAGTGTGGCCAAGCTCGCGCTGGCAAGGCTCGCCATCACAATCAGATCGCCCGTCTTGGGCATGTTGCCACCCGAGGACTTGGTAGCTGTAGTCGTCGTGGTCGTGGTGGTCACCGTTTTGGAGTCATTTTGCTCCTGATTCTGGTTGTCAGCACCGCTCTTGTCGTCGTCTTCGGACTGTTTCTTTTCGCCCTCGGTCTTGCTCTCGTCCTTCTTCTGTTCGGACTTGTCGCCCTTCTCCTCAGAGCTAGAACCCTTATCGGATTCGGTCATCTCGGAAGCCTTGTCCTTGGAGTCGCCCTTTGCGGCTTCGGTCTTTTCCGTGGAAACCTGATCAGAGTTGTCCTTGTTCTGGGCCGAGCCGTTATTGACGCCAGCCATCAGCGAAGAACCCAGCGTAGAACCAAGCTGCTCGGAGAAAGAAGGCTTCTTGTCCGGCGAAGCAACGGGAGCGTCCGGTGCCTTATTCGAGTCGTCCTTGGAAGCATCGGAATCAGGGGTTGCGTCAGAGCCAGAGCCGTTGTTAGAGCCGGTGTCAACGGACGAATCGCTCGAGCCGGTGGATGAGTTAGAGGTGTCAGCGTCGGTCGAACCAGAAGCGTCGCTGTCCGTATTGCCGGCAGAGCTTGAAGACGAATCGCCCGCAGCAGAGCCGTTCGAATTGGAGCCGTTCGAGGTAGAGCCGTCGTTGGTAGTGCCACCAGCAGAGCCATTACCGTCAGCATCGGTCGAGGGCGCATCCATCCTGTCATCGTTGGCATCGTCACTCGAGTCGTCATTCGAATCAGGTGTCGGCGAGGGCGCCGGTGTGGGCTCGGGCTGCACGGGCGTCGCAGCGGCAGCCTCATCCTCGGCGATAAAAACCAAGCAGTCCTTCAGCTCATTTTTATAACGATTCTTCCAGCCCTCATGATACTGGGGCTGACTCGAAAACTTAGTGGCGACATTGTTGACCACGCTATTGGAGAGCGCCGTCACAAACTCGCGGTCGGACATATCGTTGGAAAGATTCGCCCAGCGGAAAAAGTCCCTGCAGCCACCAGTGCCGCACATGTTGGTAATGCTCCACACCATGCCCTTGACGCAGTCGGCGCGGCCCGAAATATCAATACCCAGGCCGCTCTTGAGCCACGCCTCGGTCACCGCATAGTACGAGTTGTACGCATAAGCATCTTGAAGTGCTGAGAACTCAACAGGATCGGTGTTGTAAGCACCCTGGAAGGCCTCCTGCGCAATACGGCCCAACTCGGTGAGCTGGCCGTTCTCGTACATGGCATTGCTCGTGTTGGAAATCTCGCTGCCGCGATCAATCGCATCCTTGAGCATGCTGTATTTTTCGGGGCTGTAGTTGTAGACCTGCTTCATAAACGGAATGAGCGACCAGCGGCGATCAAACTGATAGTAGCCCAGTGCGTTATAGCCGTCACCATACGAAAATCCCTGGTTGTAGTTACCATGGCTCTCGTACTTGGTAAAGTACTTCATCTCGGGAGTCACGTTGACAAACGAAACGCCCTGGACCGACCTCAGCACGCCCGAGAAGGACTGTTGGGTGTAAAGGCCCTTATCGATATCGGTGGCATCCGAGGCAACGCCCGGCGTGGGCTCCTCGGCAGCGGCGGGTGCCGGCGCGGAAACGGCGCCAAACGAAAGCGCCAGCGTCAGGCCCGCGACAATAGCAGAATGCTTGGGCTGCATAAGATCCTCCCTGCATTGGTGTAGTTAAAGTGCGGTTTGCAAAGATAGAATTAAGTATTGCAGCTCACCCGTTGTTGCACAACAACCCCTCGGTAAACGGCAACAACCCTCCGCGAAATCTTAAGGAATTGCGCTCAACCTACAGCTTAATGTCAAAGTTGATCTCGGGGACGGCGGCCAAGTCGGCCAACGTCACGCCGTCGACGTACTTTTCGATCACGTCGTCCAGACCGCGCCAGAACTTGACGGTCGAGCACAGATCGCTGCGGGCGCAACTGTTGACGATGCCGTCGCACGCCACCGGAGCCGTGCTGCCCTCGACGGCGCGCAGGATGTCGCCAGCACGCACCTCGGCCGGGTCCTTGGCCATCATGTAGCCGCCGCCCTTGCCGCGCACGCTCTTAAGCAGGCCCGCCTTCATAAGCGGACGAACCAGCTGCTCCAGATACTTTTGCGAGATATGCTCGCGGTCGGCAACCTCGCGCAGGGCAATCTTGCCCTCGGCGTCGCCCAGCGCCGCGATATAGATCATCAGTCGGAGGGCATAGCGGCCCTTAGAAGAAATGAGCATACCTACCCTCCCATCGTTACTGGGACAAAACCAGGCTTGTTTGTCCCAAATCCTATGCACGCGGGGCAAACAAACCTGATTTTATGTCCCTCATCTAAAAAGTCGAGTGGATTAGTCGGGTTTTCCCTTGACTAACGCCGAACCCATAGTAACTTTATTCCGAGAAGATTCCTAGGGTTTAGTACACCTATGAGTACACCATATACAGAGAGGGACAGCATGAGCGCAAATCCGCTGCTTTCCATCGAAGGTCTGACCGCCTCCGTGGACGAGAAGACCATCCTCCACAACGTCAACCTCAACGTCGCCGCCGGCGAGACCCACGTGCTGATGGGACCCAACGGCGCCGGCAAGTCCACCCTGGGGCACCTGGTCATGGGCGACCCCGTCTACACGGTCAACGACGGCCGTATCGTCTTTGACCGCCAGGACATCACCGAGCTCACCACCGACAAGCGTTCGCGCGCCGGCCTGTTCCTGAGCTTCCAGGCCCCGGTCGAGATTCCGGGCGTGCCGCTGTCGAGCTTTTTGCGTGCCAGCATCGCCGGCCGTCCCGGCCTGGAGATGAAGGGCAAGGAATTCCGCCGTCGCGTCAAGGAGCTCGCGGCCGAGCTCAACATGGATACCGCCTACCTCAACCGCGAGTTGGGCGTAGGCTTCTCGGGCGGCGAGAAGAAGAAGGTCGAGATGCTCCAGCTTCTGCTGCTGCAGCCCAAACTCGCCATCCTGGACGAAACCGACTCCGGCTTGGACGTCGACGCCCTGTCCACCGTCAGCCACGGCATGGACGCCTACCGCAAGAGCTGCGACGGCTCCATGCTCATCATCACGCACAACACGCGCATCCTGGAGCACCTGGATGTCGACCGCGTCCACGTTATGGTCAAGGGCCACATCGTGCGCGAGGACGACGCCTCGCTGATCCCCTGGATCGACAAGAACGGCTTTGAGACCTTCGAGCGCGAGGCCGCCGAGCAGCGCGCCCAGGCCGAGTCCGCCGCTGCCGAGCAGCAGGCGTAAAGGGGCGACGCAATGACCAAGAACCGCACCGAGGTCGCGGACATCGACCGCAGCCTCTACGACTTCACCTATGGCGAGGAGGGATTCGAGCGCCTCGACGCCGGCATCACGCCCGACATCGTGTGCGAGATCAGCGCCAAGAAGGACGAGCCGCAGTGGATGCTCGACCTGCGCTTAAAGTCCCTCGAGATTTTCAACCGCTTCCCGGATCCGACGTGGGGCCCCTCCATCGAGGGCTTGGACATGGACAACATCGTCACCTACGTCAAGCCCAACACCGACCAAAAACACGACTGGGAATCGGTGCCCGACGACATCAAGAACACCTTTGAGCGCCTGGGCATCCCCGAGGCCGAGCGCAGCTACCTGGCGGGCGTCGGCGCGCAGTACGACTCCGAGCTCGTCTACCACAACATGCAGGACACAGCGTCTAAGATGGGCATCGTCTACTCCGGCATCGAGGAGGCCCTGCACGACCCGCAGTGGGAACCGCTCATCCACGAGAAGTTTATGACGCTCATCCCGCCCACCGACCACAAGTTTGCGGCCCTGCACGGCGCCGTATGGTCGGGCGGCTCGTTTGTCTACGTGCCCAAGGGCACCAAGCTCGACTTCCCGCTGCAGAGCTACTTCCGTCTTAACGCCAAGGGCGCCGGCCAGTTTGAGCACACGCTCATCATCGTCGAGGACGACGCCGACCTGCACTTTATCGAGGGTTGCTCCGCGCCCAAGTACAACGTAGCCAACCTCCACGCCGGCGCCGTCGAGCTCTTTGTGGGCAAGCGTGCGCACCTGCGCTACTCGACCATCGAGAACTGGTCCAAGAACATGTACAACCTCAACACCAAGCGTGCGCGCGTGGACGAGGACGGCGACATCGAGTGGATCAGCGGCTCCTTCGGTAGCCACGTGGGTTACCTCTACCCCATGAGCGTGCTCAACGGCCGTCGCGCCCGCTCGAGCTTTACCGGCATCACCTTTGCCGGCGCCGGGCAGAACCTCGACACCGGCTGCAAGGTCGTGCTCAACGCGCCCGAGACCTCGGCAACCGTCGAGACCAAGGGCATCTCCAAGAGCGGCGGCATCCAGACGTTCCGCAGCTCTATCGTTGCCACGCCCAAGGCCGAGGGCTCCAAGGCAACCGTGAGCTGCCAGTCGCTGATGCTCGACGACCAGAGCCGCTCCGACACCATCCCGGCCATGGACATCCGCGCCAAGAACGTCGACATCGGCCACGAGGCCACCATCGGACGTATCGGCGACGACAAGGTGTTCTACCTGATGAGCCGCGGTATCCCGGAGGAAGAGGCTCGCACCATGATCGTCAACGGCTTTGCCAACCCGGTCTCCAAGGAGCTACCGCTTGAGTACGCCGTCGAGATGAACAACCTGATCAAGCTCGAGATGGAAGGAGCGATCGGATAATGGAACAGACCACGAACACCGCTGCTACCACCCTTGAGCAGGTCAATGCGATGCCGGCTGCCACTTGGGGTTGGCTCAAGATGAACCAGACCAAGCTCGAGCTTTCGGACGAACTTGCCGCCGCTCCCGCCGAAACCATTGAGGTCGAGGGGCTGGACGAGCAGTTCCGCGGTTCTGCCGACGCCTTTGACGCCGCCATGGACGCCATGGCCGAGCACTTCCCCGAGCGCCGAGCCTCCGCCCCGGGTGATGCCGCCGACCGCGCCCGCATCACGCCCGAGACCGAGCTCGACGTGCCCGCCACCTCCGTCTACCAGGCCGGTGCCATTAAGCTAGAGGAGGAGCTCTCCCCCGCTGAGGCCTTCGAGACTGGCATGGGCGAGGCTGCCTACACCTACTTGGCCGACCACGCCACCAAGCGCATCGTCATCGATGTGCCCGCATACCAGCACGCCACGGTTACCGTGCGCGTGAGTGGCGTCGACGCAGCGGCTGCGATTGACGCCATTGACGTCGTCGTCCGTCCCCAGTCGACGCTCGATCTGCATATTGCCCTAGACTCCCCCGTTGCCGGCCAAGGCGTCGTGGGCTCCGTGCTACGCGTGTGCGCCCACGAGTACGCCACCGTCAACGTAACCTGCACGCAGACGCTCGACGATAGCTGGATCGCGCTCGACGACACCGGCCTGTTCCTGGACGAGGGCGCCCGTGTCAACGTACAGCACACCGTCCTGGGTGCCGGCGCCAGCGCCACCGGCCTTGCCGGCGACCTGCTGGGCGATACCGCCAAGGTCACCATCGATACTGACTACCTGGGCGCCCGCGAGCAGGTGCGCGACTTTAACTACGAGCTGCGCCACCGCGGTCGCAAGACCGAGTGCGAGATCGACGCCAACGGCGTACTGACCGGCACGTCCAAGAAGGTCTACCGCGGCACCATCGACCTCGTGCACGGCTGCAAGGGTGCAACCGGCACCGAGCGCGAGACGGTGCTTTTGGCCAACAAGGGCGTCGACAACAAGACCGTTCCCGTCATACTGTGCGACGAGGACGACGTCGCCGGCAACCACGGCGCCACCATCGGTCACGTCCGCGACGAGCAGCTGTTCTACCTCGCCTGCCGCGGCCTTGACCAAAACGCCGCCGAGGACCTGTTCATCCGCGCCAAGCTGGAGGACGCCGCGCTTTCCGCCACCGACGAGCGCACCCGCGCAGCCGTCGTCCGCTTGGGCAACAACCTGATCGACAACTTTGAAGAGGAGCTCGCATGATCGACACCGAGCACGTTAAATGCGACACCTGTACTGCCCCCGAGCCCATGGAGCTCGACGCCAGCGACGAGGCTTCGCGCGGCTGGCCCACTGTGGACATCGAGACCAACCCCTACAAGGCGCAGTTCCCGCTGTTTCAGCAGCACCCCGAGATCGCCTTCCTCGATAGTGCCGCCACCGCGCAGCGCCCTGCCTGCGTGCTCGACTCCGAGCGCGACTTCTACCAGCGTATGAACGCCAACCCCCTGCGCGGCCTGTACTCGCTGTCCGTCGAGGCCACCGAGGCCATCGCGAAGGTCCGCCAGCAGATCGCCGACCTCATCGGCGCCTCACAGGCCAACGAGGTCGTCTTCACCCGCAACACGAGCGAGTCGCTCAACCTGGTCGCCAAGAGCTTTGCGCCAACGGTGCTCGAGCCCGGTGACGAGGTCGTCATTACCATCATGGAGCACCACTCCAACCTGATTCCGTGGCAGCAGGTCTGCCGCGAGACCGGCGCCAAGCTCGTCTACCTCTACCCCACCAAGACCGGCCAGCTCACCACCGAGGAGGTTCTGGCCAAGGTGGGTCCCAAGACCAAAATCCTGGCCGTGGGACAGGTCTCCAACGTGCTGGGCGTCGAGAACCCGGTCAAGAACCTCGGCAAGCTCGTGCACAAGTACGGCGGCTATCTGGTCGTCGACGGCGCGCAGTCGCTGCCGCACATGCCGGTCGATGTGGCCGACCTGGACGCCGACTTCTTTGCCTTTAGCGCGCACAAGGCCATGGGCCCCATGGGCATCGGCGTGCTGTGGGGCAAGATGGACCTGCTCAACGCCATGCCGCCCATGCTCACCGGCGGCGAGATGATCGATTCCGTCACCGAGCAGGACGCCGTCTGGGCGCCCGTCCCCGAGAAATTTGAGGCCGGCACCCAGGACGCCGCCGGCATCTTCGCCACAGGCGCAGCACTCGACTACCTGGTCAACACGGTGGGTTACGAGAACATTCAGGCCCGCGAGCAGGCACTCGTCCACTACCTGATGGGCGAGCTCATGCAGCTCGACTTTGTCCAGATCATCGGCTCCATCTATTGGGATAACCACCACGGCGTCGTGAGCTTTAACGTCAAGGGCATCCACCCGCACGACGTCGCGAGCATCATGGACATGGACGGCGTCTGCATTCGCGCCGGTCACCACTGTGCACAGCCGCTGCTCACCTGGCTGGGCGTCGAGAACCTCGCCTGCTGCCGCGCCAGCGTGGCCTTCTACAACGACAAGGCCGACATCGACAAGTTCATCGCCGGCCTGCATCACGTTTGGAGCACGTTCAATGGGTAATCTGTACACCTCCACCACATTTATGGAGCACAACTCGCACCCCGACTATAAGTACGAGATGGATGCTCCCACGCACGAGCACGACGGCATCAACCCCAGCTGCGGCGACGAGCTCACCTTGCAGCTGCGCGTCGAGAACGGCGTGATCGAGGAGGCCTCCTTTACCGGCCACGGCTGCGCCATCAGTCAGGCCAGTGCCGACATCATGGCCGACCTCATCACCGGCGAGACCGTCGAGGAAGCTCACCGCCTGGCAGAGCTCTTCCTCGCCATGATCCGCGGCGAGCAGCTCTCCGAGGAGGACCTGGAAGACCTGGACGAAGCCGCCCAGCTCCAGGACATCTCGCACATGCCCGCCCGCGTCAAATGCGCCGAGCTCGCCTGGCGCACCCTCGGCGGCATGCTCGAGGGGCAAGCTAACCAGTAGCGTATGCTCCGAATCCAAGGTTTTTGATTGCCGAGCCGCCCGATACGGGCGGCTCTGTTTTTCCTAATGAGCACGAACACACAAAATCAGCGCGCCCGGCGCCCCGACTGTCATTTACCACACGGCCAGACGCGAACACGGGCGTTTTCCACAGCACCAAAGGCCTGCGGCAGGGCCCCGGGCCCGCCAAGCAATGCGCCAAGCCCCGTTCTGCTGAGCTCCGACTCGCTTCGCGCCTGCCGCAGACGGGTCCCATAGGGTGCGACGTGCATTTTTGCGAGTATTCAGCACGCCAAGCTGTATGTATACGCATCGAAAGCGTTAATCAACGTCTCCAGGCGCATATATATTGTGTTTTAGAACAAGCATCGCGGTCTCAGGGATCACATACATGCGCTTCGGAGGCGCATCGGAAGGCATAAATAGCTTCGGGACCCGTATGTTGCAAGATTGCGGCAGTGCCGACAGCACCACGATGCTGAAAACTCCGTTTTTTGCACGGCGCAGACGGGGGTAGGCACGGGCAAACCCGGACTGAGCTGTTATTTTATGCAAGATGACGATTGTTCTATGCATATTAAGAAGTGCAGTTACCGTACCAAGCTTTTGAACGCTGGTTGCGGCGTATGGACGACCCCAACTGCGGTGAACAGGCGACCTTACATCACGTTTCCGCCAGCCCGCATCGCCGTTCGCGCGCGGGCGCGCACGATACGAGAGACGGTACTTTTGCCAATCCCGGTATACCGCTCAATCTGGCGCACCGTAAAGCCGGCATTGTTCAATCCAACAATAACGGTATCGCGCTGCGCCGGCGGTGCAGTTTTAACCCCATTGAGCGGAACCCCGAGGCTCTTCGCCAACTTGTCGGCAAAGGCGTGGTGTTCCCACTCTGTCTCTTTCATATCGCACAGCGCCGGCTCGCTGCCGTCGGGCGTCGAAAGCGAATAGGCAATAAAGCCCTCGGCAGAACCAAAAAGTTCAAGCACGCAAGAAGGATCAGAAAATCCCCTCGCGACATCGGCCGCGTCACCGTCGTAAGCGCACAAATGCTCCGGAAAGCTGCTCCAGGGATAACGCTCAATGAGACTGATGCCCACCTCCTGCGGATCGGCGTGTACGGAGCGAATAGCCTCCATCACCTGCCAATCGGTATCGAGCGAACGCCGATCAAAACGGTTCTGGAACAGATGGCCTGTGCGCCCCGTGCGTTTATTGAACCGCCGCGCGTACGTCAAAAGCAACCGGTGCATCGCCGCGCTCATCGTGTCCTCATAATCCGAGAGTACCAGATCCACGTGGTCGTTCATAAGGCACCAGGCGATAACCGTCACGCCCGCCTCGCGACAGCACTCGCGCATCAGCTCCAAAAACTCCCACCGGTCTTCATCGCCCTCAAAGATGAGCTGCTTGCCCGTACCGCGCGCACAGACATGGTAAAAGCCGGTAACCGTTCTCCAAACGCGCTGCATGGCGTTCCTTTCGCCGGGATCTGCTTGCCATCCAATACAGCACGATTGAAGCGTGCCATCAAAACATTCACGCAAAACAATACACTCGCGCGGCCAAAGGCAGTAATCAGGCGGCGAACGGCACCGTTGCAACAGGTCAAGCCCTGCAACGCTTACAAGAGCTGACCAAAAGCTTGCCCAAGAAGGACCCCCTCTACGGAAGTTCACGACCACAGAACATAGAGTTAAACCGTTTCAATTAAAACTTCCGGACTTCCCGCTACGAAAACTGAGCCGTTCGCCGAATATTCCGTGCATTTCGCGGTATTATAGGGGCTGCATGTCATGTCCCTTTCGAAGGGTCGCCCGGCAATCGCCAGCCACGACCCCCAGACGGGACGCCAACACGATAGAGAGGAGAGGCATGCAGTACTCACAGGAAGTGGAGAACATGTGCCCCGTTGCCAAGGGTGCATACCACGGCCCCGCACCCATCCCCGAGGAGGGCAAGTGGGTCCAGGCTAAGGAGATTTCCGACATCTCCGGTCTTACGCACGGTGTGGGTTGGTGCGCACCTCAGCAGGGCGCCTGCAAGCTCACGCTGAACGTTAAGGACGGCATCATCGAGGAGGCCCTCGTTGAGACCATCGGCTGCTCGGGTATGACCCACTCTGCCGCCATGGCTTCCGAGATCCTTCCCGGTAAGACCATCCTCGAGGCCCTCAACACCGACCTCGTCTGCGACGCCATCAACGTTGCTATGCGCGAGATCTTCCTGCAGATCGTTTACGGCCGCAGCCAGACCGCATTCTCCGAGGGCGGCCTGCCCGTGGGCGCCTCCCTCGACGACCTCGGCAAGGGCCTTCGCTCCCAGGTCGGCACCATGTTCGGCACCAAGGCCAAGGGCGCTCGTTACCTCGAGCTCGCTCAGGGCTACGTCACCCGCATGGCTCTCAACGACAAGAACGAGATCATCGCGTTCGAGTTCCTGAACCTCGGTAAGTTCACCGACGCCGTCAAGGCCGGCAAGACCCCCGAGGAGGCCATCGCTGGCGCTATGGGCCACTATGGTCAGTGGGAGAACGCTGCCAAGTACATCGACCCGCGCACCGACGAGGAGACTCACTCCGTCGCCAGCGTGTTCCCGGTTCACGAGTAGAAAGGGAGGGAAATAACTATGACTGTTACGTTCGAAGGTTACGAGCGCCGCGCTGACAAGATCAACAAGTGCCTCGCCGACAACGGCATCGCCTCCCTCGAGGAAGCTCTGCAGATCTGCACCGACAAGGGCTTCAACCCGCGTGAGATCGTCAACAACACCCAGTCCATCGCCTTCCAGAACGCCGAGTGGGCCTACACCCTCGGTTGCGCTCTCGCTGTCAAGCGTGGCGCCAAGTCCGCTTCTGAGGCTGCCGCCATCATCGGCGAGGGCATCCAGGCCTTCACCGTTCCCGGCTCCGTCGCCGAGGACCGCAAGGTCGGTCTGGGCCACGGCAACCTGGGCGCTATGCTGCTCTCCGACGACACCGAGTGCTTCGCCTTCCTGGCCGGCCACGAGTCCTTCGCTGCCGCTGAGGGTGCTATCGGCCTGGCTCTGAACGCCAACAAGGCTCGCAAGAAGCCGCTGCGCGTCATCCTCAACGGTCTGGGCAAGGACGCTGCTCAGATCATCGCCCGCATCAACGGCTTCACCTACGTGAAGACCCAGTTCGACTACTTCACGGGCGAGCTCAAGGTCGTCGAGACCATCCCCTACTCCGATGGTCCCCGCGCCGCCGTCAACTGCTACGGCGCCGACGACGTCCGCGAGGGCGTTGCCATCATGTGGCACGAGAACGTCGACATCTCGATCACCGGTAACTCTACCAACCCCACGCGCTTCCAGCACCCCGTCGCTGGCACCTACAAGAAGGAGCGCCTCGAGGCTGGCAAGAAGTACTTCTCCGTCGCTTCTGGTGGCGGCACTGGCCGTACCCTGCACCCGGACAACATGGGCGCCGGCCCTGCCTCTTACGGCATGACCGACACCATGGGCCGCATGCACTCCGACGCCCAGTTCGCCGGTTCTTCCTCCGTGCCTGCGCACGTCGACATGATGGGTCTCATCGGCATGGGCAACAACCCCATGGTCGGTGCCACCGTCGCCTGCGCTGTCGCCGTCGAGGAGGCCCTCAAGGCCTAATCGCGCCCGCGCGATGCTCATATAGCTGAGCTTTGGAGCCGCTACCTTTCGAGGTAGCGGCTCTTTTTGTTTGCCCCGTCTCAAATTGGTTACTCTTATTAGAAGGTCCGATGTATCAGTTGCGGTGAAATACGGACTGAATTGCATCCATACAGGCCAAAACAGTCCGTATTCCACCGCAACTTATCAAATAGGCCGACCGAAGTGGCCGAGTCCATCTGACGCCCACCTGCCATATTTGCCCTTTACCGATTTGCCGAGTCTTTGCGGCCCCATTGCCGATCACCCGTGCGACAATGCGCCGGACGAGAAAGGAATCCGATGGAATCGACTGATGTACTGGTAATTGGATCTGGCATTGCGGGCCTTTGCGCCGCCATCGAAGCGGCACGCACGGGTGCAACCGTCGCTGTGGCAAGCGCCGGCAAGACTATGAGTGGATCGAGCTTCTTCCCCGGAACCTGGGGCCTAGGGCTTATCGGACCCGTTAACGAAGACGACGAGCAGGACCTCATCGACACCATCCTGGCCGTCGGCGGCGGCGTTGCCGACCCCGAACTCGTCCAAGCGTTCGTCCACGGCATTCCCCAAGCGATTGACTGGCTCGAGCAAGACCTGGGCGTTGAGCTCCAGCGTCCGCAAAGCGCCAAGAGTGCTCAACAAAAGCAATTTATCCCCTGCTTTGACCACAAGACGCGCATGTGGCGCGGCCTCATCCGCAAGCCCCTTGAGGACGCTCTGACGACCTGGATCGAGTCGCTCGGCATTCGCCTGCTCCCCCGCCATGAGCTTATCGACCTTGTTGAGGACACGAACGGCAGAATAACCGGAACCGTACTCTACGACCTTACCGAAAATCGAATCGTGCCCTTTGCTGCCAAGGCCACGGTCATCGCAGCCGGTGGCACAGGCGGCCTGTTCGAGCGCAGCCTTACGTCGGCTGATGTGCTCAGCTCCTCGCAGGCCATCGCGCTGGCGCACGGCGCAACACTTACTAATATAGAGTTCATGCAGATGATGCCCGGCTTCATCGAGCCCAGGCGTAACTTGGTCTTCAACGAGAAAACCTGGCGCTACGTGCATGTAGACCAGCCGGTAGATATTGCCGACGACAAGCTGAACGACCTGCTCGAGCAGCGCTCTGGATATGGTCCCTTCACGTCACGCTTGGCCTCCCGCGCTATCGATCTCGTCATCGATCAGGCAGGTGTCGAAGGCCTGGCACTCCACTACGACTTCCCCCGCGAGGATGTCCCAGAGTTTGTGCAGACCTTTGCCACCTGGCTGCAAGACGAGCACGGCATCGCCCCGACTGACGAGATGCGCGTTGCGATGTATGCCCACGCCGCTAACGGCGGCATCAAGATCGATAAGACCGCGTACACGGGCGTTGAGGGCCTCTACGCTTGCGGTGAGGCGACAGGCGGCATGCACGGAGCCGACCGCATTGGTGGCTTATCAAGTGCCAACGGCATCGTGTTCGGGCGCATCGCGGGCGCATCGGCAGCCCTTGCAGCGCAGAAGGAGCCTGAGGCAGCCCTGAAGGCGGATATCACCCTCCCCCAGTACGGCATTGCCACAACAGATGCCAAACGCCTGACACACAGCCTTAGGCACACGATGAGCACCTATTGCATGATCAACCGCACCGAGACGGGCCTATCCGAGGCACTACACGAGCTTGAGGGCTTAAAGACGGAGGCAACGACCTTGAGCGCACAGAAAGCCCAGGGCAGCGAAGTCGCAGCCCTCGCCCGCCTGCAATCGCAGATTCAGCTGGCGATGGAGATGGTCAAAGCCATGCGTAAGCGGACCGAAAGCCTGGGTTCGCACTATCGAGCGGATTAAACCGGACACCTACCTAAAGCAGAACACAACCAATCGATATCCATGGGCCCCGTGAGCTCGAAGTGGCACGGGGCCCATTCGTGTCCGCACGGCAGCGTATCCTTATTCTGAATACAGAGCGGGCAAAGCCCGCATAGAAAATAGACCAGCGAGGAGGAGATATGGACAGCAGAGATATCGAGAAGTGGCGTGTCGAACTTGATAGCTACGCCCATGTAGAAGACGGCGTTGAGTATTGGCTCGCACGCGATTTAATGGAACCCCTCGGATACACCCAATGGCGTAATTTTGAGACTGCAGTTAAGAGATCCATGGCATCGTGTGACACGAATAAAATGCCTGTTGCCGCCCATTTTGCTGAGGCCAGCAAAATGGTAGATGCCGGCATCGCCAAACGAGCCGTAAAAGACTACAAGCTGACGCGCTACGCATGCTATTTAATCGCCCAAAACGGAGACCCAAACAAACCCGAAATCGCGCTCGCACAGGCGTACTTCGCCGTGCAGACACGCCGTCAGGAGCTCATAGAGCAGCGCTTCGCAGAGATTCAGCGCTTGCAGGCGCGCCACTCGCTATCCGATTCAGAGAAACAGCTCTCGGGCATTGCGTTCAAACGAGGCGTGGACTCCAAAGGATTCGCGATCATCAAGTCGAAGGGCGATGAGGCGTTATTCGGCGGCAGAAGCACGGCGGACATGAAGCGGCAGCTTGGTGTGCCCAAGAGTGCTGCATTGGCGGACAAGCTAGCCGATGTTCTCATCAAAGCAAAGGACCTCACGAACTCGATGACGGCCTTCAACGCCGAGGAACACGACTTGTACGGTCTGGACCAGATTAAACAAGAACACGTCGAGAACAACACGAGCGTGCGTGGCAGCCTCATCGACCGCGGAATTGTTCCCGAGAACCTACCGCCTGCCGAGGATACAAAAAAGCTCGAGCGTCGTGTGAAGGCAGACGAGAAGAAACTCAAGGAGGGTACTGACGGTTTTACCGATCCCCAGGGTAGGCTCGATCTGTGAAAGCGGCCGCGCCCCGACGGGTTCGACCCCATGCATGGTCAACAAAAAACGACCAGCCTGAGCCAGTCGCTTTAACAATCTTTGGGTGGGCCGTCAGGGGGTCAGCCTGCTGCGCAGGCGGTCGCTGCGGCGCTTCGCGCCTTGCGCGCTGCGCTGGCAAATGCTTACGCATTTCTTCAGCTCCGCGCCCCGACGGGTTCGGCCCCATGCGAGGTTAACAAAAAAGCGACCAGCCTGAGCCAGTCGCTTTAACTATCTTTGGGTGGGCCGTCAGGGGGTCGAACCCTGGACCTTGGGATTAAGAGTCCCCTGCTCTACCAACTGAGCTAACGACCCAAAGCTAAAGTCCGTTGCGGCGGACTTTAGAGGAGATATCGTGTGGTGGGCCGTCAGGGGGTCGAACCCTGGACCTTGGGATTAAGAGTCCCCTGCTCTACCAACTGAGCTAACGACCCGATATCAACACGAAGCAAGAACTGGGGTGGGTAAAGGGACTCGAACCCTCGACCTACGGGACCACAACCCGTCGCTCTAGCCAACTGAGCTACACCCACCGTGTCCTGTGCGCTTCGCGCTCGACTATTATTGCAAGGAACGCCACGCGATGCAAGCCCCAATTTTCAAGAATTTTGAAAAGAGTTTTTCCCTTGATTATCAACTTCATCCGAACACCTTCCACATTCATCCGCACATGTGCGGA